>CANQUG010000014.1 GCA_947626985.1 uncultured Lachnospiraceae bacterium | reverse complement strand
GGAGAGGTGAATTATGAATTTAGGTATCATTGCCCACAATAGTAAAAAAGTGCTGATCGAGGACTTTTGTATCGCCTACAAAAATATTCTTGCCAAGCATGAGGTTTACGCGACAGGTACCACTGGAAGAAGAATTGAAGAAGCAACCAGCCTGCACGTACACAAATTCCTGGCGGGCAGCATTGGCGGAGACAAACAGTTTATGGAAATGGTGGAACGGGAAGATCTTGATATGGTCATTTTATTTTACAACCCTGTAATGATAGATCCGAAGGAGCCGGATATTACTGCCATCGTCAGACGGTGCGATCAGTACAATATCCCCTGCGCGACCAACATAGCCACAGCGGAGCTGCTGATTCTCGGTCTTGCCCGGGGCGATCTGGACTGGAGACTGAACCTGAAATGAGAGTGATCGCAGGAACGGCCCGGAGGCTTCCTCTGAAAAGCGTGCCGGGCATGGAAACAAGGCCCACCACAGACCGCATTAAGGAAACATTGTTTAATATTCTGCAGCCGGAGCTCCCCGACTGCAGATTTCTTGATCTGTTCAGCGGAAGCGGCGGAATCGGAATCGAAGCGCTGAGCCGCGGGGCCAGGGAGGCTGTATTTATAGAAAAAAATCCCCGGGCCTGCGCCTGCATTCGAGAAAATCTTACATTTACAAAGCTGTCGGAACATGGTAAACTCTTGAGCATGGATGTGTTCGGAGGATTAAAAAGGCTGGAGAATCAGGGAGTGTTTGACTGCATTTTTATGGATCCGCCCTACCGTCAGGAGCTGGAGCGGACCGTGCTGGAGTATTTGAAGGACAGCACCATTGCGGATGAAAACACTCTCATCATTGTGGAAGCCTGGCTGCATACGGATTTCTCCTACGCGGAGTCTCTGGGGTACCGGATCCTCCGCTCCAAAGAATACAAGACCAATAAACATGTATTTCTGGTTCGGCAGCCGGCGGTTATCATTGAATGGTAATGGATCCTTTCACGGGAACGGAAGCTTCTGACTGGCGAATCATTGATAAAATTCAAAAATCGGGAGAAACTCCCTGACAGAAGGAGAGAAGTCATAGATGATAACAGCCGTATATCCCGGAAGCTTTGACCCGGCTACTTATGGACACCTGGATGTGATCCGCCGCGCCAGCTTATCCTTTGACAGCGTTGTGGTAGGCGTTTTGCACAATTCCGCAAAAAGTCCGTTGTTTTCTGTAGAAGAACGTGTTAATATATTAAAGAAGGCGACTGCAAATATTCCTAATGTGAAGATTAAGGCCTTTGACGGGCTTTCTGTGAATTTTGCCAGAGACAATCATGCGCAGGTGATCGTGCGCGGACTTCGGGCCGTGACAGATTTCGAGTATGAGCTTCAGATGGCTCAGACGAACCGGGTTCTGGCGCCGGATGTAGACACGGTCTTTCTTACCACCAGCCTGGAATATGCTTATCTCAGCTCCACTATTATGAAGGAGGTCGCCAGATTCGGGGGAGACATTTCCAAATTCGCTCCTCCCCAGATCGTAGACGCAGTGAAGGCAAAACTGTACAACGGATAAAAACCTGCCGCAGGTTCATCGCTGTCTGACCCCTGCGCAGGCAGGCTGTGTCAAACCATAGCAAAAAAGGATAAGGAGAATGTACTATGAGCAGCAGAATTGAACAGATCATTGAAGAAATCGAAGAATACGTAGACAGCTGTAAGTATCAGCCGCTGTCCACCACGAAGATCGTGGTGAATAAGGAGGAAATAGAGGAACTGCTGCGGGAGCTGCGCCTGAAGACTCCCGACGAGATCAAACGCTATCAGAAGATCATCAGCAACAAGGACGCCATCCTGGAGGACGCCCAGGCCAAGGCAGACGCCCTGCTGGCAGACGCCCAGGCCAAGGCGCAGGAGCTTGTGACCCAGCATGAGATCATGCAGAAGGCATACGTTCAGGCCAACGAAACCATCAACGCGGCCAACCGTCAGGCGCAGGAGATCGTGGATTCCGCCACGCAGGACGCCAACAGCATCCGTCTGAGCTCCATCACCTACACGGACGATATGATGGCCACCATCGCTTCCATACTCAGCCAGACTCTGGAGGACGCCGGCGGCAAGTACAGAGTATTCATCGAGGCGCTCCAGAACTGTCTGGATGTGGTAAATCAGAACCGTCAGGAGCTGGCGCCCCAGACGGCCCAGGCAGCCGCCATGTCCAACGCCTACCATGAGGAGCAGGCTCCTCCCGCGAATGATAATATGCTGGACGGCATGGAAGAAAATTAAGGAGAACATGTTTCTGAAAAACCGGAAGGGAGCAGAATTTCCGGCACAATCGGCCGGAGTTTCGTATGGAAGGCGTCCATGCGCCCCATCAGGCCAGCAGAAAAAGGATCCCTCCTGTAACGCAGGCGTTGAGGCACTTTGCGGAGAGATAAGGCCGGAAAGAGAGCTCCCGGTTCAGAACGCTTCTGGTCTGAGCCAGAATGCAGAACCCTCCGAAGGCGGTGAGCATCATGGAGGCCGGATAGAGGAAGCTCCAGGGAAGAGACGCGTCCGCCAGCTGATGAAGACCGGTGGTGATTTCCAGACTTCCCAGCAGCAGATATCCGGCGGCGGATTCCACGTTCCAGAAACGGCGCGCTCCCGCGGACAGGATGGAGAACAGCAGAATATATCCGCCAAGACGTGTGATTGTTTCAAATCCGTTCATAATAGAGACATCAAGGACGGTTCCCAGAGAGCTGACTGGCGATGTCTCTTTTTTTGGCGGTTTGGGGCGGGCTGCCCCGGCGCTTTCGTCCCCTTGTCCGGCGAAATCTCCCCCTGCGGAGGAGGATTCTGTAACCGTCCGGTTTCGGAACACGAAAAAGCGGAAAAACACCATGCAGATACAGTCGGAGACCAGCAGCACGGCGGCGATCTCTGCCATGGAAACCCGTCCCTTCAGGCAGACATGGGCCAGATAGGTGGTGAGAAAAGCCGGGCTGGCGTTGTTGCTGAAGGTGAGAAGATACTCCGCTTCCTGCCGGCCGATTTTTCCGTGAGTGTAGAGATCCGAGGCTATCTTCGCCCCCATGGGATATCCGCAGAGAAGTCCCAGAAGAAGGGCGTAGGCGCCTGAGGAGGACAGCCCGAAGACATGCCTCCAGACGGGGGAAAAGGGGGAGAGAAGCTTTTCGACGCCGCCGGTGCGGAGGATGATTCCCGTGAGGATCAAAAAGGGAAGCAGAGTGGGAATCAGCGTATTCAGCCAGAGTTTCATTCCGTCCCTGGAGGCGTCCAGGGCCTGGGAGGGAAAGCGCAGAAGAAAGAGCAGCATAAAAACAACCGCAAAAAGCATACAGATACGTTTCACAGGGGATCCCGTCCCGACTTATTTTTTTATAATATATGGATGAAGGAGGCAAAACATGAGAGTTTTGGAGAACTGCAAACCGGAGAGAGTCTTTTATTATTTTGAGGAGATCTGTAAAATTCCCCATGGTTCCGGGAACACGAAGGGAATCAGCGATTACCTGGCAGGGTTTGCCAGGGAGATGGGGCTTTCCTGCGTACAGGACGAGATGAACAATGTGGTGATTTATAAGCCGGCTTCCCCCGGTTATGAGAATGCCCCCACCGTGATCCTTCAGGGGCATATGGATATGGTATGTGAAAAAAAGCCGGGCTCTGACCATGATTTCATGAAAGACGGCCTGCAGCTCCGCGTCCTTGACGGGTACGTTTCCGCCAGCGGAACCACCCTGGGAGGCGACGACGGCATTGCCCTGGCTTATGGTCTGGCTCTTCTGGAGAGCCGGGATCTGCCCCATCCGCCCCTGGAGCTGGTGTGCACCGTGGACGAGGAGATCGGCCTGCTGGGAGCGGAGGGCCTGGACTGCAGCGTCCTGAAAGGACGGCGGATGATCAATCTGGATTCCGAATCCGAGGACTGCATGTGGATCAGCTGCGCAGGCGGTCTCTGTGCTGTGAGCAGGATTCCGGTGCAGTGGACGGAAGCGGAGGGAGAGAAAGCCCGCGTCCGTATTTTCGGACTTCTCGGAGGGCATTCCGGAGCGGAGATCGATAAAAAACGGGCAAACGCCAATATCCTTATGGGAAGATTCCTCTATGAGCTTCAGGAAACCGTGGATTATGAAATGATTTCTCTGGCCGGCGGCTCCAAGGACAACGCCATTCCCAGGGAGGCGGAGTGCCGGCTGCTTTTCGGGCCGGGAATGCTGGAAAGCGCCGTGAAGTTTGCCGCGAAGTTTCAGAAAGAGCTGAGGGAGGAATATCTGGGAAGCGACGAAGGTCTCTCCGTGGAAGTTCTGCCGGAAGGAGAGGGAAACGCTCAGGTGCTCCATCCTGTCAGCAGAGAGAAGGTACTCTTTTATCTCATGGAGATTCCCAACGGAATTCAGAAGATGAGCGGAACCATTGAGAATCTGGTGGAAACCTCCACGAACCTGGGAATTCTGGAGCTTTCCCGGGAGGAGCTTCTGGCCAGCTCCGGCGTCCGCAGCTCCGTGGAGGCCGCCAGGGACGCCCTGGGGGACAAAATTCAGTATCTCACAGAATTTCTGGGCGGGGAATGTCAGATCACCGGCGCGTATCCGGCGTGGGAGTACCGGAAGGATTCGCCTCTCCGGGATAAGATGGCCTCCGTTTACCAGGAGCTGTACGGGCGTCCTCTGAACGTGGCGGCAGTCCACGCCGGTCTGGAATGCGGGATCTTTTATAAGAAACTGGAAGGCCTGGACTGTGTGTCCCTGGGGCCGAATATGAAGGATATCCACACCTCCGAGGAGAAGCTGGATATCGCTTCCGTGGAGAGAGTCTGGAATTATCTGGTGAGAGTGCTGGCGGAATTAAAGGAATAAACACTTCCGGCCGAGCAGCCGTGCCTCCGGGATCCGAAAAACAGAAACGGGTGTTTCAGGAATTTCTCAATACACTCTTCCATATATTATAGAGATACGGGTCATGGATTCATGACGGTTCTGTTCAGGTGATGGAGCATGTTTTTCGGCAAAAGGAATTCCTCGTGGAATCTGCTCATATCTGCGGCGGTTCTCGCGGCAATGATCTGGATTCTGCAGTGCGTGGTACTGGAGCGCAGTCAGGCCTCCATTCTTACCATGAGTACCTGCGAGAGCGGGGAATTCCGTCTTCAGAAGCTTCCTGCCGCGATGTACGATCAGCTTCTGGAAAAAGAGTCGGAGGGCGGGAGCTTCGGAAAGCTTCTCACAGCAGTGATGCTCAACGGAAAACTGGATCCCGGAGAAATCCCCTCCCGCAGGCTGTCCTTCTCGGCAGCCCCCTATCTGAAATATAAAAGGAAGGAATTTGATCTCCTCCGGACCTGCTACGAAGCCGTCTGGGGAGATCTGAAATTCTTTCCCGTGGCGGGGGACGGCATTACCTTTGAAGACGGGTGGGGCGATCCCAGAAGCTTCGGGGGCAAGCGCCTCCATGAGGGCTGCGATCTTTTCGGTCCCGTAAAAACGCCGGGATACTATCCCATCGTCAGCGTCACGGACGGAACGGTGGAGAACATCGGCTGGCTTCCCCTGGGCGGTTACCGGATCGGCATCCGTTCCCCGAAAGGGGGTTATTTTTATTACGCCCATCTCGCGGACTACGAGGAGGATTTTCTGCCGGGGGATCCGGTGAAGGCGGGAGACATTCTGGGATATATGGGCAATACGGGATACGGAGAAGAGGGCGCCTCCGGGAAATTTCCCGTTCATCTTCATCTGGGAATCTATATCCGGACGCCCTCCCGCCAGGAACTCAGCGTGAACCCCTATTTTGTCCTGAAGGCGCTGGAGAAAAAAAGGAGAAATTATACATATTGACAAGACAAACCAGGGGATTTCATGTATAATACAAGGAAACGCGCCAAAGTGTATGGAACGCGGGAATAGAATCTGAGGAGCGAGCAATATGGAAATACAGTTATGGAGAAGTATTTTATGCCCCTACGAGCTGGCGGTCAAGGAACTGGTGGTCAAGTTCAGGCATATCATCACGGAGCACCGGCAGAATGATCTTTACTCGCCCATCGAGCAGGTGAGAGGGCGGGTAAAAAGCGTCTCCAGCATTCTGGAAAAGCTCCATCGAAAAAATATCCCCATCGAGCGCATGGAGGAGGAGATGGAGGACATTGCCGGTATCCGCATCATCTGCCAGTTCGAGGAGGATATTGAAACGGTGGCGGATCTTATCCAGAAACGCACCGACATGACCGTGAAAAGCGAAAAAAATTATCTGAAGCATATGAAGCAGAGCGGCTATCGAAGCTACCATCTGATCATTTATTATACGGTGGATACGCTCCAGGGGCCGAAACGGCTGCAGGCGGAAATTCAGATCCGCACCATGGCCATGAACTTCTGGGCGACCATCGAACATTCTCTTCAGTACAAATATAAGGGGGATATGCCTCCCCATGTGGCGGAGCGCCTGACCAAGGCCGCCGACGCCATCATTTCTCTGGACCGGGAGATGTCCTCCGTGCGCAACGAGATCATGGACGCTCAGAATTCCTCCCAGATGCAGTCCAATCTGGTGAAGGATATTCTCAACAACATCGAAAATCTGTACAAGCTTTCCAACAAGCGGGAGGTTATGAAGATCCAGGACGAATTTCTCCGGGTATTCCGGACCAAGGATCTTCAGCAGCTTCAGCGGTTTCACCGGCAGCTTGACATCATTGCGGAGGGCTACCGCGCCCAGGCGGTTGATCAGAAGGGCAGCGGTCCCCATTTTTAAAGGAGGCTTTCATGCTGGAACATATCACATCCGTGATCTTTGACCTGGACGGCACTCTGGTGGATTCCATGGGAGTGTGGGATGAAATCGACGTGGAATATCTGGGGGCGCTGGGCTATGAGGTTCCTCCGGATCTGCAGGGAATTGTGGAGGGAATGTCCTTCACGGAGACGGCGGCCTATTTCAAAGAGCGCTTCCGCATTCCCGATACGGTGGAGGAAATCAAGCAGCGGTGGCAGGATATGGCCATGGATCAGTACCGTCACCATGTTCCCTTAAAGCCCGGAGCGGCGGAGTTTCTCCCCTGGCTGAAGGAACAGGGAATCACCATGGGCATGGCCACCAGCAATCATATGTCCCTCATCGAGGCCGTTCTGGAGAACCACGGGATCCGCTCCTATTTTGACTGCATCATCACCGCCTGCGACGTAAAAAAGGGCAAACCCGCTCCGGACGTTTATCTGGAGGCCGCCAGACAGCTGGGCGCAGACCCGGGCAGATGTCTGGTTTTCGAGGACATCGTTCCGGGACTTCTGGCGGGAAAAAACGCGGGAATGACCGTGTGCGCCGTGCAGGACGACTACAGCCTCCCCCAGGAGGCGGAGAAGCGGGCCGTGGCCGACTATTACATACATTCTTACCGTCAGGTGATGACGGGAACCTACGAGGAGTTATAAATGCAGGATTTTTTGCCGGTAAATTATCAGGAAATGAAAGAGCGGGGCTGGGATCAGGTGGATTTCGTCTATGTAACGGGGGACGCCTATGTGGATCATCCTTCCTTCGGCACGGCGGTGATCAGCCGGCTTCTGGAGAGCAGGGGCTACCGGGTGGGAATCCTCCCCCAGCCTGACTGGAGGAGGAAGGAAAGTATCCGGGAATTCGGGGAGCCCAGACTGGCCTTTCTGGTGACGGCGGGCAACATGGATTCCATGGTGAACCACTATACGGTGGCGAAGAAGCCCCGCCAGAAGGACGCCTATTCCCCGGGAGGCCGCATGGGCCTGCGGCCGGATATGCCGGTGATCGTCTACACCAATCTCATCCGTCAGACCTATAAAAAAACGCCAATTATTCTGGGAGGCATCGAGGCCAGCCTCCGGAGACTGGCCCATTATGATTACTGGCAGGATAAGGTCCGCCGAAGCATTCTCATGGATTCCGGGGCGGATCTGATCTCCTACGGAATGGGGGAACACTCTGTTCCGGAGATCGCCGAGGCCCTGAGCAGCGGGATTCCCGTGAAGGAGATCACCTATCTGCCGGGCACGGTTTACCGCTGTTCCGATCTTTCCAGAGTGTACCATCCCCTGGTGCTTCCCTCCTATGAGGAGATCGCCGGGGATAAAAAGGCCTACGGAAAAAGCTTCGCCGCCCAGTATCGAAATACGGATCCCTTTACGGCGGCGCCTCTTGCGGAGTACTATGAAGGCAAGGGCTATGTGATACAGAATCCTCCCGCCGAACCTCTGACCCAGGAGGAGATGGACGAGGTGTACGACCTGCCCTACACAGGGCGGTATCATCCCATGTACGAGAAGGACGGCGGGATTCCGGCCCTGGAGGAGGTAAAATTCAGCATCACCAGCAATCGGGGATGCTTCGGCAGCTGCAATTTCTGCGCCCTGACCTTCCATCAGGGGAGGATCCTTCAGACCAGAAGCCATGAGTCCATTCTCCGGGAAGCGGTGAAGATGACAAAGGACCCGGATTTCAAAGGCTACATTCACGATGTGGGAGGGCCCACCGCGGATTTCAGGTATCCCGCCTGTGAGAAGCAGCTGAGCAGGGGAGCCTGCCCCGACCGGCAGTGCCTGTTTCCCTCTCCCTGCAAGAATCTGCGGGCAGATCACGAGGATTACCGCCTTCTTCTGAAAAAGCTGCGGGAGATTCCCGGGGTGAAAAAGGTTTTCATCCGGTCGGGAATCCGTTTCGACTACGTGATGGCGGATAAGAACGCCGCCTTTCTTCATGAGCTTGCCGAATATCACGTAAGCGGGCAGCTTCGGGTGGCTCCGGAGCATGTTTCTCCGGAAGTGCTCCGCCTTATGGGAAAACCCTCCCATGAGGTCTACGAAGAGTTTCTGAAGGCCTTCCGCCGTGCGAACGCTTCCACGGGCAAAGAACAGTATGTTTTGCCCTACTTCATGTCCTCCCATCCGGGCTGCACCATGAAGGAGGCGGTGAAGCTGGCGGAGTACGTGCGGGATATGGGGTTTACCCCGGAGCAGGTGCAGGATTTTTATCCCACGCCCTCCACTCTTTCCACCTGCATGTACTACACAGGATTTCATCCTCTCACGGGAGAGAAGGTGTATGTTCCCAGAAATCCTCATGAGAAGGCCATTCAGAGAGCGCTGATCCAGTATAAGAATCCGGAAAACCGGGAGCTGGTGCTGGAAGGGCTGAAGCTGGCCGGACGGATGGATCTGGTGGGATACGGGAAAAACTGCCTGCTGCATCCGGAAAAAGGCGGCGGGAAAGCATCTGCTTCCGGGAAAGAAAAATCGGCTCCCGGCGGAAACAGCGGAAGAACCCCGTCTTCCGGAAAGGGAAACGCCCAGCGGACAGAGGTCAAAGCCGGAAATCCTCATAAAAAGACGATCCGGAACATACATAGGAAAAAATCCTGAAACAGCGAAATACAAAAGATACTGGGGGCAGAAGGTATGCTGACCCCGGCATCATACAAAACAGAAAAGCAAGGAGTGACTTCATGAGCAGCAAGAAAAAAGGCTCTGCCTCCCCGGGCTCCCGCTCCGGAAATCCCCTGGGAGCTCTGTTTCAGTCGAAAAAAGGGGAATTCGGCTATTTTCAGGCGGAAAAAAAGCGCCGCCTTCTCATTACGGCCCTGCTTTTTTCCGTTCCTCTGTTTATTTTCTTTTCCGCCTGGATCTACCATAAAACCCGGCTCACCATCTGGACGGTGGTGGCTGTGGTGGGGTGTCTTCCCGCCTGCAAATCCCTGGTGGGACTGATCATGATCCTGATGAGGAAGCCCATCAGCCGGGAGAACTATGAGAGCATCGCCGCCCACGCGGGGGATCTGACGATGGCCTACGAGATGTACATGACCTTTTATGACAGGAGCGCCGTCATCGACGCCTTTGCCATCTGCGGAAATCAGGTGGTGGGGTACAGCAGCGATCCGTCCATCGATATCAGCTATATGGAACAGGAATCTCAGAAGATCATCCGGAAAAACGGCTACAAGGTGACGGTGAAGATTCTCCGTGACCTCCGTCCCTACCTGGAGCGTCTGGATTCCATGAACGAGCACAGGGAGTCTCTGGAGGAGGGGATTAAGTTCACTCCGGATGAGCGCTATCCCGGTCTGTCCCGCAGCGAACTGATCCGTCACACGATTCTGGCTATCTGCCTGTAGGAGGGTGAATTGAGGGAATTTATCATCGGAGAAAATCAGGCGGAGCAGCGTTTTGACAAATATCTGGCCAAGCTTTTAAAGGAAGCTCCCAAAAGCTTTGTGTATAAAATGCTGCGGAAGAAAAACATCACCCTCAACGGAAAAAAAGCCGCAGGAAATGAAATCCTTGCCCGGGGAGACCGGGTAAGGCTGTTTCTCAGCGACGATACCTTCCGGAAATTTCAGGGTGAGGAGCACGCGGCCCGGGCGGAATATCCTCTGGACGTCCTTTATGAGGACACCCACATTCTTCTGATCAACAAACCTGCGGGCGTCCTCTCTCAGCCCGACGATTCCGGGGAGCCGTCCCTGGTGGAATATGTGACGGCGTATCTTCTGAACAGCGGGGCCCTGACGGAGGAGGATCTGAAAACCTTCCGCCCCTCGGTGTGCAACCGGCTGGACCGGAACACCAGCGGCATCGTGGCCGCGGGAAAATCTCTCGCCGGGCTGCAGGCGCTGTCCGCTCTCTTCCGCGACAGGACCATGCACAAGGATTATCTCTGTCTGGTGGGCGGAATTATAAAAGATGAAAATTTTATCAAAGGATATTTGCATAAATCAGAAAAATGTAATAAAGTAATAGTGTATGACCAAAAGCGGGAGGGAGCCCGGTTTATGGAAACCGCCTACGCTCCTGTGGAGGATAACGGCAGAGTGACCCTGCTGAGGGTTCGTCTGCTCACCGGGCGTCCTCATCAGATCCGTGCACACCTGGCGTCCGCCGGGCATCCGGTTCTGGGAGACCCGAAATACGGAGATCCTGTTCTGAACCGGAAGTTCGGGGAGGCGTATCATCTGAAGCACCAGCTTCTTCATGCTTACCGCCTGGAGTTTCCGGAGATGAACGGCGTCCTGTCCCAGCTGTCCGGAAAGGTATTTTATGCTGCAGTTCCCCCTCTCTTTGGCCGAATTTTAGAGAAAGAACACCTGCACCAGGAGAAGGCATTCCAAATATAACGTGTTCTTTTGTGGAAAAGGAGAAATAATTATTATGAAAATCTGGAAAGAAATCTGGGAGTATGTGAAGCTGATCATCATTGTCGTAGTGGCAGTGTTTTTTCTGAACAACTTCGTTCTGATCAACGCAAAGATTCCCTCCCAGTCCATGGAAAGGACCATCATGACAGGGGACAGGATCTTTGGCTTCCGGCTGCGCTACGGACTGAATCTGGATCTCTTCGGAAATAAAATTTCCAAAAAGTGGAAGGATCCGGAGCGGTTCGACATTATCATCTTTCACTTCCCCGACGATGAGAGCCAGCTGTTTATCAAGCGTCTGATCGGACTTCCGGGGGAGACGGTGGAGATCAGGGACGGCAAGGTTTACATAGACGGTTCGGACACTCCGCTGGACGACAGCTTTGTTCCCGAGACGCCGACGGGAGATTTCGGCCCCTATCAGGTGCCGGAGGACTGTTACTTTATGCTTGGGGATAACCGGGAGCATTCCAGGGATTCCCGTTATTGGGACAATACCTTCGTGCGCTTTGACCAGCTGGTGGGAAAAGCCATCGTGAGATACTTCCCGTCCATCAAATTGCTGAAATAAAGCGGAGCGGATCTATGGCCACCTGGAACAGCCGGGGCCTGCGGGGCTCCACACTGGAAGAACTGATCAACCGTACAAACGAACAGTACAGGGAGAAGGGACTGGCTCTCATTCAGAAGATTCCCACTCCCATCACCCCTGTACGCATGGACAAAGAAAATCGTCACATTACCCTTGCCTATTTTGAACAGCGGAGCACGGTGGACTACATCGGAGCGGTGCAGGGCATTCCCCTGTGCTTCGACGCCAAGGAGTGCAGCGCGGATACCTTTCCCCTTATGAATATTCATCCCCATCAGGTGAAGTTTATGGAGGAGTTCGAAAAGCAGGGGGGCGTGGCTTTTTTTCTGATATTTTTCAGCTCCGAGGATCTCTTTTATTATCTGCCCCTGCGCCGCCTTCTGGTATTCTGGAGGCGGATGGAGGAGGGGGGACGGAAGAGCTTCCGGCGGGAGGAGCTGGAGGATTCCTTTTATCTGAAAAAGAAAAGCGGGTTTCTGGTTCCCTATCTGGACGGGGTAAAGCTGGATCTGGAAAACCGGGATTGACAAACCGGGGACGATTGAGTATAATCGACTATGGTTTTTCTTATAGTAATATGGTAGCATGGTAAATTGTTAAAGTATTTGACATCATATCCCCGGTTCATCCGGGGCAGGAGGATACAGAACATATGCAGCGAATTTTTCACACGCCGGAGGGCGTGAGGGATATCTATAACGGAGAATGCAGCCGGAAAAAGGCACTGCAGAAGCGGATCCTGAACGTGTTCCGCAAATACGGGTACGAGGAGATCGAGACCCCTGTCTTTGAATACTTCGAGGTGTTCAGCCAGGAGGTGGGAACCATTCCCTCCAAGGATCTGTACAAATTTTTTGACAGAGAGGGCAATACTCTGGTGCTTCGCCCGGATTTTACCCCCTCCGTGTCCAGAGCCTGCGCCACGTACTTTTCTCCCGATCAGGAGGTGGTGAGTCTCTGCTACACCGGCCGGACCTTCATCAATCACTCCAATCTCATGGGCAAGATGAAGGAGACCACCCAGATGGGCGTGGAGCGGTACGGGGATCCGTCCCCGGAGGCGGACGCGGAGCTTCTGGCCATGGTGGTGGAGTGCCTGAAGGCCTGCGGATTAAAGGACTTTCAGGTGAGCGTGGGACAGGTGGATTACTTTAAATCCCTTCTCAGCGAGGCCGGAATGGACGATGAGGAGGAGGAGCATCTCCGCACTCTCATTTCCCAGAAAAACTATTTCGGCGTGGAGGACCTGGTCCACAGTCAGAAGCTCAGCGATTCACTGACCAGAGTGTTCCGGGAGCTTCCCCATCTGTTCGGCTCCGCGGAGGTGCTGGAGCGGGCGAAGAGTCTTACGGACAATCCCCAGGCCGTTAAAGCGGTGGAGCGGCTGGAGGAAATCTATGAGATCCTGAAGCTTTACGGGTGCGAGAACTATATCAGCTTCGACTTCGGAATGCTGAGCAAGTACCGTTACTATACGGGCATTATTTTCCAGGCCTACACCTACGGCACCGGCGAGCCTCTCATAAAGGGAGGCAGGTACAATGAGCTCATGAAGCACTTCGGAAAACCTGCCGCGGCCATCGGCTTTGCCATTGTGGTGGATACCATTATGGCGGCTCTCACCAGACAGAAGCTGGAGTTTCCGCAGGAGGAGGAGATTCTGGTGATCACTTACGGGCCCGGGAACCGGACGCAGGCCATACAGGAGGCCGGGAAGCTCCGGGAGGAAGGCAAGCGGGTGGCGCTCCGCCCGAAAAAAGAGTGAGACGGAAGCCTTCTCCCCATGCGGCCGCCGCAGCGGGGGAGAGCTTAGATTATTACCTGGAGGAACTTGCATGAGATATCTCACATTTGCACTGACAAAAGGCCGTCTGGCCGGAAAGACCATGGACATGCTGGAGAAGATCGGCATCACCTGCGAGGAGATGCGGGACAAAAGCTCCCGGAAGCTGATCTTTGTCAACGAAGAACTGAAACTGAAATTTTTCCTTGCCAAGGGTCCGGATGTGCCCACCTACGTGGAGTACGGCGCCGCAGACATCGGAGTGGTGGGCAAGGACACCATACTGGAGGAGGGGCGCAAGCTTTATGAGGTGATGGACCTGGGCTTCGGCGCCTGCCGCATGTGCGTGTGCGGCCCGGAGAGCGCCAGGGAGGTGCTGGCCAACAATCAGCTGATCCGGGTGGCCACCAAGTATCCCAACATTGCCAAGGATTATTTTTATAATAAGAAACATCAGACTGTGGAGATCATCAAGCTGAACGGCTCCATCGAGCTGGCCCCCATTGTGGGACTCTCGGAGGTGATCGTGGACATCGTGGAAACCGGAAGCACTCTGAAGGAAAACGGACTGAAGGTTCTGGAGGAGGTCTGCCCCCTGTCCGCCCGTATGGTGGTGAACCAGGTGAGCATGAAGATGGAGGATGAGCGGATCCGGGGACTGATCCGGGAGCTGCGGACCGTGCTGGATGAAGGCGTCAGTTCAGCCGGCGCCGGGATTCATGCATGACAAATGACACAGCATTGCAGGCTGCGTTCATGCGTTTCGTGCCTGCATGAAAAAGCATGATTTCGGGACCCGTAAAACACCGAAAAGCAGCTATTTTTTTGAAAAGGAGATCAATATATGCGTACCGTCACTTTGACAAAAGAAAGCACGAAGGACCTTCTGAACAACCTGCTGAAACGCAGCCCCGGCAGCTACGGCCAGTACGAAAGCGTCGTGGCGGACATTCTCGCCGCAGTGCGGGAGAGGGGAGACGAGGCCCTTTTTTCCTATACGAAACAATTTGACAAAACGGAGATCAATAAGGACAATATCCGCGTCACGGAGGAGGAAATCCGGGAAGCCTACGCGCAGGTGGATCCCGCCCTGGTGGAGGTGATCCGCAAAGCGCTGAAAAATATCGAGAGTTTCCATGAGAAACAGCGTCAGAACAGCTGGTTCACCAGCAGTCCCAAAGGGACCCTGCTGGGACAGAAGATCACTCCTCTGGAGAAGGTGGGCGTTTATGTGCCCGGAGGAAAGGCAGCCTATCCCTCCTCCGTTCTTATGAATATCGTTCCCGCCAGGGTGGCGGGAGTGGAGCAGATCTATATGACCACTCCTCCCGGGAAGGACGGAAAAGTGAATCCCACCACCCTTGTGGCAGCCAGGGAGGCCGGCGCTCACGTCATCTTCAAGGCGGGCGGCGCTCAGGCCATCGCGGCTCTGGCCTACGGCACGGAGAGCATTCCCAAGGTGGATAAGATTGTAGGTCCGGGGAATATTTTCGTAGCCCTGGCGAAGAAGGCCGTTTACGGCCATGTGAGCATTGATTCCATCGCAGGCCCCAGTGAGATCATGGTTCTGGCGGACGAGACCGCCAATCCCAGATACGTGGCGGCGGATCTCCTTTCTCAGGCGGAGCATGATGAGCTGGCCTCCGCCATCCTTGTGACCACCAGCGCCGAACTGGCGAAGAGGGTTTCCGAGGAAGCGGACGCCTTCGTTCAGGTGCTTTCCAGAAAGGAAATCATTGAGAAATCCCTGGAGAATTTCGGATATATTCTCCTGGCGTCGGATATGAATGAGGCCATCGACGCGGTGAACGCCATCGCGTCGGAGCATCTGGAGATTGTCACCGCCAATCCCTTCGAGGTGATGACGAAGGTGAAAAACGCCGGCGCCATCTTTATCGGAGAGTACAGCAGCGAGCCGCTGGGAGATTATTTCGCGGGCCCCAATCATATTCTGCCCACCAACGGAACGGCGAAGTTTTTCTCTCCCCTGTCGGTGGACGACTTTGTAAAAAAATCCAGCATCGTTTATTATTCCAGGGAGGCTCTGGGAGACATCCAGGAGGATATCCGCAAATTTGCCTGCGCCGAGGGACTGACAGCTCACGCCAATTCCATAGGGGTCAGGTTTGAATCATAAAAGGACAGAAAGCAGGAGAATTATGGAGAGAACGGCGTCCATTGAAAGAAATACAAAGGAAACTGAGATTAAGCTGAAACTGAATCTGGACGGCAGAGGGGACTCTGACATTGAGACCGGAGTGGGCTTTTTTAACCACATGCTGGACGGGTTTGCCCGCCATGGCTTTTTTGATCTGTATGTAAGGGTCCACGGCGACCTGCAGGTGGACGATCATCACACCGTGGAGGATACGGGAATCGTTCTGGGAAACGCCATCCGGGAAGCCCTGGGGAACAAAAAAGGAATTCGCCGCTACGGGAGCTGCATCCTTCCCATGGATGAGTCCCTGGTGCTGTGCGCCATCGACCTTTCCGGCAGACCGTACTTTGTTTTTGAAGGGACTTTTCCCACAGAAAAAATCGGGGATTTTTCCACGGAGATGGTCCGGGAATTCTTTTATGCCGTATCCTACACCTGCGGCATGAATCTGCACCTCCGAGTGCTCAGCCAGGATCTCACGGCTTCGGGAGCGCGGCCTTTCGGGAACAGCCATCATATTGCGGAAGCCATGTTCAAAAGCTTTGCGAAAGCGCTGGATCAGGCGGTATCTCCGGATCCCAGAATCACAGACGTGCTCTCTACCAAGGGCAGTCTGGCGTAAGAGAAAGTCTGACCGGACTGCTCTTCAAACAGATGGCCTTCTGATGAGTGGTCTTCAGGCGGATCGCCTTCGGGCAGCTGGTTTTCAGGCGGATCGCCGCCGAATGTGCAGCCGAAAAAATTCATAAGGAGAATGATTATGACAAAAAAACGGATGATTCCATGCCTTTACCTTCAGTCCGGCAAAGCCGTCGCGGGCTTCGGGCAGAGAAATCTTTTTGAGAGCGGGAACGTGGAGGAGCTTACCAGATATTACAGCGACAACGGCGCCGACGAGCTCCTGGTATTCGACTTTTCCTCCGGGGACAAAGAGCATGACCAGGCCATCGGGAAGATCCGGGATATCTGCGAAATCGCGGAAATCCCCGTGATCGCCGCAGGGAATATCGCCCGCATGGAGGACGTGAAAAAGCTCATCTACGCAGGCTGCGCCAGGGTGGTTCTGAACTTCTCCAAGGAGAGTAATGTAGCCCTTCTGGAGGAGGTTTCCAAACGGTTCGGGAAGGAAAAAATGGCAGTGAGCATCTCCTCCGAGGGAGAGTTTGCGGAGCATCAGCAGCTGATCGAGGAGTTCGCCGGTTCGGTTCTGGCGCTGGATTCCGTTCAGGATTCCATTGCGAAGATTTCCTCCATTCCGGTAATTCTTCACACCCTTGAAACCCGTGAAAACGTGCTGCTGGATCTTCTCAGAAGCGATGCTGTGGGAGGTCTGAGCGGCTCCTTTGTGAGCGCTGTTCAGAATTCTCTTCTGACCTTCAAGGACGTCTGCAGAGAGGCAGGAATTTCCGTAAATACCTTCGAGAGCAGTATTCCCTGGGAGGAATTCAAGCTGAACGGGGACGGACTGATCCCCGTGGTGGTGCAGGATTACCGCACAGATGAGGTGCTGATGGTGGCCTATATGAACGAAGAGGCTTTCCGCACCACCCTGAAAACGGGAAAAATGACTTACTGGAGCCGCAGCCGTCAGGAGCTGTGGATCAAAGGACTGACCTCCGGTCATTTTCAGTATGTAAAATCCCTCACCCTGGACTGCGACAACGATACGATACTGGCTAAGGTGGCTCAGGTGGGAGCCGCCTGTCATACGGGCAGCCGGAGCTGCTTCTTTAAGCCGCTGATGAAAAAGGAATACGACGACACCAATCCTCTGAGAGTTTTCCAGAATGTGTACGACGTGATTCTGGACAGGAAAGAACATCCCAAGGAGGGTTCCTACACCAATTACCTCTTTGATAAGGGTATGGACAAGATCCTGAAAAAGGTGGGAGAGGAGTGTACGGAGATTATTATCGCCGCCAAAAATCCTGACAGGGAGGAGATCAAATACGAGATTTCGGATTTTCTCTATCACGTGATGGTGCTTATGGCGGAAAAGCAGGTGACCTGGGAGGATATCACCAGAGAACTGGCCAGACGATAGATGCGAAATGACTTTGGACGTATGAATTCCAAAATCCGGGAGAATCGAAAAAAATAAAGTAATGAAGCATAAAAACAGGGAGATTCCGGATAAGAGTCTCCCCGTTTTTATGCCTTTTCTATGCTTCATTTTTATGCTTCTTTATCCGCCAGAAACTTCTTAATGGCTTCAAAACTCTCCGCGCTGATCACGTGCTCCATTCTGCAGGCGTCCTGCGCCGCAATCTCCGGATCCACCCCGATATTGGCCAGCCAAGAGGACAAAAATCTGTGGCGTTCATAGATTCGTTCAGCGATTTCCCTGCCGGACTCGGTCAGGGTAATGTATCCCTCAGGAGAAACCTGAATGTGATTGCTCTGGCGAAGCTTCTTCATGGCTACGCTGACGCTGGGTTTCTTAAAATCCAGCTCCGTGGCGATATCCACAGAACGAACCACAGGATGGCTCTTGCTCAGGATCAAAATAGTTTCCAGATAGTTTTCAGCAGATTCATTGGAATGGGTCATGTTTCTGTCACCTCTGTTTCTCATTATATTCTGATGGAAAATATCTGAAGCTTTTCATTCTGTGGAAAAAAACAATGACTTTTTACTTTCCATCCTGTAATTACCAGTATAACACAGAACCTTCTTCACGGCAAACATTCTTTTATTGATAAAAAATTATCATGTACACCGGCAATTTTCCTTGACTGTCTTTTATAGTTAGCGTATACTAACCACTAGAGAAATTGTAACAAAGGAGCCTGAAAGTGGAAAATCAAAAGGAACAGATCGTGGAAAAGCTGAGAAAGAACGGCTGCCGTATCACCAGGCAGAGGCAGCTTATACTGGATATCATTCTGGAAAATCACTGTTCCACCTGTAAGGAAATCTATTATCAGGCCATCCGGCTGGACGAAAAAATCGGAATCGCCACCGTGTACCGGATGGTAAATGCCCTGGAGGAGATCGGTGTCATCAGCCGCAGGATCGTTTACGAGGAAGAGGAAAACGGGGAGGACGGGGAGGAAAATGAGAAGATTTCTCAATAACGGATGTTATATTTGACTAACAGATACCCCGCTGTTTATGATACGTTTACCACCCGCAAAAAGGACGGAACCGGGTGAGAGACAAAGGAGGTTTCCTGATGAAACAACACAAATTCTGGGCGGGAGCGATGGTTGTCTGTATGCTTATGCTGATCTACACCGGACATAAGCATAAATAAAAATCGCTGTCCCGTTACAAAAAGAGAAAAGGAGAAGAGACTATGGAATTTTTTGACGTGAAGAAACTGGGACTTTTTCTGGGCGGCGTTTTATTCGGTACGGCGGGAGTGAAAATTCTCACCAGCGACGACGCAAAAAAGGTATATACCAGCTGTACAGCTGCGGTTCTGCGGGCGAAGGACTGTGTGATGAACACCGCTGCCGCAGTGCAGGAAAACGCAGAGGACATTTATGCGGAAGCAGTGCAGATCAATGAAGAGCGGTATGCGGCGGCTGCGGCAAAAATGCAGGATGAATCAGATGCGGAAGAAGCAGAAGAAGAAACGGCAGAAGAAGCTGCACAAGAAACCGAAGAGTAAATCCATCTGAAGAACAGGCTGAATCATAAAGGGAATTGAAAATCTGCCTGTGAAATGGACAGAATAACAAAAGGAATTTTAAGGAGGTTTTCCTGTGAAATTTCTGATTAAACATGAGATCAGAGGACGTATCCGCATCCATTTTTTTATCCGGCGGATGACCGGCAGAGAGGCGGATACGTTTCTTTATTATATCCAGAATCAGCCCGGTGTGATCGGCGCCAGGGTGTATGAGAGAACAGCGGATGCCGCCGTTTTATATGACTGCAGCCGGGAGGAAATCCTGCAGATTCTGAAACGCTTTTCCATGGAAAAGGTCCATGTTCCGGACGGGTTTCTGGACAACAGCGCCAGAGAACTGAACGCGGAATACAAGGAGAAGCTGATTCAGAAAACCCTGATCCGCGCGGCCACGAAATGCTTTCTTCCCGTGCCGGCCCAGGCAGTGTATAACAGCGTATGTTCCATCCGTTATCTGTGGAAGGGTCTTCGCTGCCTGGCCAGAGGCAGGCTGGAGGTAGAGGTTCTGGATGCTGCGGCCATCGGCGTATCCGTATTCCGGGGCAATTATAATACCGCGGGATCCATTATGTTTCTCCTAGGAATCGGAGAACTTCTGGAGGAATGGACCCACAAAAAATCGGTGGGAGATCTTGCCCGGAGCATGTCCCTGAAGGTTACCAGGGTATGGAAGAAGGTAGGCGGACAGGAGATTCTGGTGCCCTCCAAAGATATCGCGGAGGGTGACGAGGTTGTGGTTCATATGGGCAATGTCATCCCCTTCGACGGCATTGTGACCGAGGGGGAAGCCATGGTGAATCAGTCTTCCATGACCGGCGAATCCCTTCCCGTACAGAAAAATATACATAAATATGTTTATGCGGGAACAGTGGTGGAGGAGGGGGAACTGACCATTTCCGTGAAGGCTGTTTCCGGCTCCACCAGGTATGAGAGCATTGTGCGCATGATCGAGGAATCGGAGAAGCTGAAGTCGTCTCTGGAGAGCAGGGCGGAAAGTCTCGCGGACAGGCTGGTGCCCTGGACCCTCGGCGGAACGGCCCTCACCTATCTTCTCACGAGAAATACCGCCAGGGCGCTGGCGGTTCTGATGGTGGATTTCTCCTGCGCTCTGAAGCTGGCTATGCCCGTCTCCGTATTGTCGGCCATCAGGGAGGCAGGCGCCCATCATATGACAGTAAAGGGCGGCAAATACATGGAAGCCGTCGCGGACGCCACCGTCGTGGTCTTCGATAAAACAGGCACCCTTACCAGGGCAAAGCCCACCGTAAAGGACGTAGTAGTCTTCCGGGGAGGAACAAAGGAGGATCTGCTGCGGGTTGCTGCCTGTCTGGAGGAGCATTTCCCCCACTCCATGGCCAAAGCGGTAGTCCAGGCCGCCCGCAGTCTGGGGCTGGATCATGAGGAGATGCATTCCCGGGTAAACTATGTGGTGGCACACGGGATTTCTTCCTCTATCGATGATAAGAAGGTAGTCATCGGCAGCTATCATTTTGTGTTTGAGGATGAGCAATGCAGGATTCCCGACGGAAAGCAGGAGCTGTTTGACAGTCTTCCCACAGAATATTCCCACCTGTACATGGCTGTGGATCATCAGCTGGCGGCGGTGATCTGTATCGAAGATCCGCTTCGGGAGGAGGCCTCTGAGGTAATCAGACGGCTGAAAAAGACCGGTATCAGAAAAGTGGTAATGATGACCGGGGACAGCGAGAGGACAGCCTCCGCCATAGCCGAAAAAATTGGCGTGGACGAGTACTACTCCGAAGTGCTGCCCCAGGATAAGGCGGCCTACATTGAGAAGCAGAAGGCGGCCGGTGAGACTGTGATCATGGTGGGGGACGGCATCAACGATTCTCCGGCGCTGTCGGCCGCCGATGTGGGAATCGCGGTAAGCGACGGGGCAGAAATCGCCAGGGAGATCGCGGACGTCACTGTTTCCGCAGATGAACTGGAAGCTCTGGTGACTCTGAAAGCGCTGTCGGACGGCCTGATGAGAAGGATCCATTCCAATTACCGGAGCATTGTGGGAATCAACGGAGCGCTGATCGCGCTGGGAGTCGCGGGAATGATTACGCCTTCCGTATCGGCCCTCTGTCACAACACCTCCACGCTGGCGATCAGCCTGAAAAGCATGCGGAATCTGCTGTAAATCCCATCTTCTGAAAACTGAAATCTATTGTCATTTGCAGCGCGAATGTGATATGAATTTTTCTCCGTTCTCATGCGCAATAAGAAACATTTGGATGAAAATATTGACTTCCTTCCATTTTATTGTAACATTGCGAGAGAAGGGTTTATGTAACATTGCGAGAGAAGGGATAACGGTTTATGCGAGAGGGCGGAGAAAATCCGCCCTCTTTGACTATCCGTATACAAAAGCAGAACTGCAGTTTTTTTAGTGAAGCCATTTCTCCAGAGCCTCCATCAGCCTGGAAACCTCCACCGGCTTCGCCACATGGTCGTTCATTCCCGCTTCCCGGGCCTCCCGGATATCGTCGGCAAAGGCGTTGGCGCTCATGGCCACGATGGGGATTTTTTTCGTATCCTGCCGGTTCATACTGCGGATATTTCGTGATGCCTCATATCCGTTCATTACGGGAAGCTGGATATCCATGAAGATCAGATCATAATAATATGGAGTACTTTTTTCGACCATTTCCACCGCCATCCGGCCGTCCCAGGCTTCCTCCACTGTAACGCCGATGAAGGAGAGGAGTTCGCCGGCAATCTCCCGGTTCAGCTCGTTGTCCTCCACCAGAAGCACCCGTTTTCCTTCGTAGCTGACTCCTTTCAGCTCATCCACTTCCAGCTCTTTCGACTCTTCATTCTGAGCCAGAACGGACTTCAGGGCGTAGATCAGGCGGGAGCGGAACAGCGGCTTTTCGATAAAGGCCTGAATTCCCGCTTCCCGGGCCTGGGCCTCCGCCTCCGACCAGTCGTAAGCAGACAAAATGATGATGGGAAGGTTGTCCCCGATGGTTTCGCGAATCTCCTTCGCCGTCTCGATGCCGTCTTTCCCCGGCATCCTCCAGTCAAGGATCACCGCTGCAAAATCCTGGCCGGTCCTGTGGGCTTCTACGGTCTGACGGACAGCGTCCTCTCCGTTCATTACCCAGTGAGCGTTCATTCCGATGCTTTCCAGAATCTCACAGGTGCTGATGCAGGAATCCTCATCGTCGTCCGCTACGAGAATATTCAGATCTGCCAGCTCCTCAATATTTTCCGCTTCCTGTTCCTGAAGCTTCAGATGGATCAGAACGGTGAACTTCGAGCCTTTGCCCAGGGTGCTTTCCACGTGAATGTCGCCGTCCATCATGCGGACGATATTTCTGGTGATGGACATGCCCAGGCCGGTTCCTTCAATATTCTGGGTTACGGAATTACGGGAGCGGGTGAAGGGATCAAAAATGGTTTTCAGGAACTCCTGGCTCATGCCCATGCCCGTATCCTCGCAGGAAAACTCATAACAGCCGATGCCGTGCACACCGGATTCGCACTCCCGGATGGAGAAGGTGATGGTTCCGCCTTCCGGGGTAAATTTTACCGCATTGCCCAGAATATTCACGAACACCTGGCGCAGTCGCAGGGTATCTCCCAGAACCTTTTCATGGCGGATATCGGAGATATGTACTTTCAGCTGCTGATGTTTGTCATTGACCTGGGCCTGGATGATGGTGAGGATGCCTTCCACAATATCCGCCATGCTGAAGGGTTCCTCCGTCAGAACCACCTTGCCGCTCTCGATCTTGGACATATCCAGTACATCGTTGATCAGCGCCAGAAGATGGCGGCTGGAGATGGTGATTTTGCCCAGGCAGTCCATCAGACGCTCACGGTCGTCCAGATGCATGGCAGCCACGGCTGTCATTCCCATGATGGCGTTCATGGGAGTGCGGATATCGTGGGACATGCGGGCCAGAAAATCGGATTTCGCCCTGTTGGCTGCCTCCGCCGCCTCAGTTGCATTTTTCAGGGCAAGACGGATAGCCAGTTCCCGTTCCTTCAGGGCGGTCACATCCTGTATGGCAAAGAGAACTCTGGAGGGAACGCCGTTCTTCCGCCTCAGGCAAAGGACGGAAATGTTTTCCCAGCGCTTCCCGCCCATATCGATCTGATATTCATACTGGAGGTAGGGCACGTCCTCGGTCAGATGCTTCTGTACATAGTCGCGGGAAATGATGACGCTCATTTTTTCTCCGTTGTCGTCGTCAGAGATATATCTGGCGTCCAGATAGCGGATGAGATCCTCATAGTTTCCCTTCTCCGGGGCGCTGCTTTTTTTATCCTCCAGATATTCGTAGGTGCCCTCTTCGAAATCCACCAGGGAAAACCGGGTGAACAGCTGGGTAACGGTGTCCACGATCCGGGAAATTTCCTGCTTTTCGGATACCAGCTGCTCCTTCTGAAGAGAATTTTTAATGATCAGATATATAACGTAAACGAGAAACGCCGCGAATAGCTTGATCTCAAGGACCATGCCTGCGGAGTCCGCGCCTTTGGCCATGTACTGGTTCAATGAGGAGGGGAAGTTCTGCAGCAGAGTCCAGTCCCCGTCGTCCAGGGCCGTGATGTAGGCGCTGCCTTCTCCGCTGGAGCCCGCATAGTTAAAAGAGGTGGAGCTGCCGCTGCTCAGAGCGTTCTCCAGCTTTTCCTGATCTTCGGAGGAGAGACGGCCGCGCTCCTGAAAGAAATCCAGTATATTCTCCGGGCTGGACCGATCGCCCACGGAAAAAATCACATTTCCATTAGCCTCCAGGAGATAGGAATTGGCCTGAACGCCGAAATAGCTGGAGGAGAGAATGGAGGAGAGAGTATCCCCCCTTAAAATTCCGCTGAGAACGCCGATAATCTCTCCCTGATAATAAAAAGGGGTATAAAAGATCAGCAATGTTTCGTTCGTGATTCTGGAATTATAGATAACGCATTTGCCGCTGTTGCCCCGCATGCCGTCCTGAAAATATTCCCTGTCCGACAGATCCGCGGTCTGTCCTTCCGCCGTGAGATCGGTCCCGTCCGGCGAGATAAACTCCACATAGTCAAAGGAAGAGCTCTCGATCATTTCCTTCAGGGTGGAGGCGTCCACCCTCGGTTCAGACATTACGGAACCGTACAGGCGGACCATCATGTCCAGATTCTGGTGGGACAGGACCACAAGATCGTTGATCCGGGCCGCGCTTTCCGTGGTGGCAGCCTCAATAAAATTATTGTTCTGCTCAATGATTCTCTGACGGTTGCCCCGCATAAAAATAACGAAAGAATAGACGATAAACAGCAGCAGAGCTCCGATAAATATTACGTCCAGAACAACCGTTCTGTTTCCTTTTCTGATTTTATTTTTCATGGATTCTTCTCCTTCGGCTGTGCATCTGTCTTTCAGGTTCTTCCCTGCCAGTACTGCCGGGGCCGCACAATCCGTCATTTTTTTATGGTAACATAGATTGTAGACTGAATCAAGATACTATCCGTGAACTTTTTAAATTTAACTTTTTTTCATTTAGGCATTGAACTTTTTGATATAATGCACTATAATCTAATTGTATTAATTCTGCTTTTTAGTAAAAATTAATATTATTTGTGTCTAAGGAGGAAAAAACAGGATGGTTGAACTTATCGTAGGAAAGAAAGGCAAAGGCAAGACAAAAGTACTGTTAGACAGGGTGAACAGCGCGATCAAACACGCGGAGGGCAGCATAGTTTACTTAGACAAGAGCACGAAACACATGTATGAGCTGAATAATAAGGTCCGCCTTATTGACGTATCTGCGTATCCTATTAAGAATTCCGATGAATTTGTAGGATTTATCTGCGGCATTATTTCTCAGGATCATGATCTGGAACAGATTTATCTGGACAGCTTTCTGATCGTTTCCAAACTGGGAGAAGATCAGGACCCGTCAGGAGCTCTGGAACAGTTGGATGCAATCGGCAAGAAATTCGGAATCACTTTTGTTATCAGTATTTGCCTGGACAAGACCGAAGTTCCGGCCGCTTTCCAGGATCAGATAAGTGTTGCATTATAAAAGGTATGATAAGGTTCCGGGCGGTTTTCCTATTTGACAAATCTGCCGCTCTGCCATATAATATACTTAACAGGACAGCCGGAAGGTGAGTGCAGGTCACCCGTCCCGGCGAAATAAGTACTTAGCTAAGAATAGCCGTTCCGAACTTTGCAGGGTGCAGGACGGCTATTTCTTATGTGTAAGATTCAGAATGGCGACGATCAACAGACCGATGGTCAGGATTATCATAAATTCTTCATATGTACTCATAATATCACCCCTTTCCGCAAGGACTCGGAACGGGTAAGAGCACGTCCCCCGGCTGCCCGGTGAAGGATATTCGGTTGGTAAGGTACGATCAGGTTTCTCAGATGTATGCACTCATATCAGGGCTCCTCCCGCAGCTTTACGGCGGAAGCGGCCATGCGCCTCCTCTGGTCGTCCAGCGCCGCATAGTGCTTCTTGGTGGTATTTACGTCTCTGTGGCCCAGCACGTCCGCCACAAGGTAAATATCTCCGGTTTCCTGGTAAAGGGCGGTGCCGTAGGTACTGCGGAGCTTGTGAGGGGTGATCTTCTTGGTGGTGGTGATTTCCCGGGCATACTTTTTTACCAGGTTCTCCACTGCCTGAACGCCGATGCGTTTCCGCTGAGCAGAGTAAAAGAGAGCGTGTTCGTGTCCGGCGAGAGGAGTGATTCCCTTACGGACCTCCAGATAGCGCTTCAGCGCCCGTTCCACCTCCTCGCCGAAATAAACAACCATTTCGTTGCCTCCCTTTCGGGTGACCTTAATGCCGTTATTCTTAAAATCCACGTCCTCAATATCCAGACCCACGCATTCAGACACTCGGATTCCTGTCCCCAGAAGGAGGGTCACCAGAGCCAGGTCCCGTTCTCTGGTTTTTTCGTAGAACACACGTTTCTGACCTGTAAGCTGATCCCCGCAGTGCTCGATATGGTCCAGAAGGAGGGCCACCTCGTCGGTGTCCAGACGGATGATGCTTTTCTGATGGATTTTGGGAACGTCCACCAGGACCGTGGGATTGGTGTGAATCATTTCTCTTTTATAATAGTAGGCGTAGAAGCTCCGGAGAGCGGAAATTTTCCGCTTCAGGCCCCGTTCGCCGTTGGTTTCCAGTTTATCCCCGCTGCGGTAAACCTTCAGATATTCCTGATATTCCTCGATATCCAGAGCCTTGACGGAGTCCAGAATTTCCACGGTGAGCTGATCCATGGAGGTGTTATGGAGGGCGGGATTTTCATCCAGAAGGAACTGGAAGAAAATCCGGATGTCATAGGCGTAGGAAATCCTTGTTTTCGTCGTGGTTGTGGAATCGATGGCCCGGAAATAATCCCTGCAGAAAGGCGGCAGGGTTTTTAAAACCTCCCGGAGCTTCAGAGTATTTTCCATATCTGTATGTTCGTGGTATGTGACCCTTTTATCGGAATTTGTACCCGAAGGGCTTTGCTTTGCCATAAAATCCGCCTCCTGAAATCTATCATATCTTAAAAACCTTTTTACCCTTAAAATTCTTAAACCCCAAAAACCCTAAAGACCCTTAAAATACTTAAATTGGGGGGATTCTTACCTTAAAAGCCTCAATACATTCAAAATTCCTCGAATCCCTATTGATCTATTTGAAAAACTCGGGTTTGTCGTATAGATCTGTTTCTCTCCCAAAACTCTTTCCGGGAATCTTTGTTCATATCTCAATCTACATGATGGATTCATCCAGAATCACGGTAAACGGCCCGTCGTTTTCCAGAGAAACCTTCATATAGGCGCCGAACACGCCATGTTCCACAACGGGAACCGATTTTTTCGCTTCCCGGATCATATACTCATAAAGAGCCTCGGCTCTGGACGGTTCCCCGGCCTCGATAAAGCTTGGCCGGTTTCCCTTTTTACAGTTGGCGTATAAAGTAAACTGAGAAACAAAAAGCAGCTCCCCGGATACGTCCTTCAGGGAAAGGTTCGTCTTCCCCTGGTCGTCCTGGAAAATCCGCAGTCCCAGAAGCTTTTTCAGATATTTGTCCGCTGTGGCCTCGGTGTCCGTATGACTGACGCCCACCAGCACCAGAAAACCTTTTCCGATTTTTCCCACCACAGCGTCGTCCACTGTTACCCGGGCCTGATTTACCCGCTGAATGACCAGTTTCATAAAGCTCTCCTTTTTCAGAAATTTCAGAAATCACTTCCGCAATTACTTCCATATCCGCAGTTACTTCCGCATATTAAATTTCATACAATTTCATACAATTTATCTCGACTCTGAATCCTTATCCCGGTTCTTTTTCTGAGCGGATTTTTCCTGAATATTCTGTATTTTTTTCTTCACAAACCCAACCAATTTTCTGCACTTTTCACTGAGAAAACTCCAACATTCCACTGCTTTTCTTCGAAGAAAGCGTCCCGCCTGCTTCAGACGCTTCCACAGAATTTTACCGTAAACCACTGTTTTATGCGCAAGGATCTTCCCGTATCTGCACAGAAATTTCCACGTTCCCACCACAAACGCCTGAGCGGTCCGCCAGATTTTCATAAACAGACTGTCCGGATCCCTCTCCACGGATTTTTTCGGAGCCTTTTTTTCAGGCATGGGAACGATCATTCCGGATTCCTCGTCGATACAGTCAATATTCAGATAATCCGCGGTATCGTCCGGCATTTTTTTGTTCCGGAGAAAATGCCCCATGAGGTTCCACGCGGCCGCATAAAGCACGGCGCACAGAGGAACTCCCACGATCATTCCCACTACTCCGAAAAGACCGCCGCCGATCATGATGGCCACGATTACCATAAAGCTGGAAAGACCTGTGGAATCTCCCAGAATCTTCGGGCCGAGAATATTCCCGTCAAACTGCTGAAGCACCAGAATAAACAGGGCAAAATAAAATCCCTGCAGAGGATTTACCAGAAGGATCAGCAGCGTACAGGGCACGGCGCCCACATAGGGTCCGAAGAAGGGAATGATATTGGTAACCCCGATGATCACGCTGATCAGAATGGTATAAGGCATATCCAGAATGGTGACCCCGATATAGCAGAGCACGCCGATAATGGCGGAATCCAGGATCTTCCCGTTGATAAAGCCGCCGAAGGTCTGATGGGTAAAGCGCATGGAGTGGATGATATTGTTGGCCGTGGAATGGGAAAACAGCGCATAGACCACCATTTTGCTCCTGGCAATGAAAATTTCCTTGTCCGCCATGACGTACATGGATACAAGGATGCCGATCACGAAGTTCTTCAGAATATTCAGGATGTCAAACACTCCGTCGGAGATATTTTTCAGGACAGCCTGCATCTGGGGCAGAATATTGTTGGTAAGATAATCCTGGGCCTGGCTGGAATACTGATTGATCATATCGATCGTTTCCCTGTCCATGTCCCACCCTCTCTCCACGATGGAATTCAGCCAGTTCTGCACTACGTTCACGTAGCTGGGAAAGGAGTAAATAATGCTCATAATGCTCCGGATGAGCTGCGGAAGAATCATCATGATCAGCGCATAGATAAGAAATACGAGCAGGATCAGCGAGATGATGACGCAGACCCAGCGGATGAATTTTTTGCCCCGCTTTTCCGGATGCACGTTTTTTTTCGCCAGAAGAGGAAATACAAGGCTTTTTTCCATAAAGCTGACCACCGGATTCAGCACATAGGCGATAACCAGGCCGTAGACAATGGGAGCCATGATGCCCAGTATGGTCCGAATTCCCGCGATCAGCGTGTTCATATGGAAAATTCCGTAATAAAAGAGCATACTTGCCGCAATCACCAGGAACGCCGTCAAACCTATATGAAAATATCGGTTTTCCCAACGAAATTTCATAGTCTCCTCCAAAAATAAAATTACTTTTCGTTAAATTATAACACGATTTTAAGGAAATGTCTCATATTAATAAAAATTTCATAGATGGATGCGTCAGGCGTCCGGTTCAGAAGCTGAAACGGCAGATTTCTGCTGCAGGGACAGACATTCAGCCCGTGAAAAAAAGACCCGTGACAATTCCAGAGTTTGAAAAGCTGGAATTTCACGGGTCCTTTTTATTTCCGGCCGCGGGGAGCTGAACATCAGCGCCCCTCCGGCATGGGGTTCTTTAAGCATTTCTCAACGTTTCCTGACGTCCTTTCCCTCAGTGTCTCTTCGCGGCGTCGAAGACCTTGATGGCCTCCACGATCACCTGAACGGCTCCGTCGATGCCGAACTTGCTGCTGTCCACGCACAGGCTGTAGCCGGACGCAGCGCCCCACTTCTTGTTGGTGTAGTAGTTATAGTAACTCGCGCGGCTTTTATCCGTCTTAAGGATGATATCCCGGGATTCCTTCACGGATTTGTTATACTTGCTGGAGATGTGATTGATTCGCCAGTCCAGGTTCGCCTGGATAAATACGCTGAAGCAGTCTTTATTATCTGCCAGGGCATAATCTGCGCATCGTCCCACCATCACGCAGGGTCCCTCTGCAGCAAGCTTCTTGATCGCGTCAAACTGCGCCAGAAACACCTTATGGTTAATGGGCATATCTGTAAAGCCTGCGGAGGAATATCCGAAGGAATAGGTATCCATTACCAGAGAATACAGAAAACTGTTGGTAGGCTTTTCATCATGATTCTCGAATAATTCCTTGCAGATACCGCTGTCATTGGCGGCGTGCTCCAGAAGTTCCTTATCATAACACTTGATTCCGAAATACTTGGCTACATCTTGTCCGATCTGTCTTCCTGCGCTTCCGTATTCACGGCCAATGGTAATAATCGAACTCGTACTGTTCATAAGTTCACTCTCCCTTCTAAAACATTTTTCATAAAAACGATTCTCCATCGTTGTAGATATTATACAATACTATGATGGAAAAAGACAACTATTTTCTTAATTTTTCTAAAAGAGCGCAGAAATAATCGGGCAAAGGTGCCTGAAACTCCATATACTCCCCGGTATGGGGGTGGATAAAGCCCAGAATCATGGCATGGAGGGCCTGTCCCTGAAGATGCCAGGGATTTTTTCCGCTGCCGTACACCTCGTCCCCCAGAAGAGGATGTCCAATGCTGGACATATGCACGCGGATCTGATGAGTGCGTCCCGTCTCCAGCCGGCACTCCACGTAGGTGGCGTTTCCGAAGCGCTCCAGCACCTGATAGTGTGTCACCGCCTCTTTTCCGTTCTTATGATTGACGGCCATTTTTTTCCGGTCGGCGGGATGGCGTCCGATGGGCGCATCCACCGTTCCCTCGTCCTGGGGGAGATTTCCCCACACCACGGCCCGGTACCGCCTGCGGATGCTGTGTTCCTTCAGCTGTTCCGCCAGGGCCCGGTGGGTGGCGTCGTCTTTGCATACCAGAAGCGCCCCGGTGGTATCCTTATCGATCCTGTGCACGATTCCCGGGCGCAGGACGCCGTTAATTCCCGACAGATTTCCCTGACAGTGGGCAAGCACCGCGTTCACCAGAGTCCCCTCGTAATGGCCTGCGCTGGGATGAACCACCATATCCTTGGGCTTGTTGATCACCAGGAGATATTCGTCCTCGTAGAGGATATCCAGGGGAATTTCCTGGGGAAGGATGTCAGGCTCCTTCATCTCCGGAAACACAGCTTCCACCGCATCCCCGGGAAGGACTTTATAGCTGGACTTCACCGCCCTGCCGTTGACCGATACCAGCTGGTCCTTCAGAAGCTTCTGAATGTAGGAACGGGAGTATTCCCCGAATTTCTCTGCAAGACAGCGGTCAATACGGATTCCGCCGTCCTTCTCTTCCACGGCAAATCCTCTTTTTTCCATATCTTTCTCCTCTTCTGAAAATCTTTTCCGTCCGCAAGGCCCCGGGACGGATCAATAAGGCTCCCCTGCGCCTGCCTTTTCAGGGGCGTTTCAGGGACGCTTTCTGCGGTCAGGAAATAAAAATTCAAAATCCTCCTCCTGATACTTAAAGCACACGAGGAGTACCAGCAGGATCCCGCCTGTCACCACATAAATATCCGCCATATTGAATATGGGAAAATCGATAAGAGAAAAGTAAATAAAATCCACCACATAGCCTCTGGCCGCCCGGTCGATAAAATTTCCAAGAGCGCCGCTGCCCGTCAGAAACAAAACGACCAGCAGAGGCAGAAAACGGCGGTTTTTCGGAAGCTTCCGGTAAAAATAAATAAACAGAAGAAAAAAAAGAACGCAGAACAGGAGAAAGAAGTTTTTCTTTCCCGCAAACAGGCCGAAAGCAGCCCCGGTATTTTCCAGGTATTTCAGCTCCAGAACACCGGGAATCAGAGAAATGGAAGGCCGGCCCCTGAGACAGGAAACGCTCCGCGCCTTGGTCCACTGATCCAGAAGGACAAGCGTCCCCATGGCCAGAAGCCCCCCTGTCAGATATGCGCCATTCTTCCCTCTTGATTCCTGAACATGATTCATGCAATGATCGCTCCTATACCGGCCAGTAATTCCTCATCCGTTACCGTTTTGTCGATGAAGCTGCGGCCGATTCCGTTCATGAGGATAAATTTCACCCTGCCGTTTTCCATTTTTTTGTCCTTCTTCGTGGCGGCAAGGACGTCAGATGCCTCCAGACCATCCGCCTGCAGGGGAAGCCCGAACAGAGAACAGCCTCTGCGGATCTCCTCATACTCCGCCTCCGTGAGAAGCCCCCGGGAAAGAGAAATACGGGCGGCGGCGATGAGTCCCAGCCCCACGCACTGACCATGAAGCAGCTGAAAATCCTTCAGCTTCTCCACGGCATGGCCGATGGTATGTCCCAGATTCAGAAGAGCCCTCTCCCCCTGCTCTCTGGGATCCCGCTCCACCACTCCCGCTTTAATGGCGCAGCATCTGCGGATCATCAGGGAAAGCATCCGGGAATCCAGCCCATGGATCCGCTCTTCCTCCCCGCACACGAAACGGAAAAAATCCCCGTCGCAGATCAGGCCTGTTTTCAGGATTTCTCCCATCCCGCAGGCAAATTCCGTTTCCGGAAGGCTTTTCAGCGTCTCCATGTTCATATAGACCAGTCTGGGCTGGTGGAAGGCTCCCACCATATTTTTGTACTGCCAGAAGTCCACTCCGGTCTTTCCGCCCACGCTGCTGTCCACCTGAGCCAGAAGTGTGGTGGGAACCTGGATAAAATCGATGCCCCGGAGATAGGTAGCCGCGGCGAAGCCTGCGAGATCTCCCACCACGCCGCCTCCCAGGGCCACCAGAAGGCTTTTCCGGTCCAGACCGGCTTTTATGAGAGATTCGTATAATTTCTGAACCGTGTCAAGATTTTTATTCTTCTCTCCTGCCTCGAAGACAAACTCCGTCACCTCTGCTGCACAATTCTCCAGCGCTTTTTTCAGCTCCTCCAGATAGAGGGGAGCCACGTGGGAGTCTGTGACCACGCACAGCTTCCTCCCCTCCAGTCCTTCTTTTTTTAAGGCTTCCCCGATGGAGCCGAAGTCCTCCTCAAAATAGATGGGATAGTAAAAATCCCCTGTTCGTTTTACCTGTAAAACCTCTTCTGCCATGACAGCCTCCCTGATTTCCAAACCAAATTTTCCGCCGGGATAAAAAGGTCAGTCCGCATCTCTGCCGGCCGGCTCCTTCCGGCCGGCGAGCGTCCCTTGCCCGCGGGAATCATACATATCGTCTCAGCCGCACGCCCAGACGGCCCTTTTTCGTCTGACGGGAAATACCGTCGAAGATAAAGCGGCCTTTCCCCCGCACGGAAATGATATCCCCTTCCGAAGGCTCATAGCCGTTGGAAGTGATCAGCTTCCCGTTCACAAAGACCTGTCCGCCCTCGATGAAGGATACCATGCTGCTCCTGGATTCCCGGAAAGCCAGAGCGATCAGAGCGTCCAGACGCGGGGAAGCGCAGGTGCCGGTCACCTCCTCGAAGGAAGGCCCGGGCAGCTCCGCCGGATTCTCCACCTTAGAAACCAGCACGTTCGTGTGACGGACTCTGGTCAGGTTATCCAGAAAGAAATCCGACATTCTGCGGTGGACGAAAAACCAGGCGTCGTGTTCCTTCACCAGAATATCCCCGATCACGCTGCGCTCGACGCCCAGATTCAGAAGAGCGCCCAGATAATCCCTGTGGGTAAGCTTCTCCGCGTATTTTAGGGCGCCGGGAGTGATCTTCAGACAGTCGATGGGATATTCCCATTCAAAGACAAGAGCATCAGGATGAAAGGCAATCATCTGACGCTCTGCGTTTTCATAACCGCCGCTGTATTCCAGCTTCACTCCGGGAAGCTGAAATCTGCGGCTGTGTACCATGTTCTGTTCGTTTAAATTAAGAAAATCGGAGAAGGTTACAATATCCCTGCGGTAAGCGGTATCCGCCAGCTCCCGGATTCTCCTGAGAAAAAAATCATCCGCCATCAGTAGCCTGCCCTCACAGAAGGTGTGGCGCCGCCCAGAATATTGTGCAGGTCGCCGGTGATATCCACATTATAGGAGCCCAGAACAAAGATGTAGCTGGATACCTGCTGAAGACTCCCGCCCAGGGAGTAGCACGCCCCGGAGGTGAAGTCGATAATGCGCTGAGCCAGCTCCATGTCCAGTCCTTCCAGGTTCAGGATCACGGCGCAGTTATCCGCCAGAGTATCCGCAATCTCTCTGGAATCCTCCATGGAGGCGGGCTTGATCACACAGACCTCCACGTTGGACTGACTGTTTCCGTTCCGTCTGCTGCTTCTCATGGGAGTGATCTTCGAGGACGGACGGGCGGTCACCCTGTCTGTCTTCACTGTGGTTTTGGCTGCAGTTCGGGTGCCTGCGCTTCTGGATCCGGACTCATTCTTCGAAGAATCCTCCTCATCCTCGGGAATATCCTCATCGAGATCCTTCTTACTGCTGAATTTCTGGAAAAAGCTCTTCCTGGGCTTGCTCTCCGCGTCGTCATCCAGGAACATGTCGTCCTCGTCGCCGTCCATCAGATCGTCGTCCTTCAGGAACTCTTCCTCGTCGCCGTAATCATCATTAAGCTTAATGGCATCCAAAAATCTGTCTAAAACGCCCATACTAAATCTCCAATCCATTTCATAAACTTCGTGTCATCCGTCTTCTATCTATTCCGTTCTCCAAAAATACCTGTGCCGACGCGGACCATGGTGGCTCCTTCCTGCACAGCTACCTCATAATCGCCGGTCATACCCATGCTCAAAACATTCATACTGATATTATTAATGTTTTTTGCATCAATGTCAACACTTAATTTTTTTAATTGACGAAATATTTCGCGATTCTCTTCCGGATCCTCTACAAAAGGAGCGATGGTCATCAGCCCCCGCACTTCCAGATGAGGATACCGGCTGAGCGTCTCCACGAAGGGAAGCACTTCGGATACCCTGAGGCCGAACTTGCTCTCCTCCTCCGCCACGTTGACCTCCACCAGCACCGGCATCCGCAGCTGATGCGCGGCTGCCTCCTCCTCGATGGTCTCCGCCAGACGCAGAGAATCCACCGAATGGATCATGGATGCTTTGTCAATGATATATTTTACTTTATTTCTCTGGAGATGTCCGATCATATGCCATTCTATATCTCCCGGAAGCTGAGGATATTTGTCCATAATCTCCTGGACCCTGTTTTCCCCGAAGATCCGGGCGTCCGCCTCATAGGCTTCCATCAGCATGGATACCGGCTTCGTCTTGCTTACCGCAATGAGAGTGACCTCCGAGGGATCCCGTCCCACAGCTTCGCAGGCTCTGACAATATTCTGTCTTACTGCCCGCAGATTTTCCGCGATCATTTCTGTCGCCTCCCCTTGATAGATTGATGATTTCGAAGGAGAACAGGCCGTTTCCCGCCAAAGAAAGCCCTCTTCCCCTTCCGTCTTAATAGAGGATATCCTCCTCTCTCACTTTATCCGCATTTTTTACAATATGATCATAACGGGCCAGACCGTAGGAGGTGTTCCTGGAAATAATGGCGTACTCCTCATTCTGATCCAGGATCTGGATCCTGCGGAAAACCGCATACCCCTGATTAATACAGTATACCCCTTCCAGAACCCCCACATCCCCCACGATGTATCTGCTCTGATCGGAGAGATTCACGATGGCGTCTCCCTCCTTGAATTCTGTTTTATTTACATAATAAAGATACTGCGTCTCCGTCTCATCCCTGCCGCTTCCCGGCGCGGAGGAACGGGGAATCTCTTCACTGGCATAAATGGTGGCGTTTACAAACGTCCTGGTTTCCTGACCGTCCCCGTCCCTGCCGGTCACCATGAAGCCCACGTCTCCGCTCTCGGAATCGGTGGTGGCAAAACGGGAAGGAATGGTGTAAAACTCCTTGGTTACAATGGAGGTGAGAGGAATCTTCAGGCCGCTCACGGTGTTGGTCACCAGCTCAATCTCCAGGAACCTGTCGGAAGCATAGCGAATCAGCCCCTTGTTAAAATCGATTCTGCCGTATTTATTTCCGTCGATCTCTATTATGGAAAAATCGCCGCTCTGCGTCATATTATCCTTGAGAAACTTCACACGGATCACCGTACGGTCCTCCAGCTTCACCGCCTGTCTGGTGCTCAGGGGAATCAGGAGGCTCCAGCGCTCGTCCGTGATAATGGTATATACATTTTCACCGGCCTTCACCGGCTTCTTCGTCTTGAGATCCGTCTCATGGTAGGAATTCTGATCGAAATCCTCCGCTGTGACGGTTTCAACCGTTTTTCCCTCGTAGCCGTCCATGGAGTACAGGATGATTCCGTCCGCCCTGGCCTTGCTGATGGTCTGATTGCCCAGCATCACCGTGCTGACGGAGGAATCCGCCTCATCGCTTCCCTCCCCGGTATTCGATGTCACACCGGCGTACTGAAGAATATTTCCCTCCAGCTCGTACTTGAAGCTGTAGGTGGAATTAAAATTGCTGGGGATAAAGCCCTTGGAAAAACTCAGCATCTGACTCCGGATCCGGGACAGATTCTCCTGGCTCAGTTCGGTCTCCACCTCGGGGATCTGGGTGCTGCTGATGCCGTACACCGCTCCGTTGGCGTTGATCTTGTTGCCCTCCCGGGCAAAGTAGGTAATATATCCGTTGGATTCCGCCTGGTTCACCGTCTCCTCCCGGATCGCCAGACCCGTATAGGTTTCGTTTCTCGAGAGAGGCCCTGCAATCACCTGATAGGATTCTGTCTGACCGGAAGTAATGTACAGAACGCTGCTGAAAGTCATGTAAATCAGCAGCAGGGTAAACATGACCGTCGCTATGTTCAGACCGAAGATTCCCCGGATTTTCCGCAGTAAACGGCTGAACCACGATCTTTTTTTCTTATTTGTATCAGGCAAAGATCTGCCTCCTTCACATACTTGACTACTGATCTCCGCTCATTTTAACATTTTCTTCCGTTCATGACAAGGGATGTTAACGAATTGTAACTTTTTTCACCGCCCATTTTCCGTAAACCTTCGTGCTTCCCGCCAGAGAATAGGCGCGCACGCCGAAATAATACGTTCCCCTTTTCAGGCCCGTCAGGGATACGGGACCGAACTGCCGGCCGGTCCAGGTCTTGTATCGGGACCCCGGATTGAAGGCGGCGGCCTTGAATTTTGCGGTGGAAAGCACGTATTCGTACCGGTAAGCGTTGGCCGCGCTGGAGTAGGACGCTTTCAGCGTCCCCGCGCCTCCTTTTACGGACGTCAGAACCGGGGTCCCCGGAGTGGGCAGGGTGACCTGAATCCGGGAAACCTTCGACCAGCCTCCGTAAACCTTCTTTCCGTTCACAAGATTCCAGGAACGCACAGCCGCATAATAGGTTCCCTGGGGAATATAGTCGAAGACGGCTTTCCGTCCGCCGGAAACCTTCATGGTTTTGTAATATTTTCCCTTCTTCAGGAAATCAGCGGAGGTTCCCAGCACAAATACATGTGTGTCCGCCTGCACGGACGACGCTTTGATCGTGACGGCGATCCGGTTGCCCGACGAGATTTTCACAGAGGAAATCTTCGGAGCGGCGGGAGTATTCGCGGTTACCTTCAAAACAGATACCGCAGACCAGGGGCTGTAGGCGATGGATCCGTCCTTATTCTGACGGTAGCATCTGACAGCCGCGTAGTAGGTTCCCTTCGCCAGACGGCTGAAGGTGGCGCTGGTATCCATGGTTTTCAGCTTGCTTGCGGCAAATTTTCTGGTGGTAAGGAAATCGGACGCGGTTCCCAGCACATAGTTATAGCCGGAAATAATTTCGCCGGATTTTTTTACCGCAAGAGTTATTTTATTGTCCGACACGACCTGAGCGGCGGCCAGAACAGGCGCGGAAGGCGCGTCGGAGATGGCGTCCGAGGTCCTCTCTCCCATGGCCTTGATGCAGATATTGCATCCGTAGGCTTTGCCCGAGGCATCCTTCAGATTCATCAGATCCACCCAGCGGGTGCCGTCATAAAGATAGCTCTGGCCGTAATCCGCCGTAAACTGACGATAGGAAGCCGTTCCCTTTTCATGGGGGACATAGCCGTTTTTATGGTCAAAGGTGAGCTGCACCGCAAACTTCTCTCCCGCGGCGACAGGCACAGGAGTGTTCAGGTCCACTGTATAATAGCCGGCGTACTGATTGCGTCCGGACTGTGTCGCCACCAGATAGCCGGTATCCGGCGCGGAGGAAACATACCGGTAAATGGAAATCGTATAGCTCAGGGAAGATGCGCCTGCATAAAAGCTTACTTTTTTCAGATACTGGGCTTCCTTCGCCTGAAATACGTTGGCGCCTGAAATGCGCAGATCGTCTCTGGGGGTCTGGGGACGGATCACGGAGTTGTAGCCGGTCCCGTCATACTGATGAATGATCAGATTCTCCGCCTGTCCCACAGGGATGTTTTCCATCTCATAAAAGGCCGGAGACTTCATGGTGCCGTCCTCGTAGGAGAGCCAGAACAAACCGTTCTCTCCCCCGTTTTCTCCCCAGCTGTTCTGGACCAGGAACGCTCCCGGCGAGGGAGCTGCCGTTACCTTTTCGTCGTCCCATCCCACCAGGGCGACGGAGTGATTGGGTGTTCTTTCAGCTTCAGGGGCTGTGACGGGGGTATAAAAACTGTTGGTATCGGCGTCGTAGGGAGCATTGTAGCCGTTTACCCGCACGCCTGTCTCCACTGCTCCGTAGGTATAGATAAAGCTCTTTACCGCATTTACCCGTTTCGCCCGCTCCGCCTGCGTAGTTGCGGAATTGATGTCAAGCAGCCAGTAGGAATTTTTCAGTCTGGAAACGGAGGATTTTTTCTTCTGATCCGTAATAATGCTGTCCAGAATGCTGGGAACATTTCCGGAGCCGTCCGCGCCGTCCGCCTGGAAGGTCAGAGAAAGGGGAAAGTCCGACTCGTAAGCGGCTCCGTAGCCTCTGGCCAGGGTTGCGGTGGAATAAAATTTATTTCCTCCGAGCCGGGTCCATCTGTTTCCGCTGGCCACGAAGGTTTCCCTGCCGGTGTAATCGTCAGGATCGCTGTTGGTTCCGTGATAGGCGCTGTAGGCAAGGTGGGTCTCGGACAGATTCAGCCCCGCGGGAGCCAGTCCCCGGCGCATCAGGCCCGTTTCCACGGATTCCAGAGTGCTGAAGGACCAGCAGATGCCCAGATTTCCCTGATTCTCCACAGGGGAACCCCATCCGTTCTCTACCAGGCTGTAGCGCACGGGAAGCTCCGCCGACGCATACAGACTGGGGGCCGATTCTCCGTTCTCCTCGCCGGGCAGCGGGATATCCTCCATGTAAAATCCCGTTTCTCCCGTGGAAAATTCTCCGTCGATCACGGAATATCCGTCCGAAAAGCCGTCGCCGGTCTCCTCCGTCCGGTCTCCGTCGGCGGCATCGTCCATATCACCGTCGCTAAACCCCTCCTCCGGTGAAGCGGGAGAGATCAGACCTTCTCCGGAACCGGAGGGATCCGACATTTCCTCCGCCGGGTCGTAGGCGGGAATATAACCGGTTTCCGACACGGCTCCTTCTGTCAGTTCAAATATCTGGTAACCGTCTGCGCCGTATACGGTTCCGGTGCATCCAAGAACCGCCGCCGTGCACAGCGCCAAAAGGCGCGTTACTGTTCTTCTTTTCATCTTCATCATCCTTTTCAGAGAGTATTCATATTTTTCATTGCATTGGTCAAAATCTTTTTCAATTATAAAGGCATCGTCTGCATTTTGCAAGCACAGAAAATGCGGCGCGGGCCGAAGCGCCGGAAGAAGCGCCGGAAGCAGTGCTCCGCCGGGACGCCGGGATGCGGGATTCGAACATATTTTCCCGAATATCTGTTTGCTTTTAAAGGTGAATTGTGTTATACTTGATAAAAATAAACAGGATGCAATAAATGATTCTGCGGGAGGTACCCTTTCATGTCCTATGGAAAAATCAGTAAAAAACAGCAGGAAATTCTGGATTATATAAAAAACGATATCCTGAACCGGGGGTTTCCTCCCGCCGTCCGGGAGATCTGCGAAGCGGTGAACCTGAAATCCACCTCTTCCGTTCACTCCCACCTGGAGGCCCTGGAGAAGAACGGCTACATCCGCCGGGACGCCACGAAGCCCAGAGCCATCGAAATCCTGGACGACAGCTTTAACCTGGTACGCCGCGAGGTGGTGAACGTTCCCCTGGTGGGCACTGTGGCCGCGGGAGAACCCATCCTGGCAGTGGAAAACATCGAATCCTACTTTCCCGTACCTGCGGAATTCATGCCCGCCGAGCAGAGCTTTATGCTCCGGGTAAAGGGCGACAGCATGATCAACGCCGGCATCTTTAACGGCGACCAGGTCCTGGTGAAGCAGCAGTCCACCGCCTCCAACGGCGACATCGTAGTGGCTCTGGTGGACGACTCCGCTACCGTAAAAACCTTCTACAAGGAGGACGGCTACTACCGCCTCCAGCCGGAGAACGACGCCATGGATCCCATCATCGTCCGGGGCGACCTCCGGATCCTGGGCAAGGTATTCGGCGTGTTCCGCTTCTTTAAGTGAGAACGGGCTTTCCCGCTGAGTACTCCTCTTTCGCCGGACGCTCTGTTTCATAAAAGGCGGATACGGATGCGGGCTCACAGCTGTTCATCCTTTCGCCGGATATTCTGTTTCATAAAAGGGGACTCCCCCTGACAGCTGAATATCTCCGAAAAAGGGGACTCCCCTGACAGCTGAATATCCCCGAATAAGCAAGTCTTATTCCCTCTCAGCTGCCGTGGGAGTCCCCTGTAGTTTGCAGTTCCTCTTTCACTCAGTTTTCCGGTTCTTCCAGTTCCCCGATGTCCACTGCCTTCCCGTCCCTCCAGATCCTCTCCAGATCATAAAACAGACGGTTTTCCTCGTCGAAAACGTGCACGATCACATCGCCATAGTCCATTAAGATCCAGCTGGAATTTTTGGTCCCCTCGATCTGTCTGGGCTCGAAGCCTGCGCGTCCCAGCTGCTCCTCCACGTTGTCCACCATGGCCTGCACCTGATTCTGATTCGTCCCGCTGGCTATGATAAAGTAATCTCCCAGCACGGAGACCTCATGGATATCGATCACCTTGATATCCTTTCCCTTCTTTTCGTCCAGGGCCAGGCAGGCCATCTTCGCCATTTTTCTGGATTTCGTCAAATCGTCACTCATGCAATAAACCCTCCTTTTTTCTGATATGTAAATTCCCGTCCGCTGTGATTCCCCATAAATTACGAAAACCGTTCAATATGCAAATCCTTGTAAAAAGCAAAGGCTTCCTTTGTAGTGATATCCAGATCTTTGGGATTTTCCTCCAGATAAATCAGTGAGTCCCGCAGAATCTCATACATGCACTCATCCAGATCCTCAAAAGCCAGTCTGCGGATTTTGGGGAGCCTGGGGGCCTTGTCCCGCATGGGTTCGATATAATCCGCAATATACACGATCTTTTCCAGGGTACTCATCCCCGGCCGCCCGGTGGTGTGATAGGTGATGGCATTGAGAATCTCCTCATCCCGGATCCCGTACTTTTCCCTGGCCAGATAGGCCCCCAGCTTCGCGTGGAGCAAAAAGGGATGCTCCCGCTCGAAATCCGTGATGGAAATCTTATGATGACTGCACATTTTCAGTTTCTTTTTATTGGGAATGCATTTGGCACAATCATGAAGCAGCCCTGCAGCCTGGGCGTCCTCCAGATCGTAACCGTGCACCATGGCCATGGCGGCACAGGTATACATGACTCCCATGGTGTGGGCATACCGTTCCTCGTCCAGATACTTTACAAGCTTTTTTTCCATCTTTCTAAATTCATAACGTGCCATTGTCAGCGCTTCCTCTCATATACAAAGTTTCTATTCTGTTTCACGGTTTCCGGATCCGGGTGCGGCATTCGATACGCAATCCTCTGATGCACGCTCCGGATTCTCCGGTCCGCGCTTCCGGCAGCTGCCTCTTACCGCTTTTCCTCTGCGGGAAAATTCCCGGGGAATTCCCTCACAGGGAGCCGTAAATCCCCTTCTCGTGAATATACTCGGCCACTTCATTGGGAACGTAATACCGGAGACTCTTCCCCTCTCTCACCCACTGGCGGAGAAGCTCGCTGGAAATGTCGATATTCAGAGTATCCAGCTTCAGAAACCGTCCGTGAAATTCCTCCCGAAGCTTCTGAAGCTGCCGGTCCAGGCTCTCCGCCGGCACGTGATCCCGCACGGCCGCCACCAGAGTGCACGCCCGGCAGATCCTCTCCGGCTCCATCCAGGAGGAAAAGGAATACAGGGAATCCGCCCCGATGATGAAAAAGTATTCCGTATCCGGATGTTCCGAGGAAAGCCGTTCCAGCGTCCGGTAGGTATAGGAATATCCGTCCTCATTCATCTCGATGAGAGACAGGGCAAAATGAGGATTCCCTGCAATGGCCTTCTCCACCATGGCCACTCTCTGCTCATCTGTGGCCCTTCCTTCCCGGTGCCGCTTATGGGGAGGATTTCCGGAGGGCATAAACCACACCTTATCCAGCTTCAGCTGCTCATAAGCCTTCTCCCCTAAAATCAGATGTCCCACATGAATGGGATCAAAGGTTCCGCCCATGATCCCGATCCGTTTCTTCCGGTCCTCCATGCTGTCCTTCCTCCGTCCCGTCCCAGAGTACAGGGAAACTCCGGGATCATTTTGGCAGTATAATCTTCTTTTTTTCGTCCTTGCCTTCCCGGTACAGCACGATCTTTTTTCCGATCACCTGAACCACCTGAGAATGGGTCCTCTCCGCGATCATCTCCGCCATGGCTCTGGGGTCGCCCTCGCAGTTCTGAAGAATGTTGATCTTGATCAGCTCCCTGTTGGAAAAGGCCTCCTCCACCGACGCGGTATTCTCCGGCGACACGCCGGTTTTTCCCAGCTGAAGGACGGGATCGATGTTCATTGCCAGACTTTTTAAATAAGCTCTCTGCTTGCTCGTCATTCCTTATTTCTCAACCTCACATCATATATGGCTCGACAGCCGGAGCTCCCTCCGTTTCAGGGAGAAAGAAGTCCTTCCGGCCGGCAAATGATTTATTTGTAATAATCGAAGGCCAGCCCGTACATGCGCACGGTGTCCCCCTCCTGAATCCCGGCTTTTTCCAGATCGTCCAGAATCCCCCCGTCCTTCAGAAACTTCTGGAAAAACGCGAAGCCCTTCTCCGAATCCAGATTGGTGTAGCCGAGCATCTTCTCGATTCTGGGACCTTCCACGATATACACGGAAGGATCCTCCGGGGAGCGCTCCACCGTGTAGGGAAGCTTCTCCCTGATGAGGATATCCTCCGGGAAAAATTCCTGCTGAAAGGTGATGGTTTCCTGGGGTGCCCGGGAGAGCATCTCCTTCACGTAATAGAGAAGTTCCTTCACGCCCTGTCCGGACACGGCGGAAATGGGCATCACACGGAATCCCTGAGGCTCAAATTCCTCCTTCAGCCGCTGCACGGGATCTTCTCCCTCCTCAAATATGCAGTCGATCTTGTTGGCCGCGATCACCTGGGGACGGGAGGCGATATCCGGATTATAGGCTTTCAGCTCCTGATTGATCTTATACACGTCGTCCACAGGGTCCCTGCCCTCTGTGGAGGCCGCGTCCACGATATGGATCATCACCCTGGTCCGCTCGATGTGCCGGAGAAACTCATGTCCCAGGCCCGCGCCCTCGGAAGCGCCCTCGATCAGCCCCGGGATATCCGCGATGACAAAGCCTCCGTTCTCCGTATCCACAACTCCCAGATTGGGGCTCAGCGTGGTAAAATGATAGTTGGCTATTTTGGGCTGCGCATTGGTCACCCTGGCCAGAAAGGTGGATTTTCCCACGTTGGGAAAACCGATGAGTCCCACGTCGGCGATCACCTTCAGCTCCAGAAGCACCTCCAGTTCCTGGGCGGGCATTCCCGGCTGGGCGTACTTGGGAACCTGCATGGTGGGCGTGGCGTAGTGCATATTTCCCTTGCCGCCCCGGCCGCCCTTCAGGACCACCTGTCTCCTGTTCTCTCCGGACATGTCCGCGATGACCTTCCCAGACTCCGCATCCATGATCACGGTTCCCTCCGGAACCTTGAGAACGATATCCTCCCCGTCCGCGCCGTGGCGGCGTTTTTTGCTGCCGTCTTCTCCGTCCTGGGCTTTGTATTTTCTTTTGTGCCGGTACTCTCCCAGAGTATTCTGGCCCAGATCCACTTCAAAAATCACGTCGCCGCCCCGTCCGCCGTCTCCGCCGTCCGGTCCCCCCGCCGGAACGTACAGTTCCCTGCGGAAGCTCACATGTCCGTCTCCGCCTTTTCCGGAACGGATAATGATTTTCGCTCTGTCTGCAAACATATGACACCTCAATCCTTATTCACGTACTGCGCTGTGCGGAAAAACAGTCTTCAAAATGTTTACATAATATTATTACTGTAAACCTATTGCAAATCTGTTCCGCCCTGAAACTCTGCTCCGGGCCCTTATGGTTTACATAACATTATTACCGTAAACCAAAGACTAAGAAACACGAAATTCACCCTGAAGGTCTATCGAAAGAAAGGCTCCAAACCGGAACGATTTGAAGCCCTCTCATACATCTGTTATTCTGCTTCTGCCGGAACGATGGAAACCTGTTTCTTATCCCGGCCCTTTCTGGTATATCTCACTATACCGTCTGTCAGCGCAAATAAAGTATAATCTCTGCCGCAGCCCACGTTTACACCCGGATGAATCCTGGTGCCCCGCTGTCTGTACAGAATATTTCCAGCTTTTACAAACTGTCCGTCCGCTCTCTTCGCACCTAATCTCTTGGATTCGGAATCACGTCCGTTCTTGGTGGAACCAACTCCCTTTTTATGTGCGAATAACTGAAGGTTCATTTTCATCATGTTGTTACACCTCCTTGACTTTTACCGTCAGATATCGATTCTTATAACTATGCTCAATTTCCGTCAGCCCCAGAACCAGAGAATCCATGAGAAGGGTCCCCCTCTCTGTAATGGGCTTCACAAAACGAAAAGACACGAATCCGTCCTTCTCCCGCACTTCCACCTCATCCTCCGTAAATCTCTCCAGAGAATTCACGGTATTGATGATCAGGGCGGAAACGGCGGCGCATACAATGTCCTGCCCCTCCGGAGCATATCCGGCATGTCCCCTCGATGTGAAACTCACATAGGAATTCCGGCGGGTGCCCACCGTAATTGTAATCATAATGATACCGGATCAACCGTTGATCTTTTCGATCTTAACCGCCGTGTACAGCTGTCTGTGGCCGTTTTTCTTGTGATAGCCGGTTTTTCTCTTGTACTTGTAAACGATAACCTTTTTACCCTTACCGTTTTCAACTACAGTCGCGGTAACACTGGCGTTCTCCACATCAGCGCCTACCTTCAGTCCGTTATCGCTGATCGCGAGAACCTGATCAAAGGTAACGGTTTCGCCGGCCTCGACACCCAGCTTCTCAACACGGATGACGTCGCCCTCGGCAACCTTGTACTGTTTACCACCTGTTGCAATGATTGCGTACATAATGGCACCTCCTGATTATTTACTCGCCAAATACGGTGGCCTTTCGGCTCTTCTACCTCTTTGTGCGGCATACCTGATAAATATAGCATGGAACAAACGGTTCGTCAATATTCTTTTGCCAAAAAAATGGGGAATTTTAACCAAAAATCTACATTTCTTCGTCCTCATCGCCGAATTTTCTCTCCGCGTCCACGCTCCGGCGGTATTCGCTGGGAGTCAGCCCGCAGAAATTGCGGAAGCTTTTCAGAAAATGCTTGTCGTTTTCGTAGCCGACAGCCGCTCCGATATCCGCCACCTTCTGATCCGTTTCCTCCAGGAGACGCTTGGCCATGCGCAGGCGGACCTCCTTCAGATAGGATACGAAATTCATTCCGCTGTATTTTTTAAACTCATGGGAGAACATGGAATAATTCATGGAGACATAATTGGATACCATGGCCATGTTCAGATCCTTCTGGTAGTTATTCCGGATAAAATCCATGGCCTTCCGGATCTTCATCATGTTCTGGGGACTCACCGACCGGTGGTAAAAGCTCTCCCTGCACTCCTCGCTCCACTGATCGAAGCGCTTCAGGAAAATCTCAGCGTTGGGACACTCCTCCGGCAGAGGGCAGGCGGGAATCGCCGGCTCATTCTCCTCCGTCTCCCCGGAAAAGCGGTCCAGCTCCCGGCAGAGCTCTGTCATCACCCGAAGGAGCTGAAAGGGAGAAAGCCGCCGGTGACGGGCTTCAAAAAACCACTGCTGGGGCTTTTTCTCCACCATCTCCAGCCGGTCAATGGAAAATTCGTAAAGATACCGCTCCTTCCACAGAGGAAGGGACGGATTTTCCTCAAACGAATACTCCTCATACTCCTCCCAGGAGCGGCAGCTGACATAAGCCACCTTTCTGGCGTCCACAGCCTCCCTGTAAGCTTTATAAAGCTCCCGGATGGAGCTGTACTCCCGGCTGATTCCCAGATAATACTCGCCGCTGTCCGGCGTCATCAGCTTTTCGGCCCTCGGAGAGGAAAAGAGATACAGGGTCCCCCCTTCCATGTGCTCCATCATAACCTCCGGCGACACCGGCAGAGGACCGGTCTCCGGACAGGCGATTACGGCCCGGTAAGACCCCCTGATATTGAGGATCTCCCGGAAAAAGAACCCGATATCATCCAGAAGCTCCTCCTCCATCTCCTCCGGATTCAGAAGGAAATGACGAAGCTGGGCACAGAACACCCGGTTCCCCTTCTCAAAGTACCAGCTCCGGTTCTGAATCTCCTGCTCCAGGAGCAGCATCCTCTTCTCCAGCTGGCCGGGCTCCAGAGGAACCGTGAGGTAATCCCGGACGCCGCACCGCATCATTTCCACAACGCAGGAAAAATCCACAGGGGGCCCAAGCATCACGGTAACGGGCTGTCCGCCGGAACTCAGCCCCGCTTTTCGGGCCTCCCAGAGTCTGTTCATCCGCACATCCGCCAGAAGCACATCCACGGAGAAGGTCCGCAGATGTTCTATAGCCATATCTTCATTCTGATATTCCAGAATATGTTCAATAGGGACTTCACACGCGCGAAGCCGATCCCGTATGACTCTGCGCAGATTGTGATTGGCTTCCGCAATTAACAGTGTTTTCATAGCTTTCCCTTACCCCTTTTTCATACCATACGATCCCTGCTTTGTCAGGCAGTATTTCAGGTATGGGATCGCTGTCAGCGAAGGGCGGCAGTCCCCCGCAGCCTGCTGCGGGGAATGCGCGCTCATCTGATCAGTTACCGGATATCGTACACGCTCCTTAAGGATATCTGAGCCGTGCTTCCGCTCAGTACCTTCACTCTCGTCTCCCCCGCGTTCATGTCAAAGAAGTTGTCGGAGAGGATCAGATCATCATTCTCATTGCGGATCTCCACGCCTCTGGCGTAGGAGGAAGCGCTGACTACGATCTCATCGCCCTCCGCCCGATAAGAGAGTCTGGGATCCAGGAAACGGAAATATTTGGGGTAGGAGAAAAGCACCGTGCCCTGAGATACGATTCCGCCTTCAAACACTTCGAAGGAATAGCTTACATACTGTTCATAGATATCAATATCCGGAAGAAGAACCTTGTCCAGCCACTTGCTGGTAAGAGCGGGAACCGTGATCATGGTGCTCTCCTCCTTTACCACGGAGGCGTCCGCATTCCGCACCTGGTAGCGGACAATGCCTGTAACCTCCTTCATGGATTCGTTGGCCACGTTGAGGCGGATGGATTTTTCAAACTCGAAGGGCAGCCAGTTCAAAGGCTGTGCCGCGCTCATCATGCCCTCCTCCTCGCAGGAGATCATCACCGGGGCAAAGAAGCGCTTCGCAGAATAGTGAAGGGCCTTCAGCCTTCCCGCATAGTCCACGGAGGACCAGGAAGCCACCGGCCAGCAGTCGTTCAGCTGCCAGTAGATCGCGCCCATGCAGCGCCCGCGGTTTCTGCGGAAATGCTCCACGCCGTAGCGGATGGCGTCCGCCTGCAGAAGCTGGGAAGCATAGATCACCGTATCAAACTTCGTAGGATACAGGTAAGTCTGCTGCATGTAGTTCATGATCTTGCCGTTGGCGGAGCCGTTTCTCTGATGCTTCTCCATAATATAGGAGAAAATATTTTTATCCCCGGGATCGTCGGTGAAGGTATCCACCGTCTTCTCCGACGGGAAGGACTGGAAGCCGAACTCGGAGGCATAGCGGAAGAAGAACTTCCGGTACTCGGAAAACGGCTTGTTTCCGTGCCATACATCCCAGTAGTGTACGTCTCCTCTGTTGGGATCGTTGGGCTCGTCGAAGGTTCCTCCCGAGGAGGGACTGGCCGGCCAGTAGAAGGTCTGGGGATCATACTTTTTCAGCATTTCCGGGATGATCCGCTCGTACATAAGGATATAGTCCCTGGTCTCAGAAGGTTTGGACACCCAGTTTTTATAGGCCACGAACATTTCCATCTCATTGTTTCCGCACCACAGCCCCAGGGAGGGATGATGGCGGAGTCTCTTGATATTGTCCGCAAACTCCGCCCGGATATTCGCCTCGAACTCCGGTGTCAGGTCATACACGGCGCAGGCGAACATAAAGTCCTGCCACACCACAAGGCCCAGTTCATCGCAGATGTCGTAGAACCAGTCCTCCGGATAATAGCCGCCGCCCCATACGCGGACGGAATTGAAATTAGCAAACTGCGCTTTTTCCAGAAGCGTACGGGTGGTCTGAGGAGTTACCCTTCCCAGAAGATGATCCTCCGGTATGTAATCCGCGCCCATGGCAAAGATCTGTACGCCGTTCACCGTGGTGGCAAAGCTCTCGCCCCACTGGTCCTTTTCTCTGGTCATGGTCATGGTGCGAAGGCCGATGCGGCGCTCCCAGGAATCGATCTCCTGCCCGTCACAGGTCATGGTAACCTTCACCGTGTAAAGGGGCTGCTTCCCGTAGCCGTTGGGCCACCAGAGCTGAGGATTCTCAATCAGAATGGACGCCGGTGAGCCGGTATAAGTCTCTGTCTTTCCGTCCGGGTCCGTGATCTCCACTTTATATTCGCCGCAGTACTCCGGACTGAGCCAGTCAAACTGAACGTCCAGGTCCAGTTTGACGGAAGACGCGCTGTGCTCCTGTTTGATGTACACGCTGTCAAACTTGCCCTTCGTCACCCCCTGAAGCTCCACAGGACGGTAGATTCCGGCGTCCGGAAGATGAGCGCCCCAGTCCCAGCCGAACATGCAGTGGGCCTTCCGAAGGTGCACGAAGCCCCTCATGGCGTCCTCGGATCCCAGAGTAGGAGCCTTCTCGAAGGCTTCTGCGATAAATTTCGTGGGGGAATGGAACAGAATGTGCAGTTCGTTGTCCTCTTTTTTCAAAATGGAGGTGACGTTGTACTCCCACTCTCGGTGCATGTTGTTCACATGGCCCAGTTCCCGGCCGTTCAAAGTGATGTCCGCCAGGGTATCCAGGCCGTAAAAATGCAGAAGGACCTGTTCGGAGGCCAGAAGATCGTCCCCGCAGGAAAAATTCCCCACGTACTCGTAATCCTTGTCCATGAGGGCAAGGGCGGCGTCCTCATTATCCTTCCAGAAGGGATCCTCCATCTCTCCGTTTTTCAGCAAATCTCCGTACACGCTTCCCGGTACGGAGGCCGGACGAAGCTCCCCTTCCTCCGCGGGGCGCATACGCCAGTTATCATTTAATCTCTGTCTGATCATAGTATCTCCTTTTTTTAATTTTTTGCATAATCCCGCTGCGGGATTTTTCTGTTAACGTTTGAAAACATCGCCTTCAGATACCTGATGCTGTTTATATTTTTGTCTTTCTCCACATGCGTATTATATCAATATTGTAACTTTATTGCAATGCAGCGGACGAACTTAAATTTTACTTAAAAAAATTGCTGTATAAAGAAAACGCCGCGGGCAATAATCCGGACAGAAAAATGCGGGGTTCATCACTCCTCACGGAATAATGAAATCCCCGCATAAATCATCATTTACTTATCAGGTAAATGGAATTTCAGCAGCCGCAGCTGAACACAGCTTCCTCTCATTTACACAGTGGTCAGATCCCACTCCTCGTAAATCTTGGGAACGTCATTGATCAGACGCTTCGTATAAGGCGCCTGAGGATTCAGAATAACCTTGTCCGCCGGACCATACTCCACGAATTTGCCGTGTTCCATAATATAAACCGTATCGGACACATAATACGCAAGACCGATATCATGAGTGATGAAGATAATCGTCATATTGATCTCATCACGAAGCTTCAGAAGCATATCCAGAATGGTAGCTCTGGAACAGGCGTCGATCATGGAGGTGGGCTCGTCCGCCAGCAGAATCTTCGGCTTCAGAAGGAAGATCCTGGCGATCATCAGACGCTGCATCTGGCCGCCGGAAAGCTCGAAGGGATACTTGTTGGTAAGCTCCGCGAACTTCAGATTTACGAAGCTGCAGGCCTCCGTCATCAGCTCGAACTTCTTCTCATAGGGAAGACTCCCGTCGCCCCGCATCTTCAGACAGTCCAGAAGAACGGAATCGATCTTGTAGAACATATTGTAGGATGCGAAGGGATCCTGGAAAATGGCCTGAATGCCTTTCCAGTACTCTTTCTTCTTGGCGTTGGTTGAGATGTCCCTGGGTTTTCCCTGGAAATCGATCTGCCCTTCCGTCACACTGATCAGACCCAGAAGCATCTTGGAAAGAGTGGTCTTTCCGGAACCGGATTCGCCAACGATGGATACAAATTCGCCCTCGTGGAAGTTAAAATCCACGTGATCCACGGCGTTCATTTTCTTATCGCCGAAACCAAAGGTTTTGGTAACTCCTTTGCCCGTCAGACAGGGCTTCGCATTATTAAAGTCCCTCACTTGCATACACCTCCCGAACTTTTCTTTCAGACATCAGACAGCGGTAGCTGCGGCCATTGGGAAGCTCGATGTTGCTGATCTCCATGGCTCTGCAGGTGGGCGTCGCATATTTGCACCGGTCTGCAAAGCGGCATCCCTCCGGCGGATGCTTCAGGTTCGGAGGAGTTCCCGGAATGGCGGTCAGCTTGCGATCACGCACACCCTCCTCGGGAACGATGATGGAACCCATCAGACCCTTGGAGTAGGGATGCAGCGGATCGAATACCATTTCTTTGGCAGTGCCGTGCTCTACGATCTGGCCGGCATACATTACCATGATGTCGTCGGTTACATTATAAAGCAGAGGAAGCTCATGGGTGATGAAGATCATGGACTTGATAAAGCCCTTTTCCATCAGCTCGCGCATCATCTTGATTACCATCTTCTGAGAGGTAACGTCCAGGGCGGAGGAAGGCTCGTCGGCGATCAGCACCTTGGGCGAAAGGATGGTGGAGATGGCGATAACCGTTCTCTGCTTCATACCTCCGGAAAGCTCCACCGCATGTTTCTGCAGCACCATTTCCGGAAGGCCCAGGATGGCGAAACGCTCTCTGGCCATATCATAAATGTCCTTCTTGCTCACGGATTTGTCGTGAGCGTGAATCACGTCCTCCACGAAGCGGATGATCTTCTGAGTGGGGTTCAGAGCGTTCATGGCCGCCTGGGGAATATAGGCAACCTCATTTCCCAGAATGTTTTTGCGGACGTCGTCCGGCTTCATGCCGGAGATGTTTTTGCCGTCGATGATGATCTCGCCGCTCATGTAGTGGAGGGGCGGGAAATAATATCCGATAAGGGACAGCGCCAGGGTGGACTTGCCGCAGCCGGACTCTCCCGCTACGCCCAGGGACTTGCCCTCCTCGATTTTCAGGCTGACATTGTCAACCGCGTATACATCTTCCTTAAAACGGGTCACGTACTTCGTTTTCAGGTTGTTTACTTCAAGCATTACTTTTCCCATAGCAGCCTCCTTAATCTCTTAACTGCGGATTGAATATCTGGTCGAGACCGGTATTCATCAGGTTAAGTGAGAATGAAATCAGGGCGATCACCAGGATAACCGGGAAGTAAGCCCACCAGGTACCGCTGGTATGCGCGCTGTACTGGGTTGCCCAGTTCATCATCAGACCCAGGGTGGCCGTGGTTGTGGTGGACGGCCCCAGGCCCAGCATGGAAAGCTGCGCTTCCGCCAGGATTCCGGAGGAAATCTGAAGGATGAACGCCATAACTACGTAAGAAGCAATGTACGGAAGAATGTCGGTGAAGACGATTCTCATCATACTGTGTCCGGAAAGCTTGGACAGGTTTACATGGTCACGGTTTCTCAGGGAGATTACCTGGGAACGCACGGAACGCGTGGTCCACGGCCATGCGGTAATGCCGATCAGAATACCTACCATGGTGGTCCCTCTGGCGGACTCACTCACACTGTAGGAGATGAGGATCAGAAGAACGAAGGACGGAATTACGGTGAACAGGTTCGTAATGAAGGTGATCAGGTTGTCCACGAATCCGCCCACATAACCGGCCAGAAGACCAAGGATCAGGCCGATGATGGTAGCGATGACTCCGGCGATGATTCCCACGCCCAGGGAAACCTTCGTGGCGGCTACCAGCTCGGTAAGAACGTCACGGCCGAAGTTATCGGTACCCAGAAGGAAGGTCTGGGTGTTGGGCAGGTCGCCCTGGTTTACGAATTCTCTTCCGTCGTAGGATTTGGCTTCTTCCAGTTCGCCGGTCTCCTCATTTTTCTCTGCGATGATCACGCCGCTGTCCTTCAGGGCGTGCTGAATCTGATTGTTCAGACGCATATACTGGTTTCTCACGGCGATGGTCATACCCTTGATCACAGTCTTGGGATCATACTTTTCATTCCACAGAGCTACCAGACTCTCCGCATCGGTTACGTCGATATCGGACGCGGGCACCTCGCCGTATTTTTCCAGCCAGTCTGCCATCATGGCTCTGTTTTCTACCGAAAGTCCTGTCTCCAGCTTGGCTGCGGAGGTATCCACGTTCAGACGATAGTTGCTGTTGGTGCCCACTACGTCGGACACAGCCACATAAGTGCCGGGTTTAAAAAAGTTGCCCTGGCCTACCATCTCCAGAGGATCTCTGGTGACGATGAGGGGATACACAAATATGGTCACTAACACAAACATGAAGATCACGAAGCCGGTGACAAATTTTGAAGAATGGAAAGCCTGTTTAATCGTATTTTTCATCTGCGCTCCTCCTTCCTTAATCCTGCTGATTTGCCTTTACACGCGGATCGATCACGCCGTATACCAGCTCAACCAGAAGGTTGGCAACCAGCACCATAATGGTGATGATCAGGGTACAGGCGGAAAGCAGCGGGTAGTCACGGCCGGTTACAGCGGAAAGCAGCGTGCTTCCAAGTCCGGGATAGCTGAACATGATCTCAGCCACCAGAGCGCCGCCCATCATGGTACCGAGGGAAAGGGCCAGACCGGTGATCTGGGGAAGCATGGCGTTGCGGAACACGTACTTCACGATCTTGCCGTCCTTGATGCCCAGGAAACGGCTGTATTTTACATAGTCCGCATTCAGCTCGTAGATGGACATGGAACGCATGCCCACCGCCTGTCCGCCGATGGTGATGAGTACGATGGACCAGAAGGGAAGCTGATAGTGAACCAGAATGGACTTGACAAAGGTCCAGGACGCGCTGGGAATCAGGTCAAAACCGTAAGCGCCGGAGGACGGCAGTACATGCATGCGGATGGCGAAGATGAACAGAAGGATGGTCGCCATACCGAAAGCAGGAATATTGCTGACGAACAGGAACACAGGAAGGATCGCCTTATCCCACAGTCCCTTCATGTAAGCCGCCACGGCTCCCAGAATATTTCCCAGCAGCCACCCGACAATGATGGCGGGCAGCTGCAGACAGATGGTCCACATTGCCGAGTTGGAAATAATGTCGGATACAGTTCTGGGGTACTGGCTGAAGGACACGCCGAAATCACCCTTTACGGCATTTCCTATCCAGGCAAAGAACTGCTGATACAATGGCTTGTCGATACCGAATTTCTCTGTGTATTCCTGATACATCTTCTCCACCGCGGTGGCGTCCGTGATACCGGAGGCCTGATTGGATACGATGGCGGATACGGGATCGCCGGGCATCAGGCGGGGAAGCACAAAGTTCAGGACAACGGCAAAGACCAGCGTAATAAGATACCAGAGAATTTTCTGGCCGTAATATTTTCTAAATCCCTTCACGTTTCTTCCTCCTTTACAGTTTCATTTCTTACTTAGGACGGAAAAACTGCCGGCACATGCTCATGAAGCTTCCGCTTCCGGCGGCTTTTCTGTCTGTCATAAAATGAGGCCGGAGCACACCGGCTCCGGCCTCCCCTAAGTAATATCATCCGATTATTTTCAGTTGAATACAGTCAAATACCTTTATTCCACGGAAAACATCATCTTATAAGCAAGTAATTATTCCACATTTACCAGGTTATACAGAGCTGCGATGCCGTAGCCGTCTGTACAATCCATCGGAGGAATGTCGGTTCCGTCGCCGTCCATGGGATAGCCGGTCCATACGCTCTCGTTTACAGCGTGGAATACCTGCGGTCTGTACATCAGAGCTGCACAGGGAACTTCCTCGAGCATGATCTTGCTGAGTTCGGTGTAGTACTCTTTCAGAGTCGCTTCATCGCTCTCATAGGGGATCAGAGCCAGAAGCTCGTCTGCTCTCTCATTGGTGAAGTGACCGAAGTTGCCGCTGAAGTTTACGGACAGAGTATTGTATGTGGAGCTCATAAACCACATAGCTCTCTGCCAGGGGTTCGCGATGGAGGATCCGGGGCCGCTTGCGCATACAATGTCAAACTTGCCCGTGCTGTAATCATCGGTGTAGGTGGAAGCATCCGGGAAGTAGGTCTCGATGTTGATGCCGATATCTTTTCCGGCCTGAGCTACGATTTCAAGAGCCGCGTTCCAGTCGGTCCAGCCCTGCGGGCACTCAGCCTTGAAGGAAAGATTTTCGCCGTTATACTCACGGATACCGTCGCCGTCGCTGTCAACGATTCCTGCCTCGTCAAGAACTGCGATTGCGCCTTCCACATCCTTGTTCGCCCACTGAAGATCAGCCAGAGCGTCATTGTCAACCATGGCCTGCTCGCCGTCGGTGGGGTTCATGATGGAACGCGGAACATCTGCGAAGGAGGGTGACTGTCCGGACATTGCGGAAGCAATGATCTGGTCATAGTCGGTAGCCATGGCGATAGCTTTACGAACCGCTACCTGATCCAGGCCGGGGATTTCTGTATTAAATACCATGGTAGGCATGGTCATGCAAATGCCGTAGGGCGGCTCCAGAAGGTATGTAGAAATAGGAAGTCCCTGCTCTTCCCAGTATTTCTGGATATCTGTGGTGAACTGCTGGGAAACGTCTACTTCACCCTGTTTGAAGGCGGTATCGCCGGCAGCGTTGTCTTTAAAGATCGTGTGTGCGATATATTTCGGAGCCGGAAGAGATCCCCACATGGATTCTGCCTGTCCCCAGTAATTGTCATCGCGCTCCAGCACTACCTGCTGGTCGTTGGCGATGTAGGGTTTGTAGGGACCGGAGGCCACCAGATCTTCCATTCTGTCAAGCTTGATATCCTCAGCTGAGCCGTTGTTTCTTTCGGCAACAGTGTTCAGATAAGCTTCCTGCATGATATACAGCTTGGGCATATAGGACATGAGCATCAGCGGGTTCACGGCCTTGCCTTCCTCATTAAGAACGGCATGGAATACAACGGTGGTGTCATCAATGGCTTCCGCGGACTCGATATAGTTCTTCATGTCTGCGCCTGCGGAGGTCTCATAATCCATATGCGCTTTAACGGTAGCTACAACGTCAGCCGCGGTTACCTGAGTTCCATCGGACCATTTCGCGTCGGGATTCAGGGTAACGGTGAGGTTCGCCTGATTTTCATCCCACTCGGGCTGGGAATCCGGAGCTGCAAGCAGCGGATACAGCTGAGAATTCAGCGGGTTCCACATATACAGTGTCTCATATACCAGGGTACGGGCAGCGTCGTTGGCTGCGATTACCATGGCGTTGTTTGAGTTGGGGGACATGGGGTTATAGTCGTTTACAGTACCCCACTGCTGTCCTGAGAAATACAGCGTTTCATTTCTGGGCAGAGAACCCTCTGCGGCCAGTGCGCTTACCGGCAGTGAAGCAGCCATGGCTGCTGACACGGCAACTGCTAACAAAGCTTTTTTCTTCATGTTGTCTGTTTCCTCCTTTACTATGATCTGTTTGATCTCTTCGAACTCCTCTGTCGCACCAGATGTTCGATATGGTTATTTTATATTAAATAGTGCACTTTTACTAGTGTCGAAATTTTGTACAGGTGTTATTTTTTTATTATTGTTGTGCATTTCGTCAAAGAAAAAGAAGGTTTTTTCACTATTTTGTTTGTATTCCCAAACCTAAATCCGGTTTCAGCAAGAGAACTGAGGACGTTTTTCACAATTTTGTAATCTTTTTGGTACATTATAGAAAAGGAATCGGCGGCACTACATCTTGTGCCTGGGGAAGGCTGCTCGTTTGCAATCATTAACGATAGAAATCGAAAGTTCCTGTTATGACCGGCGCGATCTGATTTACAATACAATGCTTAGAAAGAATAACAGAATATCAGGAAAAATCAGAATGTCCGCAGACCGCCGGAGTCGTTCACGATTGCTCTTTAACTATCCATGATTACTCTTTAACAATTTACGATTGCTCTTTAAAATGTTACAAAATTGTATATCATTCCATTATCATCGCATTTTATTTCACTTATTGTCATTCATTGATGTGTGAGATGTGTGATATGAATGGCAGTGTCCGAAGAACATATGGTAAATTATATTTTAGTAAATAAATTTCTTATACTAAATGAATATTTAGCTGTAGTATGCTATCATTTTATGTATAAAAATTCAGTATGTATAACAGATGAATAATTATGCATTTGGTAAATTGATCAGTTTGATTGTCAGTGCCTTTCTCTTACAGCTTAAGAGAAAACACTTTTGACATAAGAATCTCTCCGGGTGAACTCTCTCCTGCCATCAGGAGACAATATCGGGGAAATGAAAAAAACGACATACGTTCGGGGGAATGATTTCCCGGACGATGCCGTTTTTTTGAAAAAGGATATTCAATCTTCTATTCTGCGTCAGCGAGTTCCCGCAGATCCTCCAGCACAGGCCGGCGGACCTTTTTGCGTGTCATCTCAAAAATGTGAAGAGGCGTGATATCCACTGCTTTTCCCTTCATCGGATCTTTTTTCAGAAGCTTCTGGAGTACATGGAACAGCTCCTCCTGATGATCAGGATGTTCCATATTGATAAAATCCACCAGTATGATCCCGGACAGATTCCGCAGTCGGATCTGACGCACAATCTCACCGGCAGCCTCCAGGTTTATTTTACGGAAGGTCTCTTCTGTCTTTTTCTTCCCGGTATATTTGCCGCTGTTCACGTCGATGGACACGAAGGCTTCCGTCTGCTGGATCACCAGGAAGCCGCCGCTTTTCAGCCAGATTTTTTCTCTCCGGATCTCCTCCACAGCGTTCTCCAGACGATAGAGCTTGCAGAGAGGAAGAAGGGGATCCTCATAAAAACGCAGTTTCTCTTCTTCTCCGGAACCGTTTTCTGAAAGATATTCTCTGGTCTTTTCCAGAACATCCGGCAGATCTGTAATAATTTCCTCCAGGTCCCTGCTGCGGCTGTCTCTGAGCGCTGACAGATAAAAAGGAAGGGTTTCATAAAGAAGGCTCCCCGATGTTCTGCTTCTGCCCTGCACGGCCACACGCTGATAAATCTGTTTCAGATACTGCAGCTCACTGAGAATCTCTTCTTTGGAAGCCTCCGCCGCATTGGTCCGTACCACGATTCCGTATTCTCTGTCGGAGCGGGCCTCTTCCTCCTCCAGCCATCCGCTCAGGAGTTTCCGCTCCTCACCGGAGAGTTTGGCAGAAAGGCCGAATTTTTTGTTTCCGGTGGTGAGAACCAGAAAACGGCCGGTAAAGTTCAGATTGGAGGACAGGGCCGGAAGCTTGCCCTTCATGGCGTCGCGGCTCACCTGGACCAGAATCTGATCGCCCGCCCGAAGGGGAGCGTTCCCTTTTCGTCCTGCCCCATAGATCACCTGTCCCGCTTCAGAAAGAGGAAAGTATCCCATCTCATCCTTCTGAAACCGCACGAAGGCCGCCTGAATCCCGGCGGAAACCGTTTCCACCTGTCCCATGTAAATGTTGTTTAAAACAGACTCCGCCTTCCCTGCCGGGTGAAGGCGAAGCTCCACGACCTTTCCATCTTCCCAGGCTGCGCATACCAGACAGGGGCGATGGAAGATGTCCATTTTTGTTATGATCAGTTTGCTCATTGATTTATGTTCCTGTTACTTTGTCCCCTGGTCTTTCTCTATGCTTGAAGCAATTATTCTGTTTTCCTGTCAAACTTCTTCTTTGAGGAAAATGCTCTGATACTTCGTCATATT
>CANQUG010000013.1 GCA_947626985.1 uncultured Lachnospiraceae bacterium | reverse complement strand
GGACATCTGGTGGCCGCAATATCGATCTCGCTCTTACAGTAGGGACAGATCTTCGTCACGGGAGCCGCCTCTTCCTCCGCCTTCTTTTTCCCAAGGCTCATCAGCTTATTCATTCCCTTCAGCAAACAGAAAAGAATAAACGCCGTGATCACAAAATTGATCACTGCAGAAATAAAAGCGGTTCCGAAAGCCGCCACGTCCCCCAGCGAATAGCTGGCCTGACCAGTAATCAGCATCAGAATGGGATTGATAAAATTATCTGTCAGCGATGTGACGATCCCTGTAAAAGCGCCGCCGATAATGATACCGATGGCCATGTCCATCACATTTCCCCGAAGGGCAAATGCCTTGAACTCCTCCATGAATTTCTTCATAAATACTTCTCCTTTCCCTTTGGCAATATGGATTCCGTTCCGGTTCCCAACCTTGTATAAAGTTATTGTATCATATCCTTCACACATTTCAACTTTTATCTTCACCGATTGCGCAAAATCCATGTCCTGATCCACACCTTTTTACGGCACGGAACCTTTCCCGTAAAGACCCTCTGTACAAATGCTGACAGATCCGGCGGTCTTCCCCGTCCCATGCAGCAGCACTTACCGGCCGCGGGTATTCTCCTGATAATCCTGCATATGCACCACCAGCTGATTATAGGGGATGATAATACCGTTGGAATCAAACTCTTCCTTGATTCTCTGATTCAGCCTCCACTTCGTGGGCCAGTACACCCCAGTGTCCACCCAGGCCCGGCACCCGATGACGATACCGCTGCTGGCCAGCTCGTCCACAAAGACAATGGTATCCTCGTTTACCTTCACATCCGGATCCTCCTCCAGAAGCTTCCAGATGATCCCCTTCGCCTGGTCGATGCTGGACTGGTAGGAGATCATTACCTTCACGTCCAGCTTCCGCTGATCCTTGGCGGTGACATTCACGATGGAGCTGTTGGAAAGGGAGCCGTTGGGAATCACAATGATTCTGTCGTCAATGGTGCTGAGGGTGGTATAGCAGATCTCGATCTTGGACACGGTTCCCTCGTTCCCCGCCTGTCCGTTCTGAATAATGTAATCTCCCACCTGAAAGGGTTTGAAGATCAGCAGCATCACTCCGCCGGCCAGATTGGCCAGACCGCCCTGGAGGGCAAGACCCACCGTCACGCCGGCTGTACCCAGAAGGGCGGCCACGGAAGTCTCCTCCACCCCCAGATATTCCGCTATGGTAAAAAGAAGCAGCGTATAAAGACTGAATTTCAGGAAAGACCCCACAAACTGAATCACACCGGTGTCCGCGTTGGCCCTCTCCATGGAGCGGCGCACGATCTTTAACACCCAGCGGACGAGCCTGCGCCCCAGTATAAAAATAAGGATGGCCAGCACTACCCGGATTCCAAAACGCGTAATCACAGGAATCTGCTCCCGCGCATAGGCGCGGAGCGCGGCGTAGACCTCTCCCGCCGAAGACACATGCTGGCCCAGCGTCTCCATTCCGGCTTCCTCCAGCGTGCTTCCCAGGGAATTTCCCAGCGTGTCTATGGTTTCGCCAAGGCTGTCCATCGTATTACCCAAAGTGTCCATAATTTCCCCCTCAACTCTGTCCCGGACAACCGGGGATCGCCTGAATCCCAACTCCGGAAGCTCAGATATGATGCATGGAAATGACCGGTACCCGCAGGATCCCGTATCCACTTTTTGCCCCGGACAACCGGGAACCGCCTGAACCCGAATTTCGGAGACTCAGATATGATGCGCTGAAATGACCGGTACCCGCAGAATCCCGTATCCCTTTTCTCCGAAGTCCGGCCGCCCGTACGGAAAAACAATCCGGCAGCAGCACTGCCGGTCTAAAAAACGATGGAAGGCATCAGGGAATACCCGATGGTTTCCGGAGGCATATGCAGACCGAAATTATCCGCGACGGTATATCCCACCACGCCGAAGGTGTCCTCCGAAGCCAGCCGTCCCCCCTGCTTCATCAGCGGCGAATAGATCAGAAGAGGCACCCGCTCCCTGGTATGATCCGTCCCCACATAGGTGGGATCGTTCCCGTGGTCCGCCGTGATCATCAGGAGGTCGTCCTCCCGCAGCCGCTTCATCAGCTCTCCCAGTTTCACATCAAAAGCTTCCAGCTCTCTTCCGTAGCCCTCCGGATTTCTCCGGTGTCCCCATAGAGCGTCAAAATCCACCAGATTCACATAGCACAGTCCCGTAAAATCCTTCTCCGCGATCTCCAGGGTCTGTTCCATCCCGTGCACGCTGCTCTGGGACCGGTAAGTTTCCGTAATACCCTGACCGCAGAAAATGTCGTAAATCTTCCCCACGCCGATCACGTCCAGCCCGTTTTCCTTCAGAAGATCCAGGGCTGTCGTGCCGTAGGGCTTCACCGCGTAGTCATGGCGGTTGGCGGTCCTGCGGAACTCTCCCTTCTTTTTCCCCACATAGGGGCGGGCGATGACTCTGCCCACCTTCCACTCATCCCGCATGGTCAGCTCCCTGGCGATCTCGCAGTAATGATACAGGTTGTCCAGTCCCATGGTCTCCTCGTTGCCGCAGATCTGAAGCACCGAATCCGCGGAGGTATATACGATCATATCTCCGGTGGCAATCTCATGCTCCCCGTACTCTTCCAGAATATCCGTTCCGCTGGCGGACTTGTTTCCCACGATTTTTCTCCCGCAGCGGCGCTCCAGCTCCCGGATCAGCTCCGGGGGAAATCCCGTATCCGTAAATGTCTGAAAAGGCTTCGTCACGTGAAGCCCCATCATCTCCCAGTGTCCCGTCATGGTGTCCTTGCCCGTGCTGGCCTCATAGAGATCCAGGAAATACCCCCGGACATGATCCGCGGTGATCCCGCAGAGGTTCCCCAGCCCCAGCATTCTCAGATTGGGAATCTCCAGTCCTTCGGAAGCATTCCACACATGAAGAAAGGTATTCACTCCCACGTCCCCGTATTTTCCGGAGTCAGGCATGGACCCCACTCCCAGGGAATCTATCACTATCGTAAAAATCCTTTTGAATTTTTTCATCTTCTCCTGCACCTGCTGTCTCAAACTCATTCACATCAACTTATAATACAATATTTTCGGGAGTTTTCCATTCGCATATTCACATTTTTCACTTTCTTTTTTTAGTACTATTGTACAGAAAACACGCAAAGAAGGGCGACTTTCCTGACCGTTTCACATATCCGGTCAAAAAAACCGCCCCCGTCCTTATCAAAACCTCCTGCCCGGCTCCCGGCCCGATTCGGGCTTACAGAAACCGCCGCTTCACTTCCTCATATTTCTCCGCCGTGAGAAGCGCGTCCTCCTTCCTTCCCTGAAAATGCACCACATAGGTCCATCTTCCGTAGGGTTCGATCTTCCGGATCCTGGAAAGATTGATGATATAGGACTTGTGGCTGCGGAGGAACTGGTCCGGATCCAGCTTCTTCTCCAGCTCCGACATGCTGGCGGAGGTGACGAAGGTGTCCTTTTCGGTGTAGATCACCGTGGTATTGTTTTCCCGCTGGATCAGCACGATCTCGGGGATATCCACGAAGCTCATGCTCTCCTTGCCCTTCACCAGAAGCTTGTTGTGCCGGTAGGGAGATTTCACCACCTTCTCCTCCCTGTCCGGGGAGGAGGTCTCCCCCAGGGAAACGATCCGGTCCAGAGTCCTGTTCACTCTGTCCACGGAGAAGGGCTTCACCAGATAGTCAAAGGCGTACAGTTCGAAGGCTTCCGGCATATACTCCGCATGGGCCGTGGCGAAGATGATCTTCACCTTGGGATTCATATCCGTAAAAATCCTGGCGCACTCCACCCCACTCTGCCCCTTGATTCCGATATCAAGGAATACCACTTCAGGGTTCAGGCGGCGGAACTGAATCACGGACTCCGCCAGCTCCTCACACTCCGCCACTACCTGAAACTCCGAATGCTTTTCAATGATCTTCCGTAGAAGAAGACGGATTCCCGCCTCATCCTCTACCAGCATTACTCCGATCGCCATGTAACAGCTCCATTCTTTTTTGTCTGTTCCTTTTCGCCACGGGAGGGCCCAGGATCTCTGCCCAGACCACTGCGTTCTGGAGACCTTGTCTCCCCATAGCGGAGAGGGCCGCTCCGTACCGCTGTTTCTCTCCGGAATCTCCTGCTTCCTTCCGCGAAGTGCGGATTACGCTGTCTCCCGGCGGGGTTTCTTCGGCTCCGCCCATTGGGGCTGAAGAGGGCTCCGCCCTGTCCGTCCCATCCGGAGACGTCTGCCCGGAATCCCGGTTTCCCGGCTTCTTTTTTCTGAACTTCTTTTTTCCGGAATTCTTCTTCCCCGCCTTCTCTTTTCCGGAGGCCCTTTTTCCCGGCTTCTTTTTTCCGGAATCTTCTGTCCCGGAGTCTCTGTCCCGGTTTTCTCCTTTATCCGGAGGATCGTCAGACTTTGCCGGGAGTTTATTCTTCTCATCCCTCTGACCGTCAGGCATCTTCCGCTTCGCCGCATCCATGGCCGTCATGGTTCTGGAGGCAGTATACGCTGCGGATTTCAAAAACATCGTTCCCATTCCGCTGACCTCCCTTCGGCTCAGTCTGCGATTCCTTCGTCCTTCGTACTTTCTCCGATGCTCTCCCGCATTTGCGTATCCGCTTTAATATTCTGCAGCTCGTAGTAATCCATCACGCCGATTTTTCCTTCTCTTAAAGCGCAGGCCATGGCCTTGGGCACTTCCGCCTCGGCTTCCACCACGTAGGCCCGCATTTCCTGCTCCCGGGCCACCGCCATGGCTCTTCTCTCCTCCGCTTTGGCCTGAGCAATATTTTTGTCCGCCTCCGCCTGAAGGGTCTGGAGCTGTGCGCCGATGTTCCGGCCCACATCGATATCCGCAATGTCAATCGAAAGAATCTCAAAGGCCGTACCGGAATCCAGCCCCTTTGTCAGCACCCGCTTGGAGATGTCGTCGGGATTTTCCAGCACCTCCTTGTGGGAATCGGCGGAGCCCACCGTGGTGACGATTCCTTCACCGATCCTTGCCAGAATGGTGGCCTCCCCGGCGCCGCCCACCAGGCGCTCCAGATCCGCCCGCACCGTCACTCTGGCCTTCACCAGAAGCTCGATGCCGTCCTTGGCTACAGCGGACACATTGCTGGTCTCAATGACCTTGGGATTGACGCTCATCTGCACCGCTTCCAGAACGTTTCTCCCCGCCAGATCAATGGCGGCGGCCTTCTCGAACTTCAGCACGATTCCCGCTCTCTCCGAAGCGATCAGCGCGTTGACTACATTGTCCACGTTGCCGCCCGCCAGGAAATGGGCCTCCAGCTGATTCGCGCTGAGATCCAGGCCAGCTTTTCTGGCCTTGATCAGGGGCAGAACAATCTCGGCGGGCTTCACCCGGCGAAGCTTCATGCCGATCAGGGTAAAGATGCTGATCTTTACATTGGACGCCAGCGAGGAGATCCACAGCCCCACCGGAACAAATACAAAAAATAATACAACCAGCAGCCCCACAATGCCCAAAGGCACGATCCATAAAAATTCTCTTATCATCTGTCTTTCCTCCTGTCATAAAAACTGTCTGCCGAAACAACGCTACGAATCCTGTTCCTCCACAATCAGTTTGGAACCTTCCACCTTGATGATTTTGATCTTCGCTCCTCTGGAAATGTACTTTCCGTCTGAAATCACGTCCAGGTTCACTCCGTCGATCCGGCCTACGCCCGCAGGACGCAGATCCGTCCCTGCCACTCCCTCCTTGCCCAGGAGATAGTTCAGATCGCTGGAGCTCAGATAGCCGTCCGAGCGCCGCTGCTCCTCCTCCAGGATGATGGGGGATTTCAGCTTTCCCCTGGACAGAAGCCAGAGGATCAGCGCCAGCAGAATACCCAGGAGCGCCAGGATCCCCACGGTGATCACCACGCCCTCCATGATGGAATCGGCGATGAGAAACACCGCGGACACCAGACAGATGATCGCGCTGATTCCCGGTACGGAAAAGCCCGGCAGAACCATTTCGATTCCGGCCAGAATGAATCCGGCGATCAAAAGCAGAATTCCCAGAATTTCCATTGTGTCCATTTTGGTTCCCTCCTTCCTCTTTCGGAAAATCCTTCCGGAATCCTTCCCCGGATTCCTTCCGGTTTTCTTTCAGGTTTTCTTTTTTCTTCATTTTATCGGCAGAACAGAAAAAGAAAAGACAAAATCCATAATTTATACATTTTTCCTTTTATCTTGTCACTTTTTTGGCCGGAACTGACAGGGGGTTCTCCGCTCCTTTCGGCACGGTCACCGTGAAGGCCGTCTCCTCCCGGCTGCTGACAAACTCCACCCTGCCGCCCGCCTCCTTCAGCACTGCGGCCACAATAAACAGGCCCATCCCGTGTCCTTCCTCTCCCCTGGTGGTAAAGCCCTGGTTAAAGATCAGCTTCCGGTTCTGTTCCGGTATCTCCGGTCCGTTATTTCTTATCATGAAATAGTATTCGTCCGCGGATTCCCGGATATCCATGGAAATCCTCCGCTCTCCCTCCAGCTCCGACACCGCGGTCATTCCGTTGTCAATCAGGTTTCCCAGCACCTTGCACAGCTCCCAGGGCTCCATGGCCAGGGCGTCCAGCCTGGTGCCCACATCCAGATAAAAGTCGATCCCCCGCTTTTCCGCCGTCTCCATCTTCGCCTGGAGAAGGGCATTGACGGCGGGCTGGGAGGTCTTCAGAGCTCTGTTCACCTTCATCAGGTCTTTAAAGACGGGGCGGAGGTACTCTCTGGCGTCCTCGTATTCCTCCAGTTCCAGAAGGCCGTATACGATCTGCATCTGGTTCAGGTAATCATGACGCTGCTCCCGGAGCTTTCCGTTCAGGTTCTCCAGATTTTTCTCGCTCTCCCGATAGCTGCGGTACTGGTACCTGGATATGAAAAACAGGCCTCCCGCCGTGAGCAGTCCTCCCAGGAGGATCACCCCCATGGCCAGAAAGAGGACCACGTCCGTCTGACGGGCCGTCCTCCCCCATATCCCCCGCAGGAGCACACATCCCAGCAGAAATTCCATTCCGTTTATGGTAAACAGCATAATAAAAAGCTTCCGTATCGTCACGTTTCTTCCCCGCTCTCCTGTGTTTTTCTTCTCTCAATGTATCACAACCGAAAAAATACCGCAACTTCTGTTTCCTCCTTCACAGGGGAACTTTCCCCTTCTTCCGGCCCGAAAAAATGAAAAAATCATATTTAAAAAGAGAAGGGACAGTGCTATAATAGCTTTACCATTTTATCGGTTTTATCTGACTGATCATACTGAACATCATCATTGGGAGGATCTCATGCAAATTATTATTGTCGGATGCGGCAAGGTAGGACGTACCCTTGCGGAACAGCTGCAGGAAGAAGAAACGGACCTGACTCTCATCGACACATCGCCGGAAAAAATAAATTCCGCCACCGAAGGCATCGACGCCATGGGCGTCGTGGGCAACGGAGCCAGCATCAATACTCTGATGGAGGCCGGAATCGAAAGCGCAGATATTCTCATCGCCGTCACGGAGTCGGATGAGCTGAACCTGCTGTGCTGCCTCATCGCACAGAAAACCGGGCACTGCCACACCATCGCCAGAGTCCGGAACCCTATCTACTACAAGGAATATGATTTTATCAAAAAACGCCTGGGCGTCGCCATGATCATCAATCCGGAGCTGGCCGCCGCTCAGGAAATTTCCAGACTGCTCAGCTTCCCCTCCGCCATCAAGATCGATTCCTTCGCCAAGGGCAAGGTGGAGCTTCTGAAATTCAAGGTCATGCCGGAATTCGGACTGGACGGAATGTCCGTGTCCCAGATTTCCGCGAAGCTGCGGTGCGATATCCTTATCTGCGCCATAGAAAGCAAAGACAACATGGCGATCCCCGGAGGAAATCACGTGATCCACAACGGGGACTTTGTCTCCATCATCGCCTCACGCGTAAATGCTTCGCTCTTTTTCAAAAAGATCGGTCTGAAGACCAACCAGGTAAAAAACACCATCATCGTGGGGGGAGGGGAGATCTCCTATTATCTGTCAGACATGCTGCTGCCCATGCATATCAACGTCAAGATCATCGAAAAGGATCGGGCGATCTGCGAGCAGCTGAGCGATCTGCTTCCGGGAGCCACCATCATCAACGGAGACGGCACGGACCGCGCCCTTCTCATGGAGGAGGGACTGGCCAAGGCGGAGTCCTTCGTGACCCTCACCAACATGGACGAGGAGAATATTTTCCTCTCCCTCTACGCCAAAACCGTCTCCTCCGCCAAGCAGGTGGCCAAGATCAGCCGTCTCTCCTACGACGACGTCATCGACAGTCTGGACGTGGGAAGCGTGATCTACCCCAAATATATCACGGCCGACTACATTCTTCAGTATGTCCGCGCCGCCCAGAACAGTATCGGAAGCAATGTGGAAACCCTGTACCATATCCTGGACAATCAGGCGGAGGCTCTGGAATTCGCCATCCACGAAAAATCTCCCGTGGTGGGGATTCCCCTGGCTCAGCTGAATCTGAAAAAAAACCTTCTGGTGGGATGTCTGAACCGAAACGGAAAGGTCCGTATCCCCAGAGGTCAGGACTCCATCCAGGTGGGCGACACGGTAATCATCGTCACTACCAACAAAGGTCTGCGGGACATCCGGGACATACTGGAAAGATAAGGTGGCGGACATGAATTATTCCATTATTGTGTACATCATCGGATGGATTTTAAATTTCCAGGCGATCTTCATGGTGCTTCCCTGCATCACTGCCGTGATCTACAGGGAATCCGCCGGGTTCTCCTTCGTGATCGCCATGGTCCTCTGCCTCGTTGCCGGAATTCCCCTCACAAGGAAAAAGCCCTCCAACAGGGTATTTTACACCCGGGAAGGCTATGTAACGGTGGCGCTAAGCTGGATTGTCCTCAGTATTGCGGGGGCGCTGCCCTTTATATTCAGCAGAAGCATTCCCAATCCCATTGACGCCCTGTTTGAAACCATCTCCGGCTTCACCACCACCGGGGCCAGTATTCTCACCGCGGTGGAGGGACTGCCCCACTGCGTACTGTTCTGGAGGAGCTTCACCCACTGGATCGGCGGTATGGGCGTTCTGGTGTTCCTTCTCTGCCTGCTGCCGCTGTCGGGCGGCTATCAGATGAGCCTCATGCGGGCGGAGAGCCCGGGACCTTCTGTGAGCAAGCTGGTGCCCAAGGTCCGCTCCACGGCCAAGATCCTCTACACCATTTATTTTGCCCTCACCGTGCTGGAGATCATTTTTCTTCTCCTGGGGGGCATGCCTCTGTTCGATACTCTGTGCACCGCCTTCGGCACCGCAGGTACGGGAGGCTTCGGCGTTAAAAATGACAGTATCGCGGGCTACAGCCCCTATCTCCAGACAGTGACCGCCATATTTATGATCCTGTTCGGCATCAATTTCAGCGTCTATTACCTGATCATCACGAAAAAATTCATGCAGGCGCTGAAGATCGAGGAGCTCCGGTACTATCTGGGGATTATCGCGCTGTCCACCCTGACCATCGCCCTGGATATCCGGCATCTGTTCCACGGAGTCTGGGAAACGCTGCGCACCGCCCTGTTCCAGGTGGGCTCCATTATCACCACCACGGGGTTTGCCACGGCGGACTTCAATCAGTGGCCGGGACTGTCCCGGACGATCCTGGTGATGCTCATGTTCGTGGGAGCCTGCGCCGGCAGCACAGGCGGCGGCATCAAGGTTTCCCGCTTCATTATCCTGTGGAGGGCTCTCCGGAAGGAGCTGCACCTGTTCCTCCATCCCAATGCGGTAAAAAAGGTCCGGATGGACGGAAAGTCCATTTCCCACGAGGTGCTGCGCTCCACCAACAACTTTATCATGGTTTATTTTCTGATCTTCGCGGTATCGGTTCTGATCCTCAGCTTTAACGAGTTTGACCTGGTCACCAACTTCACGGCGGTGGCCGCCACCATAAACAATATCGGACCGGGACTGGAGCTGGTGGGTCCCACAGGGAACTTTTCCATGTTCTCCCCGCTGTCCAAGTGCGTGCTGTGCTTCGACATGCTGGCCGGAAGACTGGAGATCTTCCCGCTGGTGCTGCTTTTCGCCAGAGATACCTGGAAGAAGTTCTGACAGGCCGGTTCCGAAAGCCGGCACAGCGTTCTGACGGTCCGATTCTGAAAGCCGGCACATAGTTCTGGCACTCCGGCCATGAAAACCGGAACATAGTTTTGATACTCCGGCCCTTCAGAACATCAGGCCGGGACAACATACGGACGAATCACTCTTTCTGCTGCGGCACGCCATTCTGCAGAATCTGTGAACCTGTATGCTGTCCCGGTCTTTTTTGTCCTCAATAACCGTTTCTCCAATGACAGCTCCGGCAGTCAGCATGTCACAGCTGTTCCCGGCCCTGTGACAGCCGAAGCTTCCGGCTCTGTCCCTCTACTTCAAGAATACCCTCTGGCAGGAAATATCGGAATACAGCTCTCTTCCCCGGATATCCACCACCCGGATCACATCCGAAAAGGCCTCCGCCTCCGGCAGCAGGCTTCCCAGAAGGTTTTCTCCCATCAGCTTTTCCTCGCGGAAGATCACATTCTCCTGCTCCTTAAAGAGCGCCAGATAAAACACTCCCGATTCCACCAGATCCTGGAAGAAATGGCTTCCGTAGGACAGCTCCGGCATCAGCCCCTCCGACTGATAGGAAATCTCGCACATGGCCGCCATGTGGCTGATCTCCGTGAAATGCACCGGCACTCCCAGGGAGGGCGTGGTGGTTCCCCACCTTCCCGGCCCCATCAGGATCACGTGCTCATCCTTCAAAAGCTGGTTCAGCTTGCCGATATTCCGGGCCACCTGATATTTGTCCTGCTCCGGCCGGGCCAGATAGGAATGGATATCCACGAAGATCGCTTTGTCCATGGGGATCCGCAGGTTTCCGCCCATAAAGTTCCCCTCGGAATAAAATACGCAGTCCTCGGTGCTGTCCAGTCTGGGAATTTCCACCGTCTTTCCCAGGCCCCTGGTCTGGAGGGGACGGCACTGTACCAGATTAAAGAAGAAATTCTTATCATCCCGGAAATTTACTGTAAACTCCACGTCCACCGGGTAATCGTAGGTGTCCGAGAGAAGCTTCAGCATTTTGCGCATGATCACGGGAAACTCCGTATCCCGCAGCATCTTCCGGAAATTCACGGTAAATGGCACGGGCAGGTTCGTGTAGCCCAGCTCCCTCAGCCGGTCCGCTTCCGCGTAATCCAGAGTGAGGAACAGCGTTTTCCGCACGCCGATGTCGTTTTTTACCAGCTCGCCGATCTCCCTGCTGCACCATTGATTGTTCCTCAGGTCCAGAACATCCGCATTGTGCTGGGAATATTTCCGCTCATCCTGAGCGGTGAGGAGGGGAAGCCTGGTGGGATCGTCCAGAGCCACAATTTTGACATAATCTCCGATCACACGGTCCACGGCCCTGGTGCCCAGGCCGAACACCAGACGGAGCATTCCCGCGTCCATATCCATATTTTTGTCCCACACGTACAGATTGGAGGAGTTGCCCACTCCCGCCGCGTGGGGGAAGAAATAGTCCCCGTAATAGTCGCCGGACACCCGCTGCACCAGAATGGCCATCTGCTCATCCTTGAAAGCCAGGCCTCTCTGGCGGCGGTACTGGAGGGCGTCCGGGTTCATGGTGCTGGCGTACACCTCCCGCACTGCGTCCTCGAAGGCCCGGAGTCTTTCCTCCGGCGTACCCTGATTCACACAGAACACGCTCTCATATTTGCCCGCGAAGGCATTGCCGAAATTGTCCTCCTGGAGAGAACTGGAGCGAACGATCACCGGAGACTGCCCGAAGTACTCCAGCATGTGCACGAACTCCTCCTCGATGATCTCCGGGAAGCTGCCGCAGAGAAGCTTCTCCCGCAGAGGCTCCGCCATGGAAAAATATCCTTCCTCCGTCTTCTGCTGAAGACGCAGCTCCCACCAGCCGTTCTGCACAATGTAGGTATAATACACATCCGCTCCGATGAAAAAGGAATCGTCCGGCTCCAGATATTTCTGGATATCCCCCATCTCTCCCCGGGCATTTTTGATGATCTTCCTTGCCACCAGCATACCCACGCTCTTGCCGCCGATATAGCCGGTGCCCACCTCTCTGGACACGATCTTGATCAGGTCCTTCAGGTCAAAGTTCTGTCTGCAGAGATCCCTCATCCGGGTCTCTTTGCCGATAAACAGGCTGATGAGCAGGTTCTTCATCCGCTCCTGCTCCTCCCCGGGCTGATTCACCACCTCCCGGGCATGATTCATGGTCACATTCCAGTAATCCAGCCGCTGCTTATCCCACTCGAAGCCGGAAAACAGCTCCGCCGCCTGAGCGCTGGAGGTAATGCTGGTAAATTTGTCCCCCTGGATCCTGTGGGGAAAGAACATGGTGGGGGAATATCTTCCGTCCGCCTTCAGGGGATGAATGTACATCTCCCCGTCGATCATGTACAGATCGAAGAGGCACTGGGTGGTTCCCCTGATCCTGGCCACCGTGTCAAACACATGACGGTTCCGGATGATGGCAAAGTAGGCCACCGTATCCATAATGTACAGATAGGGACAGGTTACCCGGAAAAAGTTTCCGATCATCAGGTCGGAATACCAGAATTCCAGAAGCTCCGTCAGGCAGTCGAAGACATAAAAGGTTTTCCGCCCCTCCTGCTCTGCGATCTGATGGATGGTGGTGGCGAACTGCTCAAACCCCTGCCCTGCGTCCACATGATAGGTGGTAATGTCCTCTTCCTCCTCGTTCAGCACCGGCGGGTGGCTTCCGAACCGGACATAGATGATCTTCCGCTGGTCCTTTCTCGCCTGGGCGATGTACGGCTCCACCACCTTCAGATAATCCTCAATGTTGTCGATCTGCCACACCACATTGTCTCCCATGCGGAGCATGTCGATGGATTTATCAAACCCCGGCATTCCTGTGCTGACTTTTTCGTGATATTTCATTACCGATTCCTCCTCCTGATATGACGCCTGCCCCGCGGCCTCCGGCCGGGCGCGTTCCTCTCCTGCGCAAAAAAAGAGGACGCTCCGCCCCTGAGGCAAAACGTCCTTGTTCTGTCTAAAATCATATGGCCGGAAGAGAAAAATGTCAAGAGGTTTTCACAGATTTTTCAAAAGGGCATCACAGATTTTTCACATTTGTCCGATATAGTAGGAAACATAGAAGGCAGCAAGCTTTCTATAAAATATTTTTCTTTTTCATACGCGCCGGTACGAAAGTACCGGCCTCCTTCCTTTTTAAGGGAGGATTTTTTTATTTTCCGGGAAATCCAGCCTCCCGCCCCCGCGCGGGGAAGCGGCTGAGACCGGAAAGCAGATCAACTGAACGCAGCAATCAATTCCCTCTCCTGTGCGGGGAAGCGGCTGAATCTTCAGTCAGTCTCAGCCCGTTACAGCGGCGGATCGGAAAGAATCCCTTCATAGTCGAAGGCGGGGATGAAGCTCTCCTTCGCGGTTTCGCCCTCCTGGAAGTAACCGTTCTGAAGGCCCAGCTCCAGAGCCGCCTTCAGCACCTTCTCGTATTCCCGGCCGGTAACCGTACGGTTCAGCTCCGGATACCGCTCGAACTTCCACACGGGAGTATACTGTTTTAAAATACTGATATGCAGATCCGTACCGAAGGTTTTCAATAAAAATCCGATGGCCTTCACCGAATTCCTGGTGTGGCCGGGCAGGATCAGATGACGGACAATGGTTCCCCTGCGGATATATCCATTTTCATCAAAAACACAGGGGCCGGTCTGTCTCAGCATCTCCTCTATGGCGGCCGCCGCCGTCCACGGATAGTCCGGCGCGTTGGAAAAGGCCGCCGCCAGCTCCGGCTCCGCATACTTATAGTCGGGCAGATACACGTCCACATACCCCTCCAGCATGCGCAGCGTCTCCGTCTTCTCGTATCCTCCGCTGTTATATACCACCGGAAGGCAGAAGCCCTCCTCCCTGGCCCTGTTCAGCGCCTCAATGACCTGCGGAACAAAATGGGCAGCCGTCACCAGGTTCAGATTCGCCGCTCCCTGATGCTGGAGACTGAGAAAAATCTCCGTCAGCCGCTCCGCGGAGATTTTCCTGCCGCGCTCCCCCAGAGCAATCTCTCTGTTCTGGCAGTAAATACATCTCAGAGAGCAGCCGGAAAAAAATACGGCCCCCGATCCCCGCTCTCCGGAAATGCAGGGCTCCTCCCACATGTGGAGAGCTGCCCGGGCAGCGCGGACTTCTCCCTCCATCCCGCAGTATCCCTTTTCTCCCGCTTCCCTGTCCGCCCGGCACTCCCTGGGACAGAGCGTGCAGTCTTTATACGCTCCCGCCATGTTCATCCTTTCCCTTCTCATTCTTTCCTTTCATCGTCGTTTCGTTTTTTCAGTCCGCCGCAGAATCCGGAACATGGCCGTTCTCCTGTTCCGGAAATAAAAGGGCGCAAAAGCGGCGCACGGCGTCCTCACATACTGAGACGTCATGCGCCGCACCGGACCTTACGGCCGTTTCGGATACATCTTCATATATTCCCCGTGCGCCTCGATCAGCTCGTCGCACATGGCGCAGATATCGTCCATGTTCAGCTCCGCAGCCGTATGGGGATCCAGCATCGCCGCCTGATAGATCCTGTTTCGGTCCTTCGTAACGGCAGCCTCCACGGTGAGAAGCTGGACATTGATGTTGGTCATATTCATAGCTGCCAGCTGAGTGGGCAGCCTGCCCACACGGCAGGGATTCACGCCGTTGGCGTCGATCATGCAGGGAACCTCCACGCAGGCTTCCGCCGGAAGGTTTTCAATCAGTCCGTTATTCAGGACATTCCCTCCGATCTTGTACGGAATACCGGTCACTACCGCCTCCATGATGTAGGAGGCATACTCCTTCGAGCGCTGGTGGGTCACTTTGCCGTCCTTCAGAATGTCCTCCCGCTCCTTCTCCCAGCCCGCGATCTGGTTCACGCAGCGGCGGGGATACTCGTCCAGAGGAATCTGATACTTCTCGATCATGTCCGGATAGCGGGATTTGATAAACAGAGGGTTGTACTCCGCATTGTGCTCGCTGGACTCCGTACAGTAGTACCCGAACCTGCGGATGTACTCGAACCGCACCATGTCGTCATGCTTCTCCCCGGCATTTTTCTCCGCGGCCCGCCTCCGGATCTCCGGATAAAGGTCGTTTCCTTCTTTGTCATACAGCTCCAGAAGCCATCCCATATGATTGATCCCGGCGATCAGTTCCCGGCGTCCTTCCAGCTTATCCTCCATGCCCAGCTTTTTCAGCAGACCTTCCGAGCAGACCTGCACGCTGTGGCACAGACCCACCGTGCGGATCTTCGTGTACCGCTGCATGTACCCGGTGAGCATGGCCATGGGATTCGTGTAGTTCAAAAACAGGGTATCGGGGCAGACCTCCTCCATGTCCCGCGCGAACTCCTCCAGTACGGGGATGGTCCGGAGCGCCCGCATGATTCCCCCGATGCCCAGCGTATCCGCAATGGTCTGGCGAAGACCGTATTTCTTCGGGATCTCAAAATCCGTAACCGTACAGGGCTCATAGCCGCCCACCTGAATGGCATTTACCACAAAATCCGCGTCCCGGAGCGCCTCCTTCCGTTTTTCCGCTCCCAGATAGGCGGAAATGGAGGCCCGTCCTTCGTTGACGTTTCTGTTAATGGCGCCCAGAATGATCTCCGAATCCTTCAGGCGCTGTTCATCAATATCGTAAAGCGCAATCTCCGCATCCCGAAGGGAGGGAGTACACATGCAGTCTCCCAGAACATTCCGGGCAAACACAGTACTTCCCGCACCCATAAATGTAATCTTCATCCGGTTCTGTCCTCCTGTCAGGTCATTCCGTCAGTGTCCGCTTCACGGCCGCTTTCCAGCCCTCATATTTTCCGCTGCGGACGTCCTCGCTCATCTTCGGCTCAAATTTCCTCCGTGTCATGTTTCCCAGTACCTGATCCCTGTCGTAGATTCCCGCGGCAATTCCCGCGGCGTAGGCGGCGCCGATTCCGGACAGCTCCTCCTGGGACGGCACCTGCACCGTCACATCGGCGATATCGCTCTGGAACTGCATCAGATATCCGTTCCTGGTGGGACCGCCGTCCACCCGGAGCTCCCGGATGGGAAGGCCGGAATCCTTCTCCATGGCCTTTACAATATCCGTGATCTGGTAGGCGATGCATTCCAGTCCCGCGCGTACGATCTCCGCCCTGCCGGTGGTCCTGGTCATGCCGCAGATGGTGGCCGCGGCGTCCGGATCCCAGTAGGGGGCCCCCAGACCGGAGAAGGCGGGCACCAGGTAGGTTTTGTCGCCGGGATTGGCCTGATTGGCCAGTTCCTCCGTCTCCCCGGGGGAGGCGATCATGTTCAGATCGTCCTTCAGCCAGGTGATGACGGCTCCCGTATAGTTAATGTTTCCTTCCAGAACGTAGTTCACTTCTCCTCCCAGCTTCCACGCCAGGGAGGTCACCACCTGATCGCTGAATACCGGCTTCTTTCCGATATTCATCATGATGGAGGAGCCTGTTCCGTAGGTCGTCTTGATCATTCCCTCCCGGATGCAGCCCTGTCCGAACAGCGCTCCGTGGGAATCTCCCAGAACTCCCCGGATGGGGATGGGTTCGTCCAGATATCCTTCGAAATCCGTGCATCCGTAATCCCCGTCGGAATCCGTGAGCTCCGCCAGACAGGACAGGGGAATCCCGAAGTATCCGCACACCTCCTCGTCCCACGTAAGGGTGGAAATATTGAACATCTGGGTTCTGGAAGCATTGGAATAGTCCGTATAAAAGTTCTTTCCGCCCGTCAGCCTGTACACCAGCCAGCTGTCTATGGTTCCGCAGCAGAGTTCCCCCCGGCCGGCTTTCTCCCGGGCTCCCGGGACGTTCTCCAGCACCCAGGCGATTTTGGCCGCCGAAAAGTAGGGGGAGAGCTGAATCCCTGTATGGGCGCGGATCACATCCCCGTGCCCCTCCTTCTCGATCCTGGCGCAGATGGCCGCTCCCCTGGCGCACTGCCACACAACCGCATTGTACACCGGCTTCCCGGTGACGCGGTCCCATACCATGGCGGTCTCCCGCTGATTGCTGATTCCGAACACGGCGATCTCGTTTTTGTCAATTCCTGCCTTCTCCACCACATTTCTGATAACGGACAGGGTGTTGGCATAAATCTCCTCGGGATCATGCTCCACCCAGCCCTTATCGTCAATGTACTGTTTATGGGGCAGGTCGCACCTGCAGATCAGATTCCCCTCACCGTCAAAGAGGAGGGCCTTGGTCCCCTGGGTGCTCTGGTCAATACTCAATACATAATTCTTCATATTATTTTACCAGCTCCATTGCCTTCTCCGCAATTCCCTGCGCGTTCAGTCCGTAGTAATCAAATACTTCCTGAGAAGTTCCGGTGATCACCGGTTCGTCCGGGAGTGACAGGTTGATGACTTTTCTGGGGCATTCGCTGCCCACCACCTGGCTTACCATGGAGCCCAGGCCCCCGAAGGGCGAATGCTCCTCCACCGTGATCACGGCCCTGGCATTCTCCGCGGCTTTCACCACCGCGGCCTTATCCAGAGGCTTCACACAGTACATATCCACAACCGTGGCGCTGATTCCCTTTTCTCCCAGGAGCTTCGCGGCGTCCAGGGAGGGCTTCACCATCTCGCCGCAGGCAATGATGGCCACATCGGTTCCCTCGCACAGAACATTGGCCTGATCCATCCGGAAGGGAACGTTCCCCTCCTCGTATACCGGATCCACAGCGTTGCGGCCCACGCGGATATAGGCGGGTTTGCTGTCCTTTAAAAGAGCCTTTGTCAGTTCCCGGGTCTGAAGATGATCGCTGGGAATATACACCCGCATGTTGGGGATGGCAGCCATGGCGGCAATATCCTGAGCGGAATGATGGCTCATGCCCAGAGCGCCGTAGCTGACGCCGCCGCTGATGCCGATCAGCTTTACGTTGGTGTTGGAGTAGGCCACATCTACCTTGGCCTGCTCATAGCTTCTGGCGGAAAGGAAACAGGCGGGAGATACCGCGTAGGGCTTTTTGCCGCATCTGGCCAGCCCGGCGGAAATGCTCACCAGGTTCTGCTCCGCGATTCCCGTCTCCACGAACTGGTCTGGATAGGCATCCGCGAAGGGCGTGAAGGAGCCGCTTCCCCTGGAATCGCTGCACAGAGCCACAATGTCCCTGTCCGAAGCCGCAGCTTCCATCAAAACCTCACAGATCATCTGCTTATTCGCTGTCTTACTCATGAAGGGCAGCCTCCTTTCTCGCTTCCAGATCTTTCATGATCTGCTCATATTCCTCATCGCTGGGCACATGATGATGCCAGCTCGCTTTGTTTTCCATCACGGGAGAGCCGCAGCCCTTCACGGTATTGGCTATGAGTACGGTGGGACAGCCCTTCACCGTCTTCGCCTCCTCGAAGGCGGCGTTCAGCTCATCGATGCTGTTTCCGTTCTTCACATCGATCACATTCCATCCGAAACTGCGGAAACGCTCATGAAGGTCGTCATGGTGCATGACGTCCTCCGTATTTCCTGAGATCTGGAGTCTGTTCCGGTCCACCACCGCGCAGAGATTATCCAGCTTATAGTGGCTGGCCGCCATCACTCCCTCCCACACGGAGCCTTCCGCCAGCTCGCCGTCGCCCATGACCGTGTATACGCGGCAGCTCCTGCCGTCCATCTTTCCCGCAAGGGCCATGCCCACGCACACGGGAAGCCCGTGGCCCAGGGAACCGGAGTTCATCTCGATGCCCGGCAGCTTGTTGTTGGGATGCCCGATAAATTTGGACCCGAATTTGCTGAATTTCTCCACAACCTCCTGAATGGGGAAGAAGCCTTTTTCTGCCAGCACGGCGTAGAGCGCCTCCACGGAGTGGCCCTTGCTCATGACAAAACGGTCTCTGTTCTCATCCCCGAAGTTCTCCGGGCTTACGTTCATCTGTTTAAAATACAAAGTGATCAGTATATCGATGACGCTCATGTCACCGCCAATATGACCTGCTTTTCCCGCACGGATGATCTCGATCACGTTTTTTCTCAGATCATAAGATAAAGCAGTCAGATTTTCCATATCCTCTTTTCTCCTTTTCCTGTCTAAAGTACCGTTCTTCCCCTTCCGCCCCGGACTCCGGTCCTCTCCTTAAGAGGAGCGCCCTCTGCGTCCTGACCCGGGCGCCGTGCCGAACTCTCCGGGATCATTCTCCCCGGAGATAGGCCTTTACATCCTCCTCGATGGGGTCGTAGAGATCCGGCTTCACACCGATATATTTGCACGCCTCGTAGAGAACCGGCACCACGTTCTTGTGGATTCCCACACAGTGATGAATGTACGGACCCTCCACGATTTTGGCTTCCAGACGTTTGATATTGTCCACTTCCACCCAGAGATAGGTTCCCATGCCCTTAGGGCCGTCCACGCCTTTGGCATTTCCCAGAAGAAGGGAATACTCTCCCTCATCCCCGTCGAAGCGGGCCAGGGTCACGTCGCCGTGCTTCGCCTCCGCGGTGATGGCGCCGGGATGATCAAAGGCAAGAGGATATGTAATTCTGGGAGTTTCCTTTGCCACGGAGATGGGCCACGGACCGCAGTGCTGCAGGAGCTCGCCGTTCGCAATGTCCGGATGGCGGATGGTCCAGTCCGCGAAGAAGCTTCTCTTCTCTCCCATGCCTGCCGCTTCCACCAGCAGGGCCGTGACGGCTCCGTGAATATCCGTTTCGCACACCACGGGGATGCCTTCCTCGTTCAGAAGGGCATTGGCGGCGCAGGGCATGATGCCCAGCTCGCTCTGGAGCTGATTCCAGCACTGGATGGCTCCCGCCTGACAGCCGTATTTGTCGATGAGATTCTTCATGGCTACCTTCAGAGCGGCCACGTTTTCCAGCTCCTCGTCCTTCACCTCGATGATCATGTTGGTTCTGCAGTACTCGATGACCTTCGCCACCTCGGTGCCCTCGGCCTTCACCCGCTTCACCTCGTCGGTGAGCTCCGGCATGGGAATGGGGGACAGCTGAATATTGAATTTCTCCAGAAGCTCGCCCTCGTTGCACATGGTGGACCAGAAGTCAAAGGGTCTGGTGGAAATCTGAAGGATCCGGATATTGCGGAACTTCTTCACCACGTTGCACACCGCCATGAAATCCCGGATGCCTCTCTCAAACACCGGATCGTTCAGCCGGCAGTTGGTCATATAGGTAAAGGGAACGCGGAATCTTCTCAGCACCTTGCCGGTGGCAAACAGACCGCACTGGGTATCCCGGAGACGCACGCCGTTGGGCTCGGGGCGCTCGTCCAGGGGGCCCCAGAGGAGTACCGGAACATTCAGTTCCTTAGCCAGGCGGGCGCACTCATATTCCGTACCGAAATTGCAGTGGGGCAGAAACAGTCCATCCACCTTCTCGGCCTTAAATTTCTCGGCAATCTTCTTCATGTCGTCGTCATTGTAGAGCAGGCCCTCCTCGTTGATATCCGTGATATCCACGAAATCGATGCCAAGCTCCTTCAGACGGTCCGCGGTAAGTCCCCGGTATTTGATGGCGTCCGGAGCGCTGAAAATACTTCTTCTGGTGGGCGCGTAGCCCAGTTTGATGTGATCCATTCTTCATTCCTCCTTGAATATATATTTTTTTACTTTCTTTTGTGCTTTTGTGCTGGCAGACAGCTGGTTTCTGTTTCTCTGTAAACGTATTATAAACAGTTTATATTATAATTTCAAGTCATTCTATTCGTTAGTTCTCGTGTTCTTGTATATTTTTGTCATTTTTGTACAATCTTATTCTATTTTTCCGGAAAATATCCGGCATTTTTCTATGATTTTCCCTGTCGGAAGCTGTTTGAAAGCTAAACATTTATATAAACAAATATAAACATTTCAGGTAGCCGAACTCCGGATATAGGATTCCGCCGTCAGCTGCTTATTTCCACTGACGGGATAAATCCCGGACGTCTCCCGGCCTGCGGCTTCCCCTTTTACATTCTTCACGGTTCTTCGAATGATCATTTTCGGGCAGACCTGCATCTTCATCACCGCGTCCGCGCCGATGCCCTCCACCAGCTCCGCCGCTCTTCTCACCGCCATTTTGCCCATCTCCCGGTTGGGAACCTGGAGGGTAGTCAGCGCCGGAGAGGAAATTTCACTGAAGGGCAGATCGTCAAAGCCCACGATGGAGACGTCGTCGGGCACCTGATAGCCGCATTCCTGCAGCGCCTTCATGGCTCCCAGAGCGATCATGTCATTGTCCGCAAAAAACGCCGTGGGCAGGACCGGTTTTTTCTGAAGATACTTCAGCATGTCCTGATAGGCTCCGTTGAGGGAGGTGCCCAGAGTGACCGTGTACTCCTCCCGATAGGGAACCTTGCGTTTTTTCAAAGCCGTCTGAAAGCCCACGAAGCGGGAACGGAAGCCCTTGATCCGGAAAGCGCCCCTTAAATATCCCACTTCCCTGTGTCCGTAGTCCAGAAGATGCTCCGTGATCATCCTGGCAGCGTCCGCGTTATTGATCAGTACGGAATTAAACTCCATGGATTCCGTCCAGTGATCCAGGATCACCAGAGGGCAGGGCGCGTTCCTGTAGGGCTCCAGATCCCCGTCCATCATCTCCGTGGCCAGCACCACCACCGCGGTTCCCTGTTCTCTCAGAAGCTCATGCACCTGACGCTCGTAATCTTCATCCCTCTGATCCGCCCTGGAGATCACCATCTCATATCCGAGGCGGTGGCATTCCTCCTCCATCCCTTCGATCAGGCTCTGAAAGAAGGGCGTGTCGTCGATGATCTGTCCGTTCTTTTTAAAGATGAGCAGCTTGATCTTCGTCACAGCGTTGGCGCTGAGATATCCGGTCTCTCTGGCAACCCGAAAAATCTCCTGGGCTGTGTCCCGGTTTACGCCCTTCTTGTGATTCAAGGCGTTGGAGATGGTCGCCGGGGAAAAGCCGGTCATTTTACTTAAATCGCGTATACTTACCTTCATCCCTATCCCCTTTATGTGTACATACAATTAGATGGAAGAAACCGCATTTCCTGACCTCACTATAACATCTTTTCTATTGATTGACAACAAACTTATGCAAGGATAAAAAATTTCCATATTACAGCAGCCCGTTTCACAGAAGAAAAACAGCCTTTAAAAAAGGCACATGGAACGCTAAATTCCACATGCCTTTTTAAACTTATATTCACCGGGGACAGAAACTGTCCCGCTTCAGCCATTCAGCGTGACCCGGCCCTCTTCCTAAATGTTCTCAGCGACAGAGACCGCCGCAGCCCGGCGGCCCGGCCCGCATTCTCTCTGAGCACCGTGCCTTTTATCTCGCAAAGAGAATCCGGTAGGTTCCAGAACCGGCCTCCCCGGTCATACGGTTTCCGTCGGAGGTGAAGGTAAGCCCGTCTCCGTCCAGAACCTCCGCGGCCTCGTCCAGACAGATGGTGGCAGTGGTGTTTACCGGAACAGTCACCTGGAGAAGCACATTTTCGCCCTGCATCTCCCAGGAGCTTTCTACCAGCCCGTAAGCAGAGTCATAGCCGGCTTTCAGCCAGGCAAGCCCGCCTCCCATTCTGGGATAAATGATGGCATGCTTATAACCCGGATTCTTCTCGTCGATCTCCAGTCCTGCTGCCACGCGCACCATCCACTCGCCGATGGCGCCGTAGGCGTAATGGTTGAAGGAGTTCATGTTGGGGCTCCACATGGTGCCGTCGGGCTTCAGGCCGTCCCAGTGCTCCCACACGGTGGTGGCCCCCATTTTTACCTGATACAGCCAGGAGGGGAAATCCTCCTTCAGAAGCAGGTCGTAGGCTTCCTTCACATGGCCGTTCTGGCTGAGAGCGTGACAGAAATAGGGCGTTCCCACGAATCCGGTCACCAGATGGCCGTTCTCCTTTTCCAGAAGACGCAGCAGGCCCGCCACGGTCTTTTCCCTGTAAGCCTCCGGCGTCAGGTCAAAGTACAGAGCCACAATGTGGGCGGTCTGTGTCTGGGCCGTGAGAGCGCCGTCTTTGTCAAAGAAGGTCTCCTGAAACTTCTTTACAATCTTTTCATGGAGCTTTCCATATTCCTCCGCGTCGGCGTCTTTGCCCAGGATTTTGGCAATCTTCACAAAGAGCCCCGTAGAATATGCGAAATAGGCGGTGCAGGTGAGGTCGTTGGGCGTAGCGCCGAAATAGCTTCCCTCCTCCGCGTCCAGGGCCACCCAGTCGCCGAACTGGAGCTTGTAGTTCCAGATATAGTCCTGGGAGTGGTCCCGCATGAAATCGATCCAGCCCTTCATGCTCCCGTACTGCTCCTTCAGAATCTCCCGGTCGCCGAAGGTGAGGTACATGGTCCAGGGATTGATCACGGCTGCGTCCGCCCAGGCTGCGGCGGAGTGGGTTCCCTGGAGAAGAAGCCAGTTGCTCTCCACATTGCCTGTGAGAATATCCGGCACCACATGAGGAACGCCTCCCTCAGGCGTCTGATCCGCAGCCACGTCCTTCAGCCATTTTCTGTAGAAGGAATAGGTGTTCATCAGGAAACAGGCCGTGCGGCAGAAGATCTCCGCGTCGCCCGTCCAGCCCAGACGCTCGTCCCTCTGGGGACAGTCGGTGGGAACGTCCACGAAATTGCTCTTCAGGCCCCAGAGAATGTTGTGTGCCAGCTGATTCAGGTCAGGGTTGGAGCACCGGAAGGTTCCGGTGGGCTTCATATCCGTATGGATCACGTGGGCGGTAAAATTCTCCGGAGCGGGTTCTCCCGGGAAGGATACTACCTTGACATACTGGAAGCCCATAAAGGTGAAGGACGGACGGTAAGTGATCTCCCCATCCCTGCCGAAGGTGTAAACCATGGCTTCCTTCGCGGTGCGCAGGTTATCCAGATATACATTTCCCGCCGCGTCCAGCGTCTCGAAGCAGCGGAGCTCGATCACGTCTCCCGCTTTTCCGGAGGCTCTGACCTCCACGCAGGCGCTCATGTTCTGGCCGAAGTCCACCACCAGGTCTCCCTGGGGAGTGCGGAACACTCTCTTTGCCTCGATCTTTTCAGCAATTCGGATTCTGCCGCTGCCCTGTCCGCAGAGAACAGAAAAGTCGTAATCCACCTTCTGCACCGGCTTCCAGCTGCCTTCCGCACAGTCGGCCTCCGCCCAGCAGCGGATTTCTCTGGAAGCGTCATAAATCTCTCCGTCATAAATCTCCGCGAACACCACGGGGGAATCCGCTCCCGTCCAGGTATCGTCCGTGACAAGAAGCTCCTCCGTGCCGTCCTCATACCTCACCAGCAGCTGGGCAAGAAAGGCCGTCCGGTCGCCGTAGTGGCTGCGGTTCTTCACCAGTCCCTCAAATCCCATGAGTCCCTTAAACCAGCCTGCAGCCAGCATGGCGCCCATGGCGTTGGCGCCCTCCTTCAGACAGTCCGTCACCTCGTAGGTCTGATAGCAGAGATGTTTTTTATAAGAGGTCCAACCGGGTGTCAGCTCATCCTTCCCCACTTTCTTTCCGTTGATATAAAACTGATACAGTCCCAGAGCCGTCGCGCAGACGTAGGCTTCCTTCACCCCGCCCTTCACGTCAAACGCCTTCCGGACATAAGTGCCTTTGGAAACCGCCGCGTCCTTCTCCTCCTCGGCGGTGATAAAAGCGCCCTTCCACTCGCTGTTGTCCATGATTCCGGTCACGAAGGAGGTGTACGCCCAGCCGGTCTCCTCTCCCGCCGCCCAGACACGAACGCGCACATGGTAGCGGCGCATGGACCGAAGCGTTCCCTCCGCCGTCACCTGGGCAGAAGCATTGTCCGTTTTTCTGCCGCTGCTGTAAACCAGCTTTTCAAACGCGGGATCCTCCCCGATCTGAAGCTCATAGGCCTCCTGCGTCACATTTCTTTTATCGCTCTCCAGTATCCATCCGAACTGGGGCATGTGGGTGATTCCTACCTGCTCCGTCTCATAATCCATATGAATCCATACAATTTTAACCATATTTCGTTTCCTTCTTTCTCAGAGCTTTTCCTGTTCTCCCTGTCCTGTTTTCCTATATGCTGCGCAAAAAAGTGAAATAATCATTTTCCATGGTTTATCATACTAAAAAAAGCGCCACTGCACAATGACGCTTTTTCAGTAAATATTGACCATTTTTAAGGTACAGAATTCCGAAATCTTTTTCGATATTCGGCGGGGGTGCATCCGAAGGATTCCCGGAACTTTTTGTAAAAAAAATTCATATTGCTGTATCCGCACAGAGGAATGAGCTCCGCCACGGAAAGATCCGTATTCTCCAGAAGGGCCCTGGCTTTTTTCAGCCGCTGCTCCTGCACATGCTCCACGAAGCTTCTTCCCGTGCGCTCCTTCAGAAGCGCTGTGAGATAGTTTCCGTGAAGTCCGAAGGCTTTTCCCATCTCCGAGAGCGTACAGTCCTCGTAATGGTCCTCTATGTAGGCCAGAAGCTCTATAATCTGAACCTCGCCGGAAACGCCGCTGCTCTCTCTGGAATCGTCCCGCAGCGTACGCAGAAGCTCCGTAAACAGGATGATCACATAGCTCTCCAGCACCTGCTCCATTCCCAGGTCCGCCGTATAGTACTCCATGAGAATCTGTTCCATGATATCGTGGATACGGCTGTTCCTGTGGGCGGGAAAATACAGATAATGCTTATTCTGACGGCTTCTGGTTACGGCGCCCGCCAGAAATTCGGACACAATGCCCTGGCGGAGCATCCTGCTCAGAAACGCGCTGTCAAAAAATTCCCTGCGCATGAGGAGATTGATCATGATGTCGTTCTCCCCGGCCGCCTCCACGGAATGCACGGCCCGGGTGTCAAAAATACAGACGTCTCCCTCCACGGTGAGCACATCCCTGCCCTCGATATTCTGCCTGCACTCTCCCGACCATACATAGCACAGCTCAATGTAGTCGTGAATATGGGGCTCCACTTTCCAGAAGCGGTCATGCCGGTAAACTCCGATCTTCTCTCCCGATCGCATAAACTGCCCGCTCTCATAGAGATACGCCCCGGTGTCCAGTTTCCGGTGCATCTGCTGTATCTGCTGCTTCCGCCGCGCCGCCGTTTCCCGGGACTGCTCCCGGAGGAATTCCTCTTCCCTGGGGGAATACTGACGGAGATATCTTTCCAGTTCTTCCCGGTTCATGTGGTTCCTTTCCTGATGTTCCGCCGTTTCAATCCTCAAAGGGGAAATGATAAGGAAGATGATATCTGTCCCGAAGCTCGATGAATTCCTTCTGCACCGCCTCGCCCACAGGCACGCCCTTATCCTTTCTCTCCAGCCATACCAGGTATTCCTTCTCGCCGGCTGTATAGATCCGGCTCTCGCCCGGCGCTTTTTCGGAAGCCCGGAGCTGTCTCAGGATCTCGCCGGTGGTCTTTCGGAATTCTTCCTCTCCCATGAAAAACTCCGGATTGATCACGATAAAGAAATGGCCCAGATGATAGGGCTTCTTTTCCCCATGCTCCCCAGTTCCGTTCAGAGCCTTTAAGAAGCTTCCTGCCTGAAGGGCGGCGGAGAGCACTTCCACCACCGTGGCATATCCGTAGCCCTTGTATCCGGCCAGTTCCTCTCCGATGCCGCCCAGCGGAGCCAGAGCGGCCCTGCCCTGGGTCAGGTCCACCAGAATCTGCTGGCTGTCCGTTTTCGCCTGTCCGTCCCGCCCGATCACCATGCCGGCGGGGGTGTCCTTGCCGCTGCGGGCATAATACTCGATTTTTCCCCTCTGGGTAATGGATGTGGCACAGTCGATCACGAAGGGAAACTCCTCGTCTGTGGGGAACGCGAAGGTCAGCGGGTTCGTTCCCAGCATGTTTTCCACTCCGAAGGTGGGCGCGATGGAGGGCCTGGCATTTGTGCCTGTGATGCCGAGCATCCCCTCCTTCGAGGCCATCATGGCCCAGTACCCCGCAATGCCGTAGTGGGTGGAATTGCGGATCACGGCCATTCCCATTCCGTACTTCTTCGCCTTTTCGATAATGGAGGTCATCGCTTTATGGGAGGCAACCATCCCCATTCCGTCATGGGCGTCAGCCACCAGGGTGGTGGGAGTCTCCTTCAGAACCTCATACTGCGTCACAGGATTCTGAATTCCTGCGTTGATCCGGTCAATGTAAATAGGCTTGAAACGATTGCAGCCGTGGCTCTCGATGCCCCGCCGGTCGCTTTCCATGAGAACGTCCGCGCAGATCTTCGCGTCCTCCTCCGGCACGCCCACAGCCTTAAAGGTGTCCACCATAAAATGTTCAATCAGTTCCCATGGTACATAGGGTCTCGTTTCCATTTGCTCTTCCTCCTTCTGTCCAAACTGCGCTGTAAATCAGCGAAAAGAACGGCCGGTCAGCAGACAGCACCGCCTCTGACCGGCAGCTCATCGATCACCTGTTTTGATGTTCAGCTCCGGAAATCCTACAGCTTCTCCAGGTCCTCCTGGCAAACGGGATGAATGCCGTTCTTCTGCAGAACCTCCGCCGCGGCCTTATTGTCCGCAACGCGGAAGATCATGTAGGCCACGCCTTTTTCCCGTCCCGTAAAGGCGTAAACATACTCCACGTTCACCCCTTCATCTCCCAGAACGCGGATCACTCTGGTGAGTCCGCCCGGTTCATCGGGGATGGCCACAGCCAGAACCTTCGTGATGGAAAATACGTAGCCTGCCTCCTTCAGCACCGTGGAAGCATTGTAGATATCGTCCACGATAATGCGGACGATTCCGAAATCAGACGCCTCCGCCAGGGACAGCGCCCGCAGGTCGATATGATTCTTTGACAGAACCTGGGTAAAATCAGCCAGCGTACCCGGTCTGTTTTCCAAAAATACAGAAATCTGTTTTACGGTCATGGAACGTTCCTCCTTACTTATAAACTGAGCTGCGAAATGCAGCACGCCTGCAAATTACTGGTACAGATTCCGCTTGTCGATCACGCGCACCGCTTTGCCCTCGCTCCGGGTAATGGCCTTGGGATTCACCAGCTTCACCTTCGCGTAAATTCCAAGCATGGATTTCAGGCCGTCCACAAGCTCTTTCTCCCTTGCGGAAACCTCGCTGAGGCTGTCGGAGAACATTTCGGGAGTCATTTCCACCTGAACCTCGATGGTATCGCTGTTGTTCACACGGTCCACAATAATCTGATAGTTGGCCGGATATCCCTTGTTCATGAGAACGGTCTCGATCTGGGACGGGAATACGTTGACGCCCTTCACGATGAGCATGTCGTCGCTTCTGCCCAGAGGCTTGGTCATTTTCACATGGGTTCTGCCGCAGGAGCATTTCTTTCTGCTGAGGATGCAGATGTCACGGGTGCGGTAGCGGAGAAGGGGGAACGCTTCCTTGGTAATGCTGGTAAATACCAGCTCGCCCTTTTCGCCCTCGGGGAGAACCTCCCCGGTCTTCGGGTTGATGATCTCCGCGATGAAATGGTCCTCATTGATATGCATGCCGGTCTGCTCGGAGCACTCGAAGGATACGCCGGGGCCGGAAATCTCCGTCAGGCCGTAAATGTCGTATGCCTTGATGCCCAGTTTTTCTTCTATGTCGTGGCGCATTTCCTCTGTCCAGGCCTCCGCGCCGAAAATGCCGGCTTTCAGTTTGATCTTGTCCTGAAGTCCCCGCTCGATGGCGCTCTCCGCCAGATACGCCGCGTAGGAGGGAGTACAGCAGAGAATGGTGGAGCCCAGGTCAGTCATGAACTGCAGCTGACGCTCCGTATTTCCCGAGGACATGGGGAGGGTGAGGCATCCCACTTTATGAGAGCCGCCGTTTAATCCCGGGCCGCCGGTAAACAATCCGTATCCGTAGCATACGTGGCAGACGTCGTCCTTCGTTCCGCCCGCCGCCACAATAGCTCTGGCACAGCACTCATCCCACAGATCAATATCGTGCTGCGTATAGAACGCCACTACCCGTCTTCCGGTAGTGCCGCTGGTGGACTGAATCCGGACGCAGTCGCTGAGAGGACGGGCCAGCAGTCCGTAGGGATAGGCGTCTCTCAGATCATCCTTGGTGAGGAAGGGCAGCTTATACAGATCGTCCACGGATTTGATATCCTCCGGGGTGACGCCCTTCTCCTCCATTTTTTTCCTGTAGTAGGGGACATTGTCCCACACATTGTGCACCTGCTTTACCAGTCGTTCGCTCTGCCACTCCCGAATCTGCTCCTGGGAGGCACATTCAATTTCAGGCTGATAATATCTCTCCATCTTCTTTCGTTCCTTTCTCTGCAGATATGATTGGGATTCGCCCGCCAGAGGGCCGCCGGATCACCGGACGATGAGGCCGGACCCCTGACCGCCAAATCATTTTTCGAAAAAATCATCCCGTTTACAGATTTTTTCTTGTATTATCATATCATTTTCCGGCGGGAACGTAAATAAAAAGATTGGAAAAAATTTTCGCAGATGAAATACGAACGCCCGATCTGGAAGCCCTACAACGCAGCTGACCCAAGTGGATAATATAAGACAAATAAAAAACAAAATTAAAAGAGTACGCTTTCCTTTTTTACATCCTTCCTGGAATATAAAAAAATGAAAGCGTACCCCTTTAATTTCCCGCAATACTAATTTAAATCCATCCGTTAGTTTAATCCATCTGCTCCCTGTAGCTGACGTCCTTTCCGTCATACAGGTCTCTCAGATCCACGGATTCTTCCGTGTGGCGGATCACCGCATCCCGGCAGTATATGCTCTGGATGCCGTTCTCTGACAGGGAGGTGAGGAGCTCCGGGCGGAACTCCTCCGCAATATAGACGGGAATCAGCTTCAGCAGAATCTCCCCGCAGCCCGCCTGTTCAGAATAGGCGGTAAGGTCGTTCAGGGCGCTTCTGCACAGGCCGTCCTCCGTATCCAGATAAGGCGTCCGGATTTCATCCTCAGAAAGGACGCAGTAATATTCTTCTGCCTCTTCATTCAGCGGATAATTCCGAAGACTGACGATGTTGCGGACGCCGCTGTAGTGCATCACGGCGGCGGGACGGATCAGCGTATCCTCTCTGTCATAAATGTTCAGGGAATAATCCGTATCCCCGGCCGTATCCAGATTCCTGGAAAAGCCGTCGAAGCTGGACAGAATTCCCATCGAATAGTCCTCCGCGGTCAGCCTTTCCGCCAGATAATCCGCAATAAAGGCATTTTTCATCCAGTAGAAATCAACAAAACTGCCGATTTCCTCCGCCTGCGCGAAAGCAAGATACTCCTGCGACACCTTCAGCCGAACGCGGCCATCTCCCAGAAGCTCCAGTTCCGCCTGAGACGGATCATTGGCATAGGTACAGACCTCGGCAAACCAGGCCCGCAGCTCTTCATTCTGATATGGATCAAAATCAGCCGTCCGGGAGGGATCGTCGCAGTGGAACACATTATCATACGTTTCATAGAGAGGCGCAAGATAAATCGACCTGTCCCCGCTTTCCGCAATCTGTTCAAAAGCTTTATAAAGCGCCGGCTCCACCTGAATCTCCTCGTTAGGATGGGCATTCAGGAACCGCACATTGCGGATACCGGCAAACTCCGCGTCGTCGGTAAATATACGGTAGGCGTCCCTGCAGGCTTCCGTATAAAGCAGAGAAAGGGCTTTGCGCTCCGCCGCGGGGGAAGCGGTGGTCCCCAGCGGATAAAGAAAGGTGAAATCCCCCGAGCAGTCCGCCTCCCCCGACGCGGCTTCGATCTCTGTCCAGCCTTCCCGTACCGTGAAGCCTCCGTTCAGGGAGTACATGATCAGACCGACGCCCACCACAAGGAGAATCAGCGCCGCCGCCAGACGCGCTTTTGTGTATCCGGCATTCAGTTCAATCTTCTGTACCGGCCTGGGGAGATTTTCCCGCCGGTCCCTGGCAGTGCGTCCCAATCAGATCACCGCCAGCAGAAGCAGAAGGGCAAAGATCAGCAGAATCACCCCGATCACAATGAAGCCGAGCACTGCGCCTTTTTTGCATGCCTTATAGTTTCGAATGTGCATATGCCGCCGGAACAGAACCGCGGCAATGATGCCCAGCACCGGAAGGAAAAAGGAAAGTACCGTATACCAGATGCTTCCGGTGTCGTGCACGGGAGTGCTCAGGAACTGCGCCTCTGCAGCCGCCTCCGCGGCCTCGGCCGCGTCAGAGCCCTCACGGCCCTTCTTCGGCGCAGGGGCTTCGCCGGGCTCCGCGATCTGAATGGGCTTAAGAGGAACGCCGCGCTCACGGATGGCCTTGTACTCCTCAATCTCCTTTTTGTTTCCATAAACATAATGATCATGCCCGATGCAGACAAACTCCGGTTTGTCCTCACTGTAGTCATGCATGGACGGATCATAAATATACTGCACCTTGTTTTTCTCCAGCTTCGGATCCGGAATGGGAATCGCGGAAATCAGAGAATGGGTGTAGGGATGCAGCGGATAGTCAAACAGCTCCTCCGCGTCTGCCACCTCCACGATGCGCCCCTTATAAATCACGCCGATCCGGTCCGAGATAAAGCGGACGATGGACAGGTCGTGGGCAATGAACAGGTAGGTCACCTGCTGCTCCCGCTGAAACTTCTTCAGCAGATTCAGCACCTGGGCGCGGATGGACACATCCAGCGCGGAAATGGGCTCGTCGGCAACCACCAGCTCCGGCTCCATGACCATGGCCCGGGCCAGACCGATACGCTGGCGCTGACCGCCGGAAAACTCATGGGGATAACGGGTAAGGTGCTCCGGCAGAAGACCCACCTCGTTGATCATGTTTTCCACCTTCTGCACGCGATCCGCCTCATTTTTGAACAGGTGGAAGTTGTACAGACCTTCGGAAATAATATAATCCACGGTAGCGCGCTCGTTCAGCGAGGCTGCGGGATCCTGGAACACCATCTGCACGTTCCGGATCACCTCCCGGTCCAGCGACCGGGGAATCTTGCCCGAAATGCGCACGCCCTTATACTGAATCTCCCCCGCGGCCAGCGGGTTCACGCGGATCACCGCGCGGCCGATGGTAGTCTTTCCCGATCCGGACTCGCCTACCAGCGAGAACGTCTCGCCCTTGTAAATATCGAAGGAGGCGTCCTGCACAGCGCGGACGGCATTGTCCCCCTTGCCGAAGGTAATGTCAATATCCTTGATGGACAGCAGAATTTCCTTGCCGTTCTCCGCGATGGGTCCGTGCTCCGGAAAGCGGGAGACGCGGCCGGATTGTTTTTGATTTGTTTCAGTCACGTTCATCATCTCCCCCTTAAATGTTAAATGCTGTCATCAGCTTCTCGTGAATGTTCTGGATAATCTCCGGCTTCTCCGTCTTCGGCGCCCGGGGATCCAGAAGCCAGGTCTTGGCGTAATGAGTGTCGGTCACCCGGAACATGGGCGGCTCCACCAGCGTGTCTATTTTCAGACAGTAGGGATTACGGGGCGCAAAAGCGTCGCCCACGATGGCATTGTAAAGCGAAGGCGGCGTGCCGGTAATGGAGTAAAGCTGCGTATTTCGCTGCGCCAGCTGAGGCAGAGACGACAGCAGCGCCCAGGTATAGGGATGCCGGGGATCGTAAAAGACCTCCTCCACCGTACCGTACTCCACCACCTGACCGCCGTACAGCACGGCCACGCGGTCAGCGATGTTCGCCACCACTCCCAGATCGTGGGTGATAAACACTGTAGTAAAGTTAAACTCCTTCTGAAGATCCTTGATCAGCTGAAGAATCTGGGCCTGAATCGTCACATCCAGAGCCGTGGTAGGTTCGTCGCAGATCAGAATCTTGGGCTGACACGACAGAGCGATGGCAATTACAATTCTCTGCCGCATACCGCCCGAATACTGGAAGGGATAATCGTCAAAACGCTGCTCGGCTTTGGGAATTCCCACCTTGTGCATCAGCTCCAGCGCGCGTCTGCGGGCCTCCGCCTCGGAGCAGCCCTGGTGCTTGATGATCACACTGGTGATCTGTTTGCCGATGGTGATAATGGGGTTCAGGGACGTCATGGGATCCTGGAACACGGTAGCAATCCTGCGGCCTCGGATCTTCATCCAGTCCTGATTGTACTTGATGCTGGCCAGATTCAGCACGCAGGTCCCGTGAAGGGTGTCCGCCGTCTCATCCAGGTAGCGCACGCGGAAGGCCACGGTATCGAACACTTTGTTCCGCTGCTGCTCATCGTTCAGATCGACTCCCATCTGCATGGCCTTTTTCAGCGCCTTCAGCAGCCGGTGGGTGAGCATCACGCGCTTAAAGAGGGGATAACGTCCCACAGACAGCCGGATTTCCTTCCCCAGGATCTCATTGCGGGCGCGGGTCTCCGGGCTGATCTGCCCCTGGATTTCTTTGGAATACTGCGCCTTCAGCTCAGACATCTCCCGGTTGTAGCGCGCGCTGAAATCGGCGTCCCGGGAGGCTGCCGATTTCCTCTGTCTGGCGTCCTCCTCTTCCTTCTTCTGCATCGCTTTGATCTTCGCGTCGTACTCTTTGAGCTTCCGGTCGGCCTCGCGCACACGGTCCCGTTCCTTACGGGGATCGTAGGTCTGCCTCTCGTTAAAGAGCGCGGTGCGGGCGTCCTTCAGCGCCTTCATTTCCTCCTCCGCTTTCGCGCGCTCCTCCTCGCTCAGATCTCCGTAGTGCTTCTTCTCGTTCTCCAGTTCCATCATCCTGCGGTAGGTGGACGCTCCCAGCTCAAACCGGGAAATGGAATTGAGACGGGACAGCGTCCCCCGCATCAGGGAGCGGGCCCCGGGCGTAAGCTTCACGGTGGTGTCCGCCAGCTCCGGGTCGTTGTAGATCAGCTCTCCCTGATCGATGAAGCCGTTGGATTCCAGCATACCGGCAAAGGTTTTGGTAAACACCGATTTGCCCGAGCCGGACTCACCCACAATGGCGATGGATTCATTTTCATAAATATCCAGTGAAATGCCGCGGATGGCAGTGAGGATACGGCCGCGCACACGGAACTTCACGTACAGATCTTTTACAGACAATAATACCTTTTTTTCTTCCATGCCTCAGCCTCCTCACATATGCGTCCGGGGGTCGGAGGCGTCGCCCAGATTCTGACCCACAACATAAAGCACCACTGTGATGATGGACGCGATGGCCACCGGGCTCCAGAACTCCATCTCCCAGCCGGGAGTCACCATGGCGCTCTCCGCCTGATAGATCAGACGGCCCAGGGACATATCCGACATGCCCAGTCCGATATAGGAAAGGAACACCTCATAGGAAATATAGGAGGGAATCTCCGTAGCCAGCAGCGTCACGATCACGCTGGTCATAAAGGGCAGAATGTTCTTCATGGCAATCTTGACCGTGGAGGTTCCCAGGCACTTGGAGGCCAGATTGTACTCTCTGTCCCGGATGATCACCACCTGGGTCCGGATGAAATAGGCGATAAACAGCCAGCCGATCACAGTCAGGGCAAACACCATCGTCCAGAAGGTGGGAGCAAACAGCATGGCCATCACAGAGATCAGCAGGATCTGGGGAATGTTGCCGATGATGTTGTAGACCTCCGTCATCACCGCGTCCACTCTCTTGGAAAAGCCCCAGATGGAGCCGACGATCACTCCCACGGTCATATTGATCGCTCCGCAGACCAGCGCCAGGGAAATGGAGATGCGCGAACCGTTCCAGATGGCGTCAAAGGTGGACTCGCCGGAGGATCCCGCACCCAGGATCCACTGAAGATCCTTCCCGAAATACGCCATGGCCGCCGCCGGCGACAGATGCTTGGAATTGGGATCCATCAGGTTGGCAAAGGGATCGTAATCCACCAGGGAGGGATAAATATAGGCAAAAGCAATCAGCAGGCCCAGAAGCGCCAAAACAAAAATATTGATCTTTTTTCGGAAGAATACGCGGAACACCGAACGCCAGTAGGAGTAGCGCGGCGCCACGATCTTCTCTGATTCCAGAGCGCTGTGGTCCACATGGGAAAACAGCTCCTGCTCCGAAAGTCCTGTTTTTTCCAGATTTATTGTATTCATCGTCTCACCTGTCTTTCGTCGTAAAGGATATGCGCGGATCCACGGCGGCCATCAGCACGTCCCCCAGTATGATGGACAGCACCGACAGCACCGCGTAAAACAGCGTCACTCCCACGATCACGCCGTTGTCGTAGCGGTTGATGGCCTGGGTAAGCAGGTTGCCCGCGCCGGGAACCACGTACACGCGCTCGGTAATAATGGCGCCGGTCATCGCCCCCAGCACACTGCCGGGAATACCGTGAACAATGGGAATCAGCGCGTTTTTCCACACATGCTTGGTAAAGATCTCGCCCTCGCTTAAGCCCCCCGACCGGGCAAATTTCACGTAGTCGGAATTCATCTGGTCGATCATGTACCGGCGCATCCACTTCATCAGATTGGCGATGGCAGGCAGCGCCAGAGAAACGACCGGAAGAACGTACATCAGCTTGCCCGAGGAATCCATATCAAACAGCGTGGGCAGGCCGGCCTTTCCTCCCAGAGCCTTGAACAGGAAGATGTAAGCCAGGCTGGGCACGGCGATGATAAACATGATATAAATGGTACCGATCTTGTCCAGAAGCTTATCCTTGCGCAGAGCCATGGCCAGACCGATGGGCAGGCCCAGGACATAGGACATGATGGTGGAGATGATGCCGATGACAAAGGAATACCCGAGCCTTGAAAGCCCCTTCTTATGGGTGGTCACATTGGTGTAATCATCGGTAAACCACTGAGCGTTGGAGGCGGTAGCATTCAGAGAGCCCTGGACATAGGATGCAGTGTGAAGATCATCCGCGCGGTCCGCCGTCACGCCCGTGGGGTAGGTTACGCTGGAAAGCACATAGGCGCCCTGAGATTCCGTCATGGTGGTAAAAACGTCCACGCCCCGGTTTACCGTGTAGGACTGGCCCAGATTCAATGTGAGAAGATTCTGATGAATAAACGGGAATTTCCCGTCAAAGTACAGCAGGTACTTATGCAGCGTGCCGTTTCCCAGAATGGCGGGGGAGAATACCTTTTTTGTCTCCTCCGCCGGATTCTTCACGGGATCATAAAGGGTGAAGGTAAGCCCGCGTTTGCCCATGTCCACATAATCCGGCACGTAGTGGATATTGTCCACGAAAAACATTTTCGTAAAATAGGTGAATGCCCGCTGGAGCAGCGGAATGTCCCGGGTCGCATACAGCTGAGGCTGCCCGCCGTCCCGAAGCTGGCCGTTCCGCTTGGCGTCCGCATCCAGACGCTCGATCTTATAGCCCCTGGACTGATAGTATTCCGTAAATTCCGCCACGTACTTCGCGGCGGTCTCGGAATCCTTCTCCGGGGTATGGCCGATCAGCACCGCGGCCGCCCGGGTATCCTCGTCGATCTCGCCCTTCAGCGCCAGTTCGTTGATATAATCCGCATAGGGCACATAATCCAGATACCCGAAATCCTCCCAGCGGGACTGCTGGTAGATGATACGGTTGTTGCTGGCGGTATGGTTGAAGTTGGGATCGCCGGAAAAGATCTTTCCCCTGTCCAGCAGGGTGTAGATCAGCACCATGACGATCAGCACCACGCAGATGATGGAAACCATACCGTGCAGCAGACGCTTGATAATGTATTTTCCCATGATCTGACCCCTCTCTGTTATTTCATGAAAATGGGGGCGGAAACCACCGCCCCCTCGCGTACATTGTGTCTTATTTCAAAAAAGATCAGATCAGGGTTAGAACAGACCAAGGTTCTTGCACATATAACCATACATCTGAATGGTATCCAGATAGGACTGCGCATCACCGTAGTCCGGACCCCAGCCGGAACCGGTGGAAAAGTCAAAGTTTGCTTCGTTTCCTGCGGAGAAACGGTAAACAGCGCCCTCCTCATCCGTATCCTTATCAAAGGCGATCAGATTTACAATCACGGCGCCATCCAGGGCAGACTCAATACTCTGTTTCACCACGTTCGCCTGATTGGTAGCAATCTCACTGTAGGAACCATAAGGATAGTCAATATAAATGGGATTCTCAGCGGAAACCTCCACGCCCTGAGCGCTCAGCGCGGCGATGGCCTGCTCCAGCTCTGCTTTGGCGTTGTCAGGATTGTACCAGCCGTCGAAACCGTCGCCGGAACCTGCGCCGCTGTCGCCTTCCGGATCCCATACCTGAATGGGATATCCGTCCGCGTCAAGCTGCGCCTGCTCGATCGCGCCGAAAGCGGTACCCGCCGGGAAGGTGGTATCTTCGCCGTTAATGGAAACAGTGGTCTCCTCCGTCAGGAACTGGAAGGTACCCGGCGTGTAGGAATTACGCAGTCTGGCATATTTCAGATCTTCGCCGACGCTGACTGCATTGTAAGACCCGCGGTCGAGCGCCATCAGAAGCGCGAGACGGAAATGCTGATCCAGGATAGCGACCCGGGTGCGGGCGATGTCTTCCTCTGTCTTCGGGGACACACCTACGTCGGGATTGTCATAGTTCGCCCAGGTGCCGCGGTTTACATTCACCCAGCCGCAGTAGGTAGTTCCCTCGCCGGGGGTGATATAGCTGTAGAGATCAAAATAGGTCTGATCCTGGCCCTCGGGTTTTTCTGTCTTCATCAGCTCCAGAGCGGAAGAATTGATGCCTGCGCCGGCGATCACGCCCTCTTTGGCCTCATTATAGGAACGGAGCACATCGCTGCCGTCGTTATAACTGTACTCCATGGACTGAATGTTCATCTTCTCCGCGTTCCAGTAGGTGGGATTCGCCTCGTAGCGGGTGGTATTCTGAGCAGTAAAGTTGGTGATCAGGAACGGGCCGCAGTAAGCGATGTTGGCCGGAGTTTTTCCATAATCGCCGGGAGTGTAGGTCTCGCCCTCACAGCCGAAGGTACCGCCCTGAGAACGATAAAAGTCACGGTTCAGAGGAGCGAAGCAGCTGTAGGACAGCATGGTGGTAAAGGGAGCAAAGGGAGCTTCCAGAGTATACTCCAGAGTATAATCGTCGATGGCCTTCACGCCGATCTGGGTATAGTCATTGATCTCTCCTGCCAGATATGCTGAGAAATTCAGGAGGCCGCAGCCGTCGGTATTGGAGAGCAGATATCCCAGAGCGTCGCTGTTGTCCAGCAGATGCTCCATGGAAGCCACCCAGTCGTCCGCGGTCACTTCACCGAGCTCCGTGCCCTGCTGATCCACCCACTTCACGCCCTGGCGAAGATGGAAGGTATAGACCGTGCCGTCCTCGGAAACCTCATAGCTCTCCGCGATGCCCGGCTGCTGCACGCCCTTGGCGTCGTACTCCATCAGGTTATCATAGGTAGGACAAATGAAAAAGGCATCGGATGTATAGGAAGTAGCGATCGTATCCCAGATATTCACATTATAAGCGGTAGTCTGTACAAGATTATCCGTAAACGTATATCCCTTGCCTGTCAGATATTCTTTTGCCGCCGCAAAATAATCCTCAGCGGTCTCCGCCTCACTCCACATGGTCAGCAGCTGGGTACGGTCCTCCGAGGTGATCAGTTCGTTCGTCACCAGAGCAGTCTGCCAGCGGTCGCCGTCCACGCCCCACATGGTCATGGAGGCATTGGTACGGGGAACAATACGGCTCATGGCGTAATTTCCTCCCTGGGTGATATTCGGCAGGAAAACGCCGGTCTCCATCAGCTTGGCGTCGGCAATGGCCATCTTCGCCATACGCAGATCGCCTGTCTCCGCCTTGGCCTCATCATAGACAGATGCGAAGTCACCCAGCACGTAGTCGTAGATGGTCTCGCAGGCCTCGTCGTAATCCATCTCGTCGATGGCGGCGAGATCCAGAGCCTCCGGGGCCTCCGCATAGGCAGCAGCGGTCGGGGACAGACACAGAGCGGCTGTCATAACCGCCGCAAGGAATTTGTTTCGTTTCATCATTGTTTACCCTCCTTTTGTATAATTTTAAAACAGTACCGGCGCATCCGTCGGACCAGAGATCCCGTTTTCTCCGAAGAGAAAAGAAGATCTCTGGCCCGCTCTCGAACAGCGCCGCAGCGGCGCCGGCGTATGCGAAACAACATACAAACCTCATAACCGCTTAATCCTATTTTAAGCGTTCTCAATATAAATGTCAATCAATGATTATACGAGATACCAATATTTTTTGTATAAATTATGCAATTCACCGGATAGATTTTTATACCATTTTCATATATTCTGTCTGCCTGTTCCCGGGAAACACCGGGCAAAACCCGCTCATACACGCAAAAACGGGATATCTCCCGGGCAAAACACTGTACAAAAATACCCGGTCGCAGAACTTCAGAAATACAGAGGAGCCGCGTCTCCGGGCTGTATTCAGCCCGGCGCGGCTCCTCCTGTTTATTTCTGAATCAGTTTCTCATAAATATCCAGCCCGTCAAAGGTGGCAAAATAATCCTTCGGGGTCTCCGCCCGGCGGATCAGATCGAAGCTTCCGTCCTCATGGAGAAGGATCTCCGCGGATTTCAGCTTTCCATTATAGTTGTAGCCCATGGCAAAGCCGTGCGCCCCGGTGTCATGGATCACCAGCAGATCCCCCATATCCACCCTGGGCAGCATCCGGTCAATGGCGAATTTGTCATTGTTCTCGCACAGGGAGCCTGTGACGTCGTACATGTGATCGCAGGGCTGATCCTCCTTGCCCATCACCGTGATATGATGGTACGCGCCGTACATGGCGGGCCGCATCAGGTTCACCGCGCAGGCGTCCACACCGATATATTCCTTGTGAATGTGCTTCTCGTGAATGGCGGTGGTCACCAGACAGCCGTAAGGTCCCGTCATGAAGCGTCCCAGCTCCGTGTAGAGGGCCACGTCCCCCATTCCTGCGGGAACCAGAATCTCCTCATACACTTTGCGCACGCCCTCGCCAATCACCTTAATGTCATTGGGCTCCTGATCGGGACGATAGGGGATGCCGATGCCGCCGGAAAGATTAATGAATTTAATGTGGGCGCCGGTCTCCTTCTGCAGCTTCACAGCCAGCTCAAAGAGCACGCCCGCCAGCAGCGGATAATACTCGTTGGTCACTGTGTTGCTGGCCAGGAAAGCGTGAATGCCGAACTCCTCCGCGCCCTTTTCCTTCAGGACACGGAAGGCCTCGAAAATCTGCTCCGTAGTCATTCCGTACTTGGAGTCCCCGGGGTTGTCCATAATGTCGTTGCTGATCTTGAAAACTCCGCCGGGATTGTAGCGGCAGCAGATCGTCTTCGGGATCTTTCCGATGGATTTTTCCAGAGCCTCGATATGGGTGAAGTCATCCAGATTAATGATGCCGCCGATTTCATAGGCGTACCGGAACTCATCCAGAGGGGTATCGTTGGAGGAAAACATGATATCTCCCTCCCCGCAGCCGATGGCATGAGCCAGCATCAGCTCCGTCATGGAGGAGCAGTCGCAGCCGCAGCCCAGCTCCTTCAGGATATTCACCAGATAGGGATTGGGGGCCGCTTTTACAGCATAAAACTCCTTAAACCCCTTGTTCCAGGCAAACGCTTCGCTCAGAGCCTTCGCGTTTTCCCGGATTCCCTTCTCATCGTAAAGATGAAAGGGAGTCGGATACTGTGCCGTGATTTCTTTCAGCTTTTCCAGTGTCACAAACGGTCTTTTTTCCATAATAATTTCTGTTTTCTCCTCTTCTCTGCATTTTTACGCGGATCCTCCGGGGCAGTTCCCACAAAGAGCCGGAAAAATTTCCCGGCTCTCCAGTTTGCCCCAGGGGCAGTTCCGCAGTTTTATTTGGCCTCAATGATATGAAGCATATTCGTAACGGCGCCTTCGCCGGTCCTTATGTTGGTGGCGGGATCTCCCGCGGTAAACACCAGCAGATCCCCCTTCTTCACCAGGCGTTTCCTGCGGACCACTTCCATAGCCTGGGAAATAATATGTTCCGTGGATTCCTTTTCATATCCCTTCAGGGGGTACACTCCCCAGGCCAGCTGCAGCCTGTGCTGCACGGTCTCATTGGGGGTGATGGCATAGATGGGAACCTCCGGCCGGAAATTGGAGATCAGCCAGGCGGTCTTTCCGGCCATGGTGGGGGTGACGATGGCTCTGGCCCCCAGATCCCTGGCCGCCCGCACCGCTGCCATTCCCACAGCGGAGGATACCGGTCCCTGACGGTACATGTTCCTGTTTTTCACATAGGATTTATAATTCAGCAGAGGCTCCGTGGTCTCCGCGATCTGCACCATCATTTTCAGAGCGGCGAGAGGATATTTTCCTGCCGCGGTCTCTCCGGAAAGCATAATGGCGTCTGTACCGTCGTAAATGGCGTTGGCCACATCCGCCACCTCCGCCCTGGTGGGACGGGGATTCCGGATCATGGAATCCAGCATCTGAGTAGCCGTAATTACGGGAACATAGTTTTCGTTGCACTTGCGGATGATCATCTTCTGAATGTGAGGAACCTCGCTGGCGGGAATCTCCACTCCCAGATCTCCTCTGGCCACCATGATTCCGTCCGCCGCCTGAATGATCTCGTCGATGTTCTCCACACCCTCCGCATTCTCGATCTTGGCAATGATGCCGATGCCTTTTCCGCCGTTTTCGTCCAGAAGCTGGCGGATCTCCCTGATCACCCTGGCGTCCCGCACAAAGGATGCCGCGATGTAGTCAAATTCCTGCTGTATCCCAAAAAGAATATCCTTCCTGTCCTGCTCGGTGATCCCCGGAAGCTTCAGCTTCACATAGGGAACGTTCACTCCCTTGCGCTCTCCCAGCTCGCCGCCGTTGAGAACCCTGCAGACAATGTTCGTCTTCTCAATGCTTTCCACCTGCAGTTCGATCAGACCGTCGTCGATAAGAATTTTGCCTCCCTTTTTCACATCCTTATAGAGGGTGTCGTAGGTGATGGCCACCATGTTCTCATCCCCCACATAATCCCCCGTGGTGAGCGTGAACTTCTGTCCGGTCTGGAGAGTGATCTTTTTTCCGTCCTTCAAAAGTTTGGTGCGGATCTCCGGGCCTTTGGTATCCAGAAGGATGGCTACGGGAATATTCAGTTCATCCCGGAGATTTTTTATCATGTCCACTTTTTCCCGGTGCTCCTCATGGGTTCCGTGGGAAAAGTTGATTCTGGCGATGTCCATGCCGGAACGGATCAATGATTTCAGGACTGACTTCTTGCTGCTGGCCGGTCCCAGGGTACAGATGATTTTCGTCTTTTTCATTGGTGGTAATCCCCCCTTTACTTTACATGCTCGTGTGTAAATAAATGATCCTGGCAGTACTCATAGTTTCCGTTGCATCTGGAACAGAAACGGAATTCCAGGCTGGGGTCATCCTTCTCCGTCCGCCCGCAGATCGCGCACTTGTGCTTGGTAATGCCGCCGCCGGGACTGTTCACCCGGCTCTGCGCCATGGCCTTTTTAAACTCCTGCTTTCTTTTGATCTCTTTCGGATTATACCGGTACAGGTCCCTGGTGCCGATATAAAACAGGACGAAATTCAGAAGAGAAGCCACAATGGGAACAGCCATAAACCAGGCTCCCATACGGACATAGGAGATAATCTGGTAAAGGATGATCGCACCGTATACATAAGCCATCCAGCGCATTTTTATGGGAATCACAAACCAAAGCAGTATCCGCATATCCGGGTAGGACATGGCATATGCAAGAAAAATGGACAAACTGATATAGTAGGTGCTGAAAATACTTCCCCCGAACAGGGCGTCCAGAACGCCTCCCGTGAGAAAATACAGCAGGAACGCTCCCAGTATCGTAAAGAGCATACCGGAAAAAATGTACAGGTTATACCGGAAGGACCCCCAGGTTCTCTCCAGGGACGTGCCCAGCGGATAGTAAAAAAACAGAATGGAAATGACAAAAAAGAAAATGTTGCTGCTTCCCGGCGGGGAAATCACCCAGGTAACCAGCCGCCACACCTGCCCCCTGAGGATCTGGGAAACGTCCAGGCTGAGCCAGCGCAGCAGGCCCGGGGCCATATACATAAGAATATATCCCACCACATAGCAGATAATGATATACGTGGTGAGATTGGGAATGGCATATCTGCCGAATTTTCGTTCCAGCTTATTGATAAACTTCATAAAATTCCTCCGTCTTCCTTCCGGTCAGACATTTTCACACATGATTCCTGCAGCAGTCCTGCCATGAGCAGGAGTCCACCCTGCAGCCTTCACAGCCACGGGCAGTGCTCCTCCTGCGCCTTCCCGGCTGCTCAGAACATCTTTTTCTTGCTGAGAACCAGAGCCGCAATAAGGCTTAACGTGATGGACAGAAGAATGATCACTCCGAAGCCCCACACGCTTCCGGCAAAGGGCATCCCCGCGGTGTTTACATTCATGCCGTAGGCGCTGAACACAATGGTGGGAATACTCATGACGATAGTGATGATCGCCAGAACCTTCATGACGATATTCAGGTTATTGGAAATGACGGAAGCAAAGGCGTCCATCATGCCGCTGAGAATTCCGCTGTAGATATTGGCCATCTCGATGGCCTGCTTGTTCTCGATGATAACGTCCTCCAGAAGGTCGGTGTCCTCCGGGTATTTTTTTATGCTCTCCATCTTCAGAAGCTTTTCCAGCACCACCTCATTGGAGCGCAGGGAGGTGGTAAAATATACCAGAGATTTCTCCAGCTCCAGAAGCTCGATCAGCTCCTGATTCCTGGTGGACACATGGAGCTTCTCCTCCACCTGTTCGCTCTTTTTATCTATAATACGCAGATATCGAAGATACATGCTGGCATTTCGATAAAGGATCTGCAGAATAAACCGGGTCTTCATGTGAGTGTGGAAATTCCGCACTCTTCCCTCCATAAACCTGGTAAGCACCTGGGTGTCCTCCAGACAGATAGTGAAAATCATCTTATCCGTCACGATGATACCCAGAGGGATCGTCACATACCAGTCCTTGTCGTTGCGCTCCTCGATAATGGGAACATCCACAAGGATCAGCGTATAGGTATCCTCCGCCTCGATACGTGAGCGCTCTTCCTCATCCAGGGGCGCCCTTACGTCGTCCACTTCCAGATCGAAACGTTCCGCGATCTCGAAGATTTCATTGGCGGTGGGATTCGTCAAAGCGATCCAGCAGCCCTCCTGAGGTTCCTGGATCTGATGAATGGTTCCGTCGATCGTTTTAAACATTCTTACCATGATGCTCACTCCCTTTCATCCTCTGTTTCCGGCAGTTCCGGCCTGCCTCTCCCCACCCCGCAAGTTAACATTCATTATAATTAGCAGAATCCTTTTTGTCAATTCTTACGGTTTCGGTTTACAAATTTTTAACAGTATGGTATGATTCCACCGTCAAATATCTATATTCTGCCGAAATATTTTTTCAGCCGGACACCGAAATCGGCGGTTCAGTCAACATTAACATTATACAATTTGGAGAAGTTTATGAGCGGATCAACTTTTGGAAACAGATTTACCGTCACCACCTGGGGAGAATCCCACGGAAAAGCGCTGGGAGCGGTGGTGGACGGCTGCCCTGCGGGGCTTCCCCTCTGCGAGGAGGACATCCAGCGTCTCCTGGACCGGCGCAAACCGGGCCGGAGCCGTTTTGCCACCGCGCGAAAAGAAGGAGATGAGATAGAAATTCTCTCCGGAGTTTTCGAAGGGAGGACCACAGGCACTCCCATCTCCATGATGATCCGGAACACGGACCAGCGTTCCGGAGATTACGGAAACATTGCATATTCCTATCGTCCCGGACACGCGGATTATACCTTCGATCAGAAATACGGCTTCCGGGATTACCGGGGAGGCGGACGCTCCTCCGCCAGGGAGACGGCGGCCCGGGTAGCGGCCGGCGCCATCGCCGAAAAAATTCTGGAAACCCTGGGCATCCGCTTCTGCGCCTACACCCGTTCCATCGGTCCCGTATCCATGGAAACCTTCTGTCCGGAAGAGATTCTCCGGAACTCCTTTTATATGCCGGACAAAGAGGCTGCCGAACGGGCAGGGGCCTATCTGGAAAACTGCATGAAACATCAGGACAGCGCCGGAGGCGTGATCGAATGCCGCATCACCGGAGTTCCCGCCGGTCTCGGAGAACCGGTCTTCCGGAAGCTGGACGCGCTGCTGGCCCAGGCGGTGATGTCCGTCGGCGCGGTAAAAGCCGTGGAAATCGGCGACGGAGCCGCCGTCGCCGGAATGAAAGGTTCGGAAGACAACGACGGGTTTTCCTCAGAGAACGGAAAGATTACAAAGACTTCCAACCACGCCGGAGGAATCATGGGCGGCATCAGCGACGGCAGCGAAATCCTTGTCCGCGCCTCTGTGAAGCCCACCCCCTCCATCAGCCGGCCCCAGAACACTGTCACCAGCTCCGGAGAGCCCATCTCCCTGGAAATTCACGGAAGACACGACCCGGTGGTAGTTCCCCGGGCGGTAGTGGTGGTGGAGGCCATGTGCGCTCTGGTCCTCACCGACGCCCTCTTTCTGAACATGACCTCCCGGATGGACGGAATCGTAGAATTTTACAAAAAAAGAGAAGGTTCCGAAACATGACCCTTCTCTGCCGCAGTTCCCTGTTTCTCCTGACAGAAGCAGGGAACTTTTTTATCTGTCAGATAAGTTCCCTATTTTTTAAAGTAATTATAGGGAACTTTCTTTCCCAAATTTGCTCAAAAAGTTCCCTATTTTTCGATACAATTACAGGGAACTTTTTTCCCGGACATCCGTTCAAAAAGTTCCCTGCAAATGGACGGCTCAAAAAACAGACGTTTCTGTCCTGCGCCGCTTCTCTTCATCGTTCTATATTCACTGCTCTTCCTGGACCGGAGAAGCCTCGTCCTCTGTCTTATCTGCCTCAGGCTGCTCCTCCTGCACCGGATCCGGAACCGGCCAGATATGAATGCAGTTGGGCGTCTCGATCTTGTGAGGTTTGCCCTTCATCACTATGATATTCTTTTCATAGTCAACGGTGAAGGTCGTGATGGTATTGCTTCCGTGGTTCGCCACCGCAATATGCTTACTGTCGGGGAAAATCACCAGATCCTTGGGATAGTCGCCGCTTACGGGAAGAGTAAACTTCTTGGTGAGAAGTCCCGTCTCCGTATCGATCTCGTACATGGAAACCGTGTTTTCTCCCGCGGTAGTGCAGAACAGATGCTTCCCGTCCGGCGCAAGAGCCAGCCCCGAAGCCGCATTGTGAATCGCGTCCACGTCATCCTCCTTGGTGAGGGTGGTCACGCTCTGGAGAAGTTCAAACTCCGGAGTCCGTCCGCTTCCGTCATAGCTGTACACCTTAATCTCATTGCTCAGCTCAAAGAGCAGATAGGCAAAACGCCCGTCCGCGCTGAAGCGGATAATACGGGGACCGCTCTCTCTGGGACAGCGGAGAATATCCACCAGCTCCAGTTTATCCCGACGCTTATTAATCCGGTAAATCTTCACCTGATCGATGCCGTTGTCCACCGCGCAGAGATATTTATTGTCCGGAGTGGGACGCACGCAGTTCACATGGGGACGGAAATTCCTCTCCGCCACGCTTCCCAGGCCTTTATGGAACACTCCGTCCATAAGACTTCCCAGCCGGCCGTCCCGGTGCGTATGCACCACGGTCACCTTCCCGTCATGATATCCGGCAACATACAGATATCTCCCATCCACATCTGTGGCCAGGAAGCATCCTCTCATTCCATCGATATCCACGCTGTTGATACGGGTCAGATCTCCGTTTTCATCACGCTCAAACACAGCCACGCCCTCATCCTCGATGGAATAGAGGAATCTGCCGTTCTTGGAAACAGCCGTGTGGGAGGCGTTGCTCACCTTCACCTCGCTGCGCTCCGAAAGAGTTCCTTCCTCCACATCTACGTCGTAGACCTGAATTCCCTTGCTGCTGCCGTGGGTGTAGGTACCCACATAGGCTACGTATTTCTTTTCCATAAAATTGCCTCCTGCTTATATCAAATGATTAAGGCGACAAAGCGCGCCGTAAAGCCTCTCATTCACCGGTATGCCGGCATACCGCGGATTCAGGCTTTTGACGCTGTAATCATCAAATCTGTACAATCAGCGCTCACGAAGTCCTCCTGAGTTTTATGATCATCCAAAATATATACACTGACCGCTATCGCCCTGCAGTCACAACCGTCCGCCGTATCCCGGCTTATTCTCGTCCTTCCGGCCGTGCCTCTCGAATGCCCCTATTATAGCATATTCATTTTCACAGGACAAGTTTTCCGACTGCATCCGGTACATTTTTTCTCAAAGCGTTTTCTCAAAGCCTTTCTTCAAAACCGCCCATGTTTCACAAAACAGGATAAATTCCCGCAGCCGTTGTTATAGGGACGCTGACAGCGCTGCAGTTCCCTGCTGCCGGAGCCGCGGCGCTTCGCCGGCCCTATTTCTGCAGTTTTTCTATAAAGGACAGCGCCCTCCCGGGATGTTCCTTATCCAGAGATCTGGCATACATCTTCCGGATCCATTCCGTAATCACGTCTATGGCGATGGGGGAGAAAGTCATCAGGATAAACACCAGAATGATCATCCCGTACTCCAGAGACCCCAGAGCCAGGATATTCTGCAGAATCACCGAAGCCGCGAAAAATCCCAGCTGCATGCCGTAAATCACGATCTTCCTGTAGCGATTCAAGGGCGCGTACACCGTCTTCAGCGCCGCCATATAATTCCATCCGGTCACCAGCACACAGGCGGTATTCAGCATGGAAGCACTCCCGTAAACCCACTGGCACACCAGCATCACCGCAAACACACAGCCCGTGATGGTCACTGCCGCAGGAAACGCATTCATAAAGACATGGCGCAAAAAGGTATGGTCAATCTTTTCGTAATTATTCTCCTGCGCAAGAAGAAACGTAGGAATTCCCACCGCGCACGCGCTGATCAGAGACATCTGAATAGGCTCGAAGGGATAGGCGTCCCCGAAGAAAATGGTCAGCAGCGCAAGAAGCACGGAAAAAATCGTCTTGATCAGGAACATGGAGGCTGCCATACGGATATTGTTCACCACTCTCCGTCCCTGATTTACAATGTGGGGCATGGAAGCAAAATTGGAATCCAGCAGCACCACATTGGCGATGTTCTTCGCCGCGTCGCTGCCCTGGGCCATAGCCACACTGCAGTCCGCCTCCTTCAGAGCCAGAACATCATTCACACCGTCACCCGTCATGGCGACGGTATGCCCCTGCTTCTTCAGAGCCTGCACCATAGCCTTTTTCTGCTGAGGCGTCACCCTTCCGAAAACGCTGCAGTCCCTCACCGCCCTCTCCAGCTGCTCCTGGGTGGCAAGGGTGGTGGCGTCGATAAATTTGTCCGCATTTTTCAGCCCGGCTTTTTTGGCAATAGCGGAAACGGTTCCCGGATCATCTCCGGAGATCACCTTCAGATCCACGCCCTGCCTGTCAAAAAACGCCAGCGTATCCGGAGCCTCCTGGCGAATCACATCCGTCAGAAGGAACAGCGCCATGGGATGGAGCTCCCCGGGAAGCTCATACTCTTTTGCGGCATACGCGCTGTGCGCAAGCACAATGACCCGGTAGCCGTCCCGGGCATGTTTTCTGCACAGCTTTTTCAGGTCCTCCCATCCCTGAGGGAACAGGAACTGAACGGCCCCTATCAGATAAGTCCCCCGGTTCTCAAATACCGCGCCGCTGTATTTTCGGTCGGAGGAGAAGGGAATGGCATGCTCCAGCGTCATATCCCTGTGAATGGAAAAGCGATTTCGAAGAGCCTCGGCGGTAGCGTTGTCGTCCCGCAGCACCGCGGTGAGATTTCCCATAATTCTCTCAATTTCACCGAGATTAAAGAACTCCGTTTCAGTCTCTGACAGACCATCTGACGAATTCTCCGTTATTTTATCAAAAACCTTTCCGGGCCCGGACACAGCCCCCGAACCTTCAACCGCCTGCATATCCGCAGTCTGTACTCCTTCCGGGATCCCGGCTGCATCACCCATATCAGATGCCGCATCGACAGAAGCTCCAGCCTTCGCTCCCCCGCTCTGCGTTCCGGCATCCGTGCAGGGCAGCACATTCTCCACTTCCATCCTTCCTTCAGTGATCGTCCCCGTCTTATCCAGACAGAGGGTATCCACCCGTGCCAGCGTCTCAATGCAGTACAATTCCTGCACCAGAGTCTTCTTCCCGGCCAGAACCAGAGACCCCAGCGTCAGCGCCACACTGGTAAGCAGCACCAGTCCTTCCGGAATCATCCCCAGAACGGCCGCCACCGTGCTTACCACAGAATTTTTCAGCGTATCCCCCACGATCTGATACTGCTTATAAAACAGCACGATTCCCAGAGGCACGATAATGATGCTGATCACCTTCAGGATAATATTCAGAGAATTTCTCAGCTCCGAATTATGACGCTTAAATTCTTTGGCCTCGCTGGTGATCTTCGATGCGTAATTCTCCTTTCCCACATGAATGACCTGACAGCAGGCCTCCCCCGAAGTGATAAAACTCCCGGAAAACAGCTCGTCCCCGGGATTCTTCACCAGATTGTCCGCCTCACCGGTGAGAAGGGACTCATTCACCTCGATACTGCCCTCCAGGATCCGCGCGTCCGCAGGAACCTGATCGCCGGTTTTCAGATAGATGAGATCATCCAGAACCAGCTTGTCTGTGGCAATACTCCATTTTTTCCCCTCCCTTAAGACCACCGTCTTGCTCTCTGTGAGAATGGCCAGCTTATCCAGCGTCTTCTTCGCCCGCACCTCCTGCGCGATGCCGATCACCGTATTGATAATGATTACTCCCACAAACATGGAGTTCTTATAGGAACCCACAAAAAGGACCAGAACAAGCAGTACCAGATTCAGGAAATTGAAAAATGTCAGCGTATTTTCCCTGATGATCTGCTTATAGGTTCTGGTGTTGGGATTCTCATTGATATTCATCTGACCCTGAGCAATACGTTCGTTTACCTGTTCGTTCGTAAGACCTGTCATGTTTCCTCCAGTTACAGCTGTTTTTCTATTTTTCTGCCCTGTCCGCACACCCGGCAGGCAGTTTTTTCTACTTTTTTAAACCTTCTTATTATATATCACAGGTGCAGGCCTTCTGTAAATCATTCTTTTCTGATTCCATCCGGCTCTGCCACAATCTTTTTTTATGGATAAGGAGCCTCCGCCCGTCAAAAAAACAGGAGCAGGTATCTGCCACGGCAGACACCCGCCCATCTGAAAGCATGTCCTTTAAACCTTCCAAAACATCTGAATCATCTAACTCATCTGAAACATCCGAATCATCCAGACCATCCGAATCATCTGAAATACCCGGATTCTCTTAATACTCCTCTTCCTCTTCCCCCTCATGAATATCCGACTTGGGTTTCTTCAGCCCCTCAATCGTGATATGATGCTTCTCAGCATAATCCCACAGCGCCGCATGAATCGCCTCCTCAGCCAGAAGCGAGCAGTGAATCTTCACAGGAGGAAGTCCGTCCAGAGCCTCCATAACCGCCTTATTCGTCACCTGCATGGCCTCCTCGATGGTTTTTCCCTTCACCATCTCCGTAGCCATACTGCTGGTAGCCACCGCGGCCCCGCATCCGAAGGTCTTGAATTTACAGTCCTTAATGATATGGGTATCCTCATCGATATCCAGAAAGATCCTCATAATATCCCCGCACTTGGCGTTGCCCACGGTACCTACGCCGCTGGCGTTCTCTATCTCTCCCACATTCCGCGGATTCTGGAAATGATCCATCACTTTTTCACTATACATTCCTGTTTCCTCCCAATAAAATTCTACTTATGTAATAATTCCCGTTATATACGATTCTATTCTGTCATTCACCTGTCCTGCAGATCCATTTCCCCAGCAGACTCATTTCCCCGCCGCATATCTCCTGCAGACTCATTCCTCTGCCGGCTCATATCCCCCGCAGGCTCACTCCTCTGCCGGCTCATATCCCCAACAACCTCAGGCCTCTGCCGGCCCATATCATCTGCACACTCGGTCCTCTGTCGGCCCATTTCTCTCCTCCGGCCGATTTCCCGAATTTCCCTGCCTCAATATCCAGGCAGCGCCGCACTCTGCAAAACGCCGCACCGCCGCCCTCCCGGGGCAGGAAGATCCGAAAAATCATCCCGGCACTGAGAAACACCTGCTCTGCCGGATCAGGCCTTTGTCCTCTTCATCAGGCATTTGCCTTCTTAATAAAGTCCTCATACAGCGGAGACATATTCCGCAGATTCTGTACAATGTCCTTCAGCTTATCCACCGTGAAGTCCAGATCATCCTTCGTAGTCTCCTCGCTGAGAGTCATACGAAGGGAACCATGGGCGATCTCATGAGGCAGTCCGATGGCCATAAGCACATGAGAAGGATCCAGTGACCCGGACGTACAGGCGGACCCGCTGGAAGCGCAGATCCCATAGCTGTCCAGCATCAGAAGAAGAGATTCCCCTTCCACGAACTGGAAGCTCACATTCACATTATTGGGCAGCCTCTTCTGAGGATGACCATTCAGCTTCACATAAGGAATCTCATTCATGATCCTGCCGATAAGATAATCCCTCAGCTCACATTCCTTCTTCGTGCGCTCCTCCATGGAAGCCGCCGCCCGCTGAGCCGCGGCGCCGTAACCCACGATTCCCGGAACATTCTCCGTACCGGCCCGGCGCTTCCTCTCCTGAGCTCCCCCATGGATAAAGGAACGATTCTTCACGCCCTTGCGGATATACAGGAACCCGATTCCCTTGGGACCGTTGATCTTATGCGCGCTGGAACTGAGCATGTCAATATTGCACTCATTCACATCGATGGGCACCTGGCAGAATGCCTGTACCGCATCCGTATGGAATAAAATCCCGTGCTCCTTCGCGATCATGCCGATTTCCTTAATCGGCTGAATGGAGCCGATCTCATTATTGGCAAACATTACGGAAATGATAATCGTCTCCGGCGTAATGGCCTTCTCCAGATCCTCCAGACGGATGATTCCGTTCTCATCCACATCCAGATAAGTCACCCTGGCATGTCTCTGCTTCTCCAGATACTCACAGGTATGGAGGATGGCGTGATGCTCAATCTTCGTGGTGATAATATGATTTCCCTTATCCTTATATGCTTCAAAGGCTGCCTTCAGCGCCCAGTTATCCGACTCGGTGCCCCCGGCGGTGAAGTAAATATCCTCCTTATTGGCTCCCAGAACGTCCGCGATCTGTCCACGGGCCTTCATCACCGCTTCCTTGCTCTTCGCCGCAAAATCATAAATACTGGACGGATTTCCGTACAGCTCCGAAAAATACGGAAGCATCTGTTCCACTACCTCCGGCGCGGTCCTGGTAGTCGCCGCATTATCCAGATATATTAGTTTTCCCATTTTTCTGGTCCTCCTGTAATCAATTTTTTATTTCTTCAGGGACGCTTCCCTGTTTTTTTCTGCCTTCCTCTATCAGCTGCCCAAGGGTCAGGGTATCCACAGCCTCCGTAATGCTGTCGTTAATGCGCTTCCACACATATTTCGCCATACACTGCTCTCCCTGACAGGTACTCTGGGATTCATTTCCGGGACATTCCGCAGCCTCCAGGCTTCCCTCCAGAGCGCGCAGCACATCCCCCACGGAAATCTCCTCCATAGGCCTGGCCAGACGGTAGCCGCCCATCGCTCCCCGGGAGCTCTCCACAAGACCCGCCTTCTTCAGAAGAGCCATCAGCTGTTCCAGATAGCTCACGGAAATACGCTGCCGGCCGGCAATACTCTGAATGGAAACGCTTTCATTTTCACCGAACAGTGCCAGATCGATCACCGCGCGGAGTCCGTACCTCGCTCTCGTTGACAACTTCATCCCATCACCTCATTTTAATTCCCAGTGTTTTCCTCGGATATCACAGATACTTTACCAAATACATGCAGTTCTGTCAAGGGGATTTTGTGCATATACTTGCAAAAAAAGGTTCTGGTTCTATTTTATGTCCAAAAAAGGTTTTTTCCGGGGGACTTTGATTCTCACCGGCGCCGGAGTCCTCACCCGGCTGATGGGATTCTTCTATAGAATATTCCTCTCTCATGCCATTGGTTCCCGGGGAATGGGAGTCTATCAGCTTCTGGTTCCTCTCCAGACTCTGGTTCTGGCCTTCACCTCGGCGGGAATCCAGACGGCCCTTTCCAGAATGACCGCCTCGCAGACCGCGCTGGGCAAAGAAAAAGAAGCCGGAGATACTTTTTTTCTCGGTACACTCTGCGCCCTTTTTCTTTCTCTGCTGGCATCCTGGACGATTTGCCGTCATGCCGGATTTTTTGCCGCGGAAATCCTGAAGGAGCCGGAGACAAAGCCCCTCATTGCTCTGATGTGCTTCGGTTTTCCCATCAGTGCCCTCCACGCCTGCGTAACCGGCTATTATTTCGGCAGGGGAAAGACAGGATTTCCCTCCGCCATGCAGCTCCTGGAGCAGGGAGTACGGGTGGGCAGCTCCTGGCTGATCTTCCGGATCCTTCTCTCCGAGGGAAAAAAGCCCTCCGCGCTCATTGCCGTGGGAGGCTCTCTTGCCGGAGAATTTGCCGTTATTCTCCTTTGCCTGCTCTTCGTGGGATACGAATTTCACCGAAAGCAGTTTTCCCCCCGCGGAATTTCCCATATAAAAAAAGGCGTGAAGAGTATTTTGGTCATGGCCTTTCCCCTCACCCTGAACCGGCTGCTGCTCACTCTGCTGGGAAGCATGGAGGTTGTGCTGATTCCCCAGCGGCTCCGCATGTACGGCATGAGTCCGTCGGAAGCCCTGAGCGTGTACGGCATCTTCACCGGAATGGCTCTCCCTCTCATTCTCTTCCCCTCCGCCCTCACCAATTCCGCCTCGGTGATGCTCATGCCCTCTGTGGCCCGGCTCCAGACCCTTGGATACGGAAAAAGGATTCGGTATGTGATCAGCCGGACCTGTCAGTCTTGTTTTGCCATGGGAACCCTGTTCACCCTCCTGTTTTTCTTTTTCGGGAACACTCTGGGCTCTCTCCTTTTCCGCAGTCCCACCGCGGGCGCCTGCATTCACACCCTGTCCTTTATCTGCCCCTTCCTGTATCTGAACACGGCGCTCTCCAGCATTCTTCACGGACTGGGCAGACCCGGACTCTGCCTGTTCAACAACGCCCTGTCCATCTCCGTGCGCATCGCCTTTGTCCTTCTCGCGATCCCCGCCATGGGCATCCGGGGGTATCTTTACGGAATTCTCTGCAGCGAGCTCCTGCGCACGGTTCTTCACCTTCCGGCGTGTTCATTTTTTTCTATCGACAAGGAGAAAAGAATGGTTTATAATAATCACCGAAAATTTTCAGAGGAAAAGGAGAAAAACCATGGGATTCGAATTTCTAAAAAAACTGCCCACGCCGGAGGAGATCCGCAATCAATATCCCATCAGTGACGACATTCGCGCCTTAAAGGAAAAACGGGATCAGGAGATCCGGGACGTTTTTACCGGCAAATCAGATAAATTTCTGGCCATCATAGGACCCTGCTCCGCGGACAATGAGGATGCGGTTCTGGATTATCTCTGCAGACTGACCCGCGTTCAGGAGAAGATCGCAGACAAAGTCCTCATCATCCCCAGAGTCTATACCAACAAACCCAGAACCACGGGAGAAGGCTATAAAGGAATGATCCATCAGCCGGATCCGGAAAAAAAGCCCAACATGCTGGCCGGCCTTATCGCCATCCGCAAAATGCACATGCGCGCCATTACGGAAAGCGGCTTCACCTGCGCGGATGAAATGCTCTATCCGGAGAATTACCGCTACCTTTCCGATATTCTCTCCTATGTGGCCGTGGGGGCCCGTTCCGTGGAAAACCAGCAGCACCGGCTCACCGTCAGCGGAATGGAGGTTCCCGCAGGCATGAAAAATCCCACCAGCGGAGACCTGAGCGTGATGCTGAATTCCGTGGTGGCCGCTCAGGGCGCTCACCGTTTCATCTACAGGAGCTGGGAGGTGGAGACCACCGGAAACGATCTGACCCACACCATTCTTCGGGGCGCCGTAAACAAACACGGAGAAGCCATCCCCAATTATCACTATGAGGATCTCCGCCTTCTCTGGGAAAAATACCAGGACAAGCATCTGAAAAATCCCGCGGTGATCATCGACACCAACCACTCCAACTCCAACAAGCAGTATATCCAGCAGATCCGTATTGCCAAGGAGGTGCTCCACAGCCGTCATATGGATCCTGAACTTCACAAACTGGTGAAGGGACTGATGATCGAAAGCTATATTGAGCCGGGAGCTCAGAAAATCGGCGCGGAACATATTTATGGAAAATCCATCACCGACCCCTGTCTGGGCTGGGAACAGTCGGAACGGCTGCTCTACGATATCGCGGAGCTGTGCTGAAGAAACAGGCGCAGTGCCTGTGCTGCCGCAGAACCATCCTGAATGAATAACTTCCATAAAAAGAGCTTATCCAGAAAAATCTCATAAACAGAAAAGCCTGCCGCAGGCAGGTTCCTTACCGGAATCCTGTGTGCAGCAGGCTTTTTACTGTCCTTTTCGTCCTTTCCGCCCCCTCTAATGACGGGGATGGGCATGCATATAAACCTCTCTCATCCTGTTCATATTCTTATCCAGATAAACCTGGGTGGTGGAAATGTCGGAATGACCCAGCATTTCCTGGACGCTTCTCACGTCCGCTCCGTTCTGGAGCATATGCACCGCGAAGGAATGACGCAGTGTGTGGGGCGTGATATCCCCCTGGATCCCCGCCTCGTCAGCGTACCCCTTCAGGACCTTCCAGAAGCCCTGACGGCTCATGGCTCTTCCGGAACAGTTGGTAAACAGCGCCGTTTCGCTCTCCGACTTCACGAAGCAGCCCCTGGACTGCTCCATGTACCGGATCAGCGCCTTTCTGCTCACGTTTCCAATGGGAATGACTCTCTCTTTTTCATTATCGTGGCAGACTACATACCCCAGCTGCAGATCCACATCCTGAACAGTCAGATGAATCAGCTCGCTCACACGCATCCCTGTGGCATACAGAAGCTCCAGCATGGCTGTATCCCTCATCCCCTTGGGCGTTCCCGTATTCGGCTGCTTCAGAAGCTTATCCACATCCTCCACAGACAGGATTTCCGGAATCTTCTTCTCCACCCTGGGCGGCTTCAGGTTCTCAGACGGATCCTTCTGTATTCTCCCCTGCTTATACAGAAACTGAAACAGCGCCCTGATGGAAGCGGTACTTCTGGATATGGTGGCGGAGGCAAACCGGTTCCGTTCCATCTCATCCAGATACCCCTGCAGATCCAGTTCCGTCACGTCCGCCATATGTTCAATGTTTCTCTCACGGAGATATGCAGCCAGCTTTTTCAGATCCCGCTCATAGGAAATCTCCGTGTTGTGGGAGGTTTTTCTGGTACTGTGCAGATTCGCGATAAATTCCTGTACTGTTCTTTCCATACTTCATACTTCCTTAACACTTTTATTGTAGAAGTAATTTATCCTTCAAAAATGTAATTGTATTATACTTGGTATTTGACATAAAATCAAATCCTTTTTTTTACAAAAATGTTGAGAAAATCAATGTTTTTCGCCCTAAAACACCAAATATCGGCACGTTTATTGTCAACCCGCACAACATCTTGTGGAAAAATTGTCTTAAAATTTTTTTAATTTTTTTGTAACCAATCTCCCTCCAGAGGCGAAAACGTCTCCCGGACGGCAGTTCTGATCTCCCTCTGCTCAGAAAAGCTTCAGCCTCCGGAACAGAAACTCCATGACAGGGGGATTCACATAGACTTCCAACAATATTCCTCCCAGACAGAGCAGTCCGAGAAGCACCGCTCTCACTCCGTATCTGTATAACCCCCGGGGCAGCAGACCGTGCCCCCTCCAAATTTCCAGAGACTGCCTGTAAACCATCATGAAAAGCGCACTCAGCACCGGCAGATACAGAAAATACTGAGGAAGCAGAAGTCCAAGCCCCACAGCGCCTCCGGATATTCCAAACTGAAGAATGGAAGCGGCAAGGATCAGCCCCGGAATCATTCCGCTCCCCAGTGCGCCCAGCACCGCCAGAGGAACTCCGAATACTGTAATCCCGCAGAAGGCGACAATCAAAAACAGGCTTCCTCTGATACGAAGCACCTGAAAAAAGTATTCCGGACTTCCCCATGCCCGCTCTCCGAAGGTTTCCAGAAGATACAGGGCGGCCAGACTCTTCTGTCTCCATTCCAGCTTCCGGAACACATTGGGAATGGCCGCGCCCAGAATGAACCCCGCCAGAAACAGTACGGCAGCCGGAAGTCTGCCCTTCCCCCAACGTCTTATATGCTTCTTCATTCTCTCACCCCGTTCACATTTTACGAAATGAGACGTCCGTTTAGAACAGGGAAAACCATCCGCAGCTTATGCCGGTTCACGGCCGGGATGACGCTCGGAGACAACAAAAAACCCCACAGATCATATACATTCTCATATATACGATCTATGGGGTCGCAGCTGAAAATTATTTCGCGTAATCTACCGCTCTGCTCTCGCGGATAACGTTTACCTTGATCTGACCCGGATATTCCAGCTCCGCTTCGATCTGCTTGGCGATATCTCTCGCCAGAATCACCATATCCGCGTCGTTGACATGCTCCGGAATAACCATTACACGAACTTCCCTGCCTGCCTGAATGGCAAAGGACTTATCCACTCCTTTAAATCCGTTGGTAATCTCTTCCAACTGTTTCAAACGATTGGTGTAAGTCTCAAGAGTTTCCCGTCTTGCGCCCGGTCTTGCAGCGGAGATCGCATCTGCGGCCTGCACAATGCAGGCGATCAGAGACTCCGGTTCCACATCTCCATGATGGGCTGCCACTGCATTGATCACAACCGCTGACTCCTTGTACTTCTTACAAAGATCCACACCGATCTGAATATGTGATCCTTCCACCTCATGGTCTATGGACTTCCCAATATCATGGAGGAGGCCGGCCCTTTTCGCGAGGCGCACATCCACGCCGATCTCGCCTGCCAGCAGTCCTGACAGCTGTGCCACCTCGATGGAATGCTTCAGCGCGTTCTGCCCATAGCTTGAACGGAATTTCATGCGTCCCAGAAGCTTCAGCAATTCGGGATGAATTCCATGAACGCCAACGTCCATGGCAGCCGTCTCACCCTGCTCCCGGATCTGAGATTCCACTTCCTTCTGGGCTTTCTCCACCATCTCTTCAATTCTGGCGGGATGAATTCTCCCGTCCACAATCAGTTTCTCCAGCGCTACTCTGGCCACTTCACGACGAATGGGATCGAAGCCTGACAGAACCACCGCTTCCGGCGTGTCGTCAATGATCAGATCCACACCGGTCATGGTCTCCAGCGTGCGGATATTACGTCCCTCACGCCCGATAATCCTGCCCTTCATCTCGTCGCTGGGAAGCTGCACAACAGAAATGGTCGCTTCGGAAACGTGATCCACTGCGCATTTCTGGATGGCGTTTACCACGTACTCCCTGGCTTTCTTGTTGGCCTCTTCCTTCGCCCTGCCTTCCCATTCCTTGTAAAGCCTGGCCACATCTACCTTGACATCATCTTCTACAGATTTGAGCAACTCTGCTTTTGCCTGTTCGGAGGTCAGACCGGAAACTCGTTCCAGTTCCTGTACTCCCTTGAGCTCGAGCTCTTCCGCCCGTTTTTCCTTTTTCTGCACCTCAGCAATTCTTGCTGTACACTCTGCCTCTCGCTTTTCCACTGCATCCGCTTTCTTGTCAACGGCTTCCTCCTTTGCCAGGACCCGTTTCTCATACTTCTGCAGTTCATTTCTTCGTTCCTTGGTTTCTTTCTCAAGCTCGTTTTTCGTGCGGAGGGATTCCTCCTTCACTTCCAGCAGAGCTTCCCTTTTTTTCGTTTCAGCTGTTTTTAAAGCTTCATCTATGATGCTTCTTGCCTTATCCTCGGCATTACCGATGACTTCCGCATCTTTCTTGACCTTATTATCTACAGCCAGCTTGCAAGCAACAGGAACCGCAATAAGCAGTGCGACCATCACAGCGACAATTGCAATAATAATTGTTTGTGTCACAGGAGCACCTCCTTATTTAGTTTTCATTGCACAAATACAACAATACAAGTTTAGCCGTTTTTCAGTTTTATGTCAAGTTTTTCTATGGAAATGTTTTTAATATTTTTCACGGAAAAAACATAAATACAAATCCTGCTCTCCCATACGCTCCGGAAACGCACCGGCCGGAGCCTGAGCGAAACGGAGGCTACTCGCACCCGGAGACAGCTATTCCCAGCTCCTCCATGACCTGAAGAATATCCCCGGCGGAAAATCCCCTTCGGATCAGAAACCCGTACAGACGCCGCATCTCCTTATCACTCAGGGACGTCTCCTCCGGATACTTCCTGAGGATGGCCGTCCGGAGAGTTTCCCTCTCATCCGTCTCCTGGAGCTGCGCCGTCTCCTCGTAGGCATCCAGGGCCGTCTGCCGGTCAATCCCTCTCTGGTACAATTCCTGAAGGATTCTCTGCCTGCCTCTGGTCCCCAGTCTTCCGGAGATATAATTTCTGGCGTATCTGGCATCGTCGATATAGCCGAAGGATTTCACATAGTCCACAGCGTTCTCCACCGCTTCCGGTGAAAAACCGCCCTGCCGGAGCTTCTCCCGCAGTCCCTTCTCCGTGCGGTCCATCCGCTCCAGAAGCTGCATGGCCTTCCGCCTGGCTCTCTTTTCCTCTTCTCCACTCAGCGGCATGCTTCGTTACTCCTCCTGCAGGTCCTCAATAAGGATATCCGAATCGGAAATCTCATCCGGACCGTCCTCCCCGGAAAACTCCTCCGGCAGGACATCCTGACTCAGAGCCATATCCTGAGAGGCCTTCTCCCTGGAGCCTCCTCTTCTGGAGGTCCTCTTCCCGGTTCCGCTCTCCGCGGGCGCAGCCTCCTCCGAGGGAGCGGCTGCGGTTCCGGCGTCCTCCGGCAGAAGATGATACTGGATCCTTACCTTCTTCTCCACTTCCTCGCAGATATCCTGATGCTCCTTCAGATAAAGCTTGGCGTTCTCACGTCCCTGGCCGATCCTCTCCCCATTATAGGAGTACCATGCTCCGCTCTTGTTCACAATGCCGCAGTCCGCTGCCAGATCCAGAATATCCCCCTCTCTGGCGATACCGGTGCCGAACATGATATCAAACTCTGCCTGCTTAAAGGGCGGCGCCACCTTATTCTTCACAACCTTAATGCGGGTATGATTCCCCACCATCTCTCCGCCCTGCTTCAGGGTCTCCACCTTCCGCACGTCCAGACGGATGGAGGCGTAGAACTTCAGAGCCCGTCCGCCTGTGGTGGTCTCCGGGTTTCCGAACATCACTCCCACCTTCTCACGGAGCTGATTGATAAAGATTACCACGCAGTTGGACTTGCTGATCACAGCTGTAAGCTTCCGCAGCGCCTGAGACATCAGTCTGGCGTGGAGGCCCACATGACTGTCCCCCATGTCGCCGTCGATCTCCGCCTTGGGCACCAGGGCCGCCACGGAGTCCACGATCACAATGTCCACGGCGCCGGAACGCACCATGGTCTCCGTGATCTCCAGGGCCTGCTCCCCGTTATCCGGCTGGGAAATGTAAAGATTATCAATATCCACGCCGATGTTCTTCGCGTACACGGGATCCAGGGCATGCTCCGCGTCAATAAAGCCGGCGATGCCTCCTCTCTTCTGAATCTCCGCCACCATATGTAAGGCCACCGTAGTCTTGCCGCTGGACTCCGGTCCGTAAATCTCCACGATACGTCCCTTGGGAACGCCGCCCACGCCCAGGGCGATGTCCAGGCTCAGGGAACCTGTGGGGACCGCTTCCACCTGCATCCTGGCTCCGGACTCTCCCAGCTTCATCACGGAACCCTTGCCGTACTGCTTTTCAATATGTCCAAGCGCCGCTTCCAGCGCTTTTTTCTTCTCTTCGCTGATCATTCTGTATTTTACTCCTTATACGGTTTATTTTTCGAACCTATGTTCGTGTTTTCTTTCCTAATAGTATTATAAATATCCCTGATTGTCAACCCTGTCCGGCAAAAAATATTTCGACAGAATTCGCCCGAAGCCGACAAAAAGGGGATGCCTTCACGGCATCCCCACACTGCTTCCTGTCTCTCTGAAAATATTTCTCCGGCTTCCTCCGCAGCTCTCTCCCCGGGCTCAGAGGCTCCAGCTCTGAGAAAGAATGGACTTCACATGGTCCACTTCCTCTCTCGTGGCCTTCTGGGCCGGAACATAATAACCCTTTTCTCTGGCTATTCTGTAGATCTCCTCCTGGGACATCTCACACTGATTGCGGATCTGTTTCAGCGTCTGCTTCAGCTGCACGTTTTCCGTCTGGGGGATCATTTCCCCGTAACGCACCAGCTCACCGTTGATCGAAGCAAGGGTATCCGCTACCATGGCTTTTTCGTTCATGCTCTCCACCTCCTACTGTAAAAACTGCATTAACTGCTGTCTGGTCTGCTGCGCGGACTGGGCCGACTTCTGGAAGAACTGCTTTACTTCCATGTCCGTCGCTTTTTCCGCATAGTCCTGCATTTTGCAGTGGGTGGTGTCAAATCCGCCGATGAGATGACGCAGGTTCTGTAAATCCAGCTCTGAAATCTCTGTCATAACTACTACCTCCTTACGTGTGATTACAGGAGATAGTATCCCCGGGACCATCCGCTTTATACGCGGCCCGCCAAAATTTATTTTCCTGCCGGGATCATTTCCCGGGATGCCGGACCTCTCAGCAAAGGAATACGCCTTTCAGGATCCGTCATCACTCTCCGATCAGCCAGTTGTACATTTCCTCGTACTGACGGGCGGAATTATGCCAGGAGAAGTCTTTGGCCATGGCACGGTCCACCATCTTGTTCCATTCTCTCTTATTGTCGTAGAATACCTTCTCGGCGGAACGGATGGTATAGAGCATCTCATGGGCATTATAGTTGCGGAAGCTGAATCCCGTTCCCGTTCCTTCGTATTCATTATACGGCTCCACCGTATCCTTCAGACCGCCCGTCTCTCTCACGATGGGAAGCGTTCCGTAGCGGAGGCTCATCAGCTGGCTGAGTCCGCAGGGCTCAAACAGCGAGGGCATCAGGAAGGCGTCCGAAGCGGCATAGATGCGGTGCGACAAAGGCTCGTCATAATAAATCTGAGCGGCAACCTTTCCGTGATATTTCCACGCAAAATGACGGAACATATTCTCATAGCGCTCGTCGCCGGTGCCAAGAACCACGATCTGGACCGCATCCTGACAGAACTCGTCCATAATGTAGGCGATCAGGTCAAAGCCCTTCTGATCCGTCAGACGGGACACAATGCCGATCAGCATGGCGTCGGGATCCTCATTCAGGCCAAGCTCCTTCTGAAGGCTGACTTTATTCTTCACCTTTTCCTTGCGGAACGTAACGGCGTTATAAGTCTGGGCGATATTGGGATCCGTCTCCGGATTAAACAGATCGTAATCGATACCGTTGACAATACCCCGGAGACTGTTGGAGCGGGCATTCATCAGGCCGTCCAGGCGCTCGCCGTAAAACGGAGTCTTGATCTCCTCGGCATAGGTATTGCTCACAGTGGTCACCGCATCCGCAAAGACAATGCCGCCCTTTAAGAAATTGGCGTCCTGATAGGCTTCCAGCTTATCGGGGGTAAAATAGTAATCGGAAAGTCCGGTAATGTCCTTCACGGTCTTCACGTCGTACACGCCCTGGAATTTCAGGTTATGAATCGTCATAATGGTCTTGATTCCCCAGAAGAACTCATTCTGCTGGAAGGAATCGTGGAGATATACCGGAACAAGACCTGTCTGCCAGTCATGACAGTGGATGATCTGCGGCCGGAACCCGATCACCGGAAGGACGGAGAGCACGGCCTTCGAGAAGAAGGCAAACCGCTCCAGATCCCAGGGCGCGCTGTCATAAGGCTTCGGGCCGCTGAAATAATATTCGTTATCGATAAAATAAAACCGGATTCCCTCGTATTCCATCTGCATGATGCCCACATAGCAGTTCTTGAAGCCAAGATCCATATAAAAGTGGGTAACGTACTCCATCTGATCCTTCCATTCCTGCCTCATGCAGGCATATTTGGGCAGGATCACGCGGATATCAAAATACCGCTTGTCAAAGCATTTGGGCAGAGCTCCCGCTACATCAGCAAGTCCTCCCGTCTTAATAAATGGCACAGCTTCCGATGTCGCATACAATATTTTCTTCATCAGCAAACTCCCTCCT
>CANQUG010000012.1 GCA_947626985.1 uncultured Lachnospiraceae bacterium | reverse complement strand
TGATCTTGGGATACATGGTCTCGTTGGTCTCAAATTCCTCGTAGATCACCGAGATTCCCGTCTCCTCCTCGAAGATGCTGATCACCTCCGGATCGATGTACTCTCCCCAGTTGTACACGATTACCTTCTCTCCGTTCAGCACCTGGCTCTCGGAAGCGTAATAGATTCCCCCCGCCACGAACACCAGACAGATCAGGGCCGGAACCACACGGCGGAAAAGGATTCTTTTGGCCTTTGAGTAGCGGCGCACCTTCTTTCTGGCGCCGGCGCCCTCCTTCTCCTCCGGCGAATAATTTATCAGGAAGAGAAGCACCAGAACCGTGGTGAACAGAATCGTGGACAGGGCATACATCTCAGGCTTGATGCCCTTGCGCACCTCGGCGTAAATCTTCGTGGACAGGGTATCCACCCCGGGTCCCTTGGTAAAATGGGTGATGACAAAATCATCCAGGGACATGGTGAAGGCCAGCATAAAGCCGGACAGCACTCCCGGCACGATATCCGGAAATACCACCTGAAAAAAGGCGTACACCGGAGAAGCCCCCAGATCCAGAGCGGCCTCGTAGGTCCGCCTGCTGGTCTGCTTTAATTTCGGCAGAACGCTCAGGATCACATAGGGAATATCAAAGGTAATATGGGCCATCAGAATGGTTCCGAATCCCAGGGTCATGCGGAGCGCGATAAAGATCAGCATCAGGGAGATGCCCATCACGATCTCCGCGTTCATCATGGGAATATTGGTCAGTCCCATATAAAAAGTCTTCCACTTCTGCTGCATCCCCTGCATGGCGATCGCCGCCGCCGTTCCGATCAGGGTGGCGATCACCGCCGCCAGGAAGGAAATGATCAGCGTGGTATAAAGAGCGCTCATGATCTGCTCATTCTGAAAGAGCTGCCGGTACCATTTCAGCGTAAATCCGCCCCACTTCGCTCTGGTCTTGGAGCTGTTGAAGGAGAGCACGATCAGCGTCACGATAGGCGCGTAGAGCAGAATAAAAATCAGGGCAAGATAAATTTTCTGCAGAGATTTTTTGATCAAAATGCCGACGTCTCCTCTCCGTTATCGTATTTCACCACCAGAGCCATGCTGGCGATGATAAACAGCATGAGCACCAGGGACAGACCGCTTCCCACATGCCAGTTGCTGTTCTGCTTGAAGGACTGCTCGATCACGTTTCCGATGAGCAGGATCTTTCCCCCTCCCAGAAGGTCCGAGATGACGAAGGTGGTAAGGGAAGGCACAAACACCATGGTGATGCCGCTCACCACTCCCGGCACGCTCAGGGGAAGGGTGATCTTCAGGAAGGTCTGCCAGGGATTTGCCCCCAGATCTCTGGCCGCGTTCAGCACATCCTTATCGATCTTCACCAGAACATTATAGATGGGAAGCACCATAAAGGGCAGAAAGTTGTACACCATGCCCAGGATAATGGCATAGGGCGTATTGATGATCTCCAGGGCAGGCAGATGCAGAAAGCCCAGAATGCCGTTGATCACTCCCGTCTTCTCCAGCAGCGTCTGCCACGCCATGGTCCTTAGAAGGAAATTCATCCACATGGGAAGAATGAAAATCAGCACGATAAAGCTGGACTGATTCATGTTTCTGGCGCTGAGGATCATGGCCAGAGGATAGGCCATGAGCACGCAGACGGCCGTACTGATCAGGGACAGCAGAAGGGCGATTCCCAGCGCCTTCAGGTTTTCCGGCGTGGTGATCTCCGCCAGATTGGCGAAGGTAAAGCTCCCCTCATCCGTGGTAAAGGCGTAATACACCACCACCAGAAGAGGAATGATGACAAAGGAAACGCTCCAGAAAAGATAGGGGCCCGCAAGGTACCGCTTATTCGCCAAGGTTCACCGCCTCCTCATCCTCCGACTCCGGTTTTTTCATGATCTGAATATCAAAGGGATCCACGTGAATGCTCACATGGGTGCCCACCGGGAACATGTCCGTGCTGTGCACCAGCCACTCGTAATCGTTGGCCAGCACCTCCATCTCGTAGTGAACGCCCTTGAAGATCAGATGAGTCACCACGCCGTCGATACTCCCCTCGCCGGGCTTCAGCAGATCGATATCCTCCGGACGGATCACCACATCCACCGGCACGTTCTGCCCGAAGCCTTCATCCACACAGGGGAAGGGAACGCCCAGGATCTTCACCAGACGGTCCTGGAGCATCATTCCGGAGAGAATATTGCTCTCCCCGATAAAGTCCGCCACAAAGGCATTTTCCGGCTCGTTGTAAATGCTCTCCGGAGTGCCGATCTGCTGGATGTACCCCTGATTCATAACCACGATGGTGTCCGACATGGTGAGGGCTTCCTCCTGGTCGTGAGTCACGTAAATGAAGGTGATTCCCAGCTCATTTTTCAGACGGATCAGCTCATACTGCATGTCCTGGCGCATTTTCAGATCCAAGGCGCCCAAGGGCTCGTCCAGAAGGAGCACCTTGGGCTCGTTTACGATGGCTCTGGCGATGGCGATCCTCTGCTGCTGTCCGCCGCTTAAGGAATCCGGCATGCGCTTCTCGTAGCCGTCCAGATTCACCAGCTTTAAGGCATAGCGGATTTTATCGTAAATATACTGCTTGCTCTTCTTTTTTATCTTCAGGCCGAAGGCAATGTTTTCCTCAATAGTCATGTGATTGAACAGCGCGTACTTCTGGAACACAGTGTTCAGCTGGCGCTTGTTGGGCGGAAGCTGGGTGATGTCCTTTCCGTCAAAGATCACCTTCCCGGAATCCGGATTTTCAAATCCCCCCAGGATGCGCAGCGTGGTGGTCTTGCCGCAGCCGCTGGGGCCCAGAAGGGTCAGAAATTCGTTCTCCCGGATATACAGATTCAGATCGTCAAGAACGGTCTGAGTACCGTAGGATTTGGTAATGTTCATCAAATCGATCAGTTTGTTGCTCATGGCTCATTCCTCCGATGTATATTTTTAACGGCAGACGCCGTCAAAACCGACCTTCCCGGCGCTCCGTCTGACTCTTCCGGCTTCGGTCTGGCCGAAGCTCCTGATACGCGCCGATTTCCTCTCTATGAGGCCACAATATTCTGGATCCATACGCCCTTTTTTACCAGAATAAATCCCACCGCGCATTTGATCCAGTCGCCGATCTGCACCATGGCCAGAAGATACACCACGTTCAGATCCGTATATCTCCCCAGAAAATATGCGATGGGAACGCTCACCACCCAGATGAACACACTGTCAAAGAAGAAAGTGATGATGGTTTTTCCTCCGGACCGCAGGGTAAAATAAGCCGCATGCAGAAATGCGTTCTGTGGCATAAAAATCGCCTGTACCGTGATAAATTTCGCCGCCAGGGACCGCACCTGTTCCGTAGTATTGTACAGTCTGGGGAAAAGAGGCGCAATGAAAAACATCACCACAGCCGTCAGGGTACAGCAGAACACGGAAAAAGCGATCAGCTTGTTGTCCGTATCTCTGGCCTCCTTCATCTTTCCGGCGCCCAGAAGCTGCCCCACTATGATGGCAAGGGAATCCCCCAGGGCGATAAATACAATATTAAAAAGATTATTGATGGTATTGGAAATATTCATTCCCGCCACCACGCTCAGACCCCGCACAGAGTAGCACTGGGTCAGAGTAGCCATGGCCGAGGCCCACAGCGTCTCATTCAGAAGCAGGGGCGTTCCCTTGATCAGGATCTTTTTCACCAGAGGGCCGGGAACCTTCAGGGTGCTGTAAACGCCCTCTATGTAACCGTTTCTTTCTTTATTTTTATGAGTCCACAGAATTACGATGGCGGCCTCCACATATCTGGAAAGTACTGTGGCGATGGCTGCGCCCGCCACGCCCAGAGCCGGAAATCCCGCTTTTCCGTAAATGAGAAGGTAATTGAAAACCAGATTCACCAGAACCGCAGTGACGCCCGCCGTCATGGGAACCACGGTTTCCCCGCACTCTCTCAGGGTGCTCACATAGATCTGCGCGATCATAAAAGCGGGCAGACCTGCCAGCATAACCTTCATGTACTGCAGACCGTACCGCAGAGCGGCCTCCAGGTCGCCTCCGTCGCTGCTGCCGTTCAGATACATCTGGATCAGGCTTCCCCCGAAGGCCAGGAAGATGAGCACCGCTCCGATGGTGAGAATCACCGCCAGCCAAAGCTTGTACCGGAAGGTATTCCGCACGCCCTCCTCATCCTTCTGTCCGAAATACTGGGCGGTAAAAATGCCCGCGCCGGACATACCGCCAAACATACAGAGATTGTAAACAAAAATCAGCTGGTTCACGATTGCCACGCCGGACATCTGTTCGGTTCCCATCTGCCCCACCATGATATTGTCAAGCAGATTTACGAAATTGGTGATTCCATTCTGAATCATGATCGGCACGGCGATGGCCAGAACCATTCCATAAAACTTCCTGTCTCCCACAAATTTCCTTCGCAAACTTCCCGTCATAAAATTCCTTTCTCTCTGTCCGTTTTTATGTAAAATCCTCCTGAATCACTACATGACCGCTCCGCTTTGATGACCGGAGCCGCCGTCATTTTTTCTGATATAACAATGCTAAGGTCAAATAATGCCATACGGATTGTTCCATGCTTCGCGCTTCCACAATTCTGGCATCATATTTTATGGGGACCTGTTCATGCGAAAACACTTTTCCGCATAAAAGATCCCCTCATCCATTCATCACGCGCCATCCCGCTCCGGCGGAGGAACTGCCTCCGGATAAACATGGCGGCTCTTCATGTATATCATAAAGAAGAAGGGATTTCAAGAGATTTTCACCATTTTTGACATGTTTCCTGCATGTGCCGCATATTTCCTGTCCAACAGCCGCCGCAGTACCCGGCAGACAGCCCGCCGGAGCAGGGGAAGTTCACCAAAAATTCATGATTTTCCGCTAAAAACCGGCCGTTTTTTCATTGACTCAAAAAAATATCTGTGGTAGACTAACCCCGAAATTTTAAAAAATGATACAGCTTCTCAGGGAATGCCCATAATGCGAAAGGAGGGATCGGCATGTTCAGAAACCATCGGAAAACAGCTCTGCTGCTTGCCGCAGCTTTATGCTTTATTATGCTGATCTCCGCATCCTTCATCGCCGCAAACGCTGACCATGAGTGCTGTACACGCGGAAAATGTCCCATATGTTATCAGCTGAGCATGTCCGAAAACACGCTGAAAAGAATCGCTTCGGCAGCGGTCATATCTGTTATTCTCAATGTGTTATATGTGATCACTCGGTTGAATCCCATCTGTTCTGCGGTGTGCGTTACCGACACGCCGGTTTCTCTGAAGGTAAAATTATCCAATTGAACAGTTGTCTGATCCTTACAGGGAGAAATCTGTCCTCAGACGTTTATAAGCAGAATTCTGTCCGTTTTCCGGGACTTTGATCTCGTATATCAAAGCCGGAAGCAGGCCTGTCTGCAGTTTGCGGCATCTCCCTGTATTTTTGCGCTCATTTTTCTCCGTCCGGGAGGATTTATGACCGCATTTTCTTTATATTTCCCTTATTTATACATTTTTATACGGACTGTTTTACAGCCGGCTCCGGAAAGCATGCGCCGGAGTTCTGCTGTTATGCAACAGAATATTCATTTAACGGAGGTTTCTTTATGAAAAAAGCAATAACCAGGTGCGCCGCGGCTCTCTGCACGGCCGCGATGCTCCTGACTGCGTTTCCTGCAGATCAGATTCATGCCGGTTCCGAAAAAACATTTTCAGTGGTAACCACGATCTTTCCCGTTTATGACTGGGTATCGGAAATCCTCGGCGAGCAAAAGGAAAATACGGATCTTACAATGCTTCTGGACAGCGGAGTGGATCTCCACAATTATCAGCCCACCGCGGATGATATCATCCGGATTTCCACCTGCGATCTCTTTCTCTACGTGGGCGGAGAATCTGACGACTGGGTACAGGACGTACTGAAAGAGGCCGTCAACAAGGACATGATCGTGGTAAATCTGCTGGATATTCTGGGTGATTCCGCCAAAACGGAAGAGATCGTGGAAGGGATGGAGGACGCACAGGACAGCAGCGGCGAAAAAAACAGCGGGGACCAGGAAGCGCCGGAATACGACGAACACATCTGGCTCTCCCTGAAAAACGCTTCCGTTCTCTGCCGTGAGATTGCCGGAAATCTTTCGGAAATCGACGCGGAGCATAAAGACCTGTATACCGCCAATGCAGATTCCTACTGCGAAAAGCTCAGCGATCTCGACAGACAGTATCAGGAAGCGGCGGACAACGCCGCCGTAAAAACTCTTCTCTTCGGCGATCGGTTTCCCTTCCGTTATCTGGCGGACGACTACGGGCTATCCTATTACGCAGCCTTTTCCGGCTGTTCCGCGGAATCGGAAGCCAGCTTTGAGACCATTGCCTTCCTTTCCGGAAAAATAGATGAGCTGGGGCTGTCCTCCGTGATCACTCTGGAGGGCACTGATCACAAAATTGCGGAAACCATCATTTCCGCCACAAAAAATAAGGATGCTCAGATACTGGTAATGGATTCCATGCAGTCCTCCACCTCCGGCGACGTGAAGGAAGGAGCGCATTATCTGACCATCATGGAAAAAAATCTGGACGTATTGAAACAGGCGTTGGAATAGGAGGAAACTATGGCTCAGCTTTCAGTTAATAATCTGTCTCTCGGATACGATGGAAAAGAAATACTGAACGGACTCAGTTTTCAGGTAACAGCCGGCAGCTATCTCTGCATCCTGGGAGAAAACGGTTCCGGAAAGTCCACTTTAATGAGAACAATCCTTGGCCTGCAGTCCCCTCTGTCCGGCGAGGTGTCCACCGGGGACGGACTGATTCAGAATGAGATCGGCTATCTTCCCCAGCAGACGGCGGTTCAGAAAGATTTTCCAGCCACAGTGTGGGAGATCGTTCTCTCCGGCTGCCAGGGCCGCTGCGGCCTGCGGCCTTTTTACCGCAGGGAGGAAAAACAGCTTGCGGCGGAAAATATCCGCCGTATGGGAATCACGGAACTTCGGAATCGGTGCTACCGGGAGCTGTCCGGCGGCCAGCAGCAGCGCGTTCTGCTGGCCCGCGCCCTGTGCGCCACAAGGAAAATGCTGCTTCTGGATGAACCGGTTTCCGGACTGGATCCCAAAGTTACCGGGGAAATGTACCGCCTCATTGACACCCTGAACAAAGACGGCATCACTGTCATCATGATCTCACACGATATGGAGGCGGCGCTGCGCTATGCCACTCATATTCTCCATATTGGAAAAACCGTATTTTTTGGAACAAAACAGCAGTATCTGGAGAGTTCCGCCGGAAAAGCCTTCACCGGAAAGGAGGAAATGTAAGATGAGTCTCATGGATAATCTTAAAATGTATTTTCAGTATCCCTTTGTGCGCTATGCCATGATCGTGGGGATACTGATCGCGCTTTGCTCTTCTCTTCTGGGAGTTACCCTCGTACTGAAACGCTTTTCCTTTATCGGCGACGGACTCTCCCATGTGGCCTTCGGGGCCATGGCAGTGGCGGGAGTCACCGGGCTTTCCAACGAAATGATCCTTGTGATGCCTGTCACCATCCTGTGCGCCGTACTGCTCCTGCGGTCCGGACAGAACGCAAAAATCAAGGGGGACGCGGCTGTCGCCATGATTTCCGTGGGAGCGCTGGCTGTGGGCTATATGCTGATGAACCTCTTTTCCACATCCTCCAATATCTCTGCCGATGTGTGCTCCACCCTGTTCGGGGCCACCTCCATTCTCACGCTGACCCTCACGGAAGTATGGGTCTGCGCGGTTTTGTCAGTGATCGTGGCAGCCGCTTTCCTCTTCTTCTACAACAAAATTTTCTGCGTCACCTTTGACGAAAATTTTGCCAGAGCTACCGGTATAAAAGCGGATGTTTACAATCTTCTGGTGGCCATCATCATCGCAGTCATCATTGTTCTGGCCATGAATCTGGTGGGATCTCTGCTGATTTCCGCACTGATCATTTTTCCTGCCCTGTCCTCCATGCGGGTCTACAAAAGCTTTCGGGCGGTTACCATCTGTTCCGCCTGTCTGTCGGTATTCTGTACAGCGGTGGGGATCCTGATCTCCATTCTCTCCGGAACACCCGTAGGATCCACCATCGTCGCCATCGACATGGCAGCTTTTATTATTTTCTCCCTGGCGGGAGCTGTAAGGAGGTAATCTATGAATCTTAAATATAAAAACGTGACCGCATTTTGCCTGACAGTCATTCTGGCCGCCGGCCTCAGCGCCTGCGGCGAAAGCAAAAAGGAGACAAGCTCCTCTCTTCCCTATGTGCTGAATCCTACAGAATACGTTCTGTATCAGAACATTTTTTATAATGAGACAGGGGACGATTATGTGGGCAACACGGTAACCAAAACCGGGACCTTCGCCGTACTGCAGGACAGCTACAGTCAGATGACCCGGTACTATGTATGGGGTTACAACGACCAGACAAAATGCTGCGACTGGCAGTGGGAATTCGTCCCCTCAGATCCTGAAAAGCTGCCGAAGTCAGGCTCTCTCATCGAAATGAAAGGAACCTTTGCCGCAAGCGACAGCGCTCTGGACGGATACTGGTATGAAAACGCGTCCGTGAAGGTAAAAACAGAATATGAAGGGCCGGAATGCGATATCGACATGACCAGTATGAGCGATACTCTGGAACGGGTTCAGCTGGCGAACGTGTATAATTTTGCCTCGGAATATGAGGGAAAAACCGTATATGCCTACGGCCGCATTTCCACTCCCTCAAGCATTGAGGATCCCTATTACGACGGCTCCTGGCAGCAGGATTTTTCCTCGGAGGATACCATCCCGGCCATCGGAACCATGGTGGTGGCAAGTGGAGTGTTCCATAACGGCGTGATCGGCGAATGCAGCATTTCCGCAACAGAACAGTTTTAATCAGAATTAACGATTGTTTTTTTCTCCATAACGTTGTATAACTAATATGCTGTATGTTTTTACTACTTTGGAGGATAAAACTATGTATACTTTACTTTCTGTTTCCATTGCCATTCTTGCCGGTCTGCTTATGACCAGGGTGTTCAAGCCCTTTAAGCTGCCGTCGGTCACAGCTTATCTGATTGCGGGCGTGCTGATCGGACCCTATGTCCTGGGCGCGCTGGGCATAGAGGGTCTGGGCTTCACCTCCGGCGAAGAGGTAGCCGGTCTTTCTCTGGTGTCCGAGATCGCCCTTGGTTTTATCGCCTTCTCCATCGGAAATGAATTCCGTCTGGAGGAGCTGAAGGTCACCGGCCGCCAGGCCTTTATCGTGGGTATCTTCCAGGCGCTCACTGCGGCTGTTCTGGTAGATCTCGCTCTTCTGGCGGTTCACGCGGCCATGCCGGACAAGCTGTCTGTTCCTCAGGCCATCACCCTGGGCGCTATCGCCACAGCCACGGCTCCCGCCGCTACCCTTATGGTAGTCCGCCAGTACAAGGCCAAGGGACCTCTCACCAGTCTTCTTCTCCCCATCGTCGCTCTGGACGACGCGGTGGGCCTGGTGGTATTTGCCGTTTCCTTCGGAATCGCCAAAACTCTGAACAGCGGAACCGTCGATCTGGTTTCCATTCTGGTGAATCCGTTCCTGGAAATCATCTGCTCCCTCCTTCTGGGCGCGCTGATGGGCTGGCTCCTGACCCAGCTGGAAAAACTGTTTAACTCCAACACCAACCGTCTGAACCTGACCATTGCCTTCGTGTTCCTCACCGCCTCCCTGGCCATGCTGAGCTTTGACATCGGGCCGGTTCACATCGGATTTTCTTCTCTTCTGGTGTGCATGATGCTGGGAACCGTTTTCTGCAACATCTGTCCTCTGTCCCACGATCTCATGGGAGCCGCGGACAAATGGACGTCGCCCCTTTTTGCCCTGTTCTTCGTGATCAGCGGTTCCGAACTGGAGCTCGGGGTATTTTCGGATATGGCCATCGTGCTTATCGGTCTGGTCTATATTGTTTCCCGCTGCGTGGGCAAATATGTGGGAGCATCCGTCAGTGCAAAAGGAACCCACTGCTCTCCGGAAATCTGCAAATATCTGGGCATCACCCTCTTCCCTCAGGCAGGTGTGGCTCTGGGAATGTGCACCACCGCCATGCAGCTGGGCGAGGAGGGCGCGCTGATCCGGAATATCACGCTCTTTGCCGTGCTGATTTATGAGCTGGCAGGTCCCATGGCCACCAAGATGGCCCTCACAAAAGCCGGGGATATCCGTCCCATGTCCGACGAGGTGAAAAACCGCCGCCAGGCCAAGCTGGAAGCGGCGGGAAAACGATAATCATTCCGGACCAGAGGAATTACTTTATACGGAATTATTCTGAACAGCAGGAATCCTACTATGAAAAAAATAAATACCGGGGACCTGACGGAGGGTCCGGTGCTTTCCACCATGCTTCTGTTCGCCCTTCCCATGATCCTGGGAAATCTGCTGCAGCAGTGCTACAATATCGCGGATACCATGATCGTGGGAAAGTTTCTTGGTCAGAATGCTCTGGCTGCCGTGGGCTCCTCCTTCACTCTCATGACCTTTCTCACCTCCATTCTGCTGGGCCTGTGCATGGGCAGCGGAGTGGTATTTTCCATTCGTTTCGGCCGGCGGGATGACGCGGGCCTGAAGGACAGCGTATCCGCCTCCTTTTTTCTCACGGGAGGACTGGCGATCCTGCTGAACATTCTTATATTTCTGTACCTGGACGGCATCCGATCTTTTCTCCGGGTGCCGGAGGAGGTATGGGAAAGCATGCGGGAATATCTGAATGTGATTTTCTTCGGAATTGCCGCATCTTTTTTGTACAATTTTTTTGCGTCCTTTCTGCGGGCGCTGGGAAATTCCGTGGTTCCTCTGATCTTCCTGGCCGTCTCCGCCGTGCTGAACATCCTTCTGGATTTTTTCTTTGTCCTGGTTCTGAAACGGGGAACCGGCGGGGCAGCGGAGGCCACAGTGATCTCCCAGTATGTGTCGGGACTGGGAATTATGATTTACACACTGGTGAAATACTCCTGGATGCGCTCCTGCATCCGGCGCTGTCTTCATGTCCGTCCGGCCTGCGTCCGGGAGATCGCCGGGTTTTCCATTCTGACCTGTGTTCAGCAGTCTGTCATGAATCTGGGAATCCTTATGGTTCAGGGGCTTGTGAACAGCTTCGGACCGGTGATCATGGCCGCCTTCGCCGCGGGGGTAAAAATCGATTCCTTCGCCTATATGCCCGTGCAGGATTTCGGCAACGCCTTTTCCACCTTCATTGCCCAGAATTACGGGGCAAAAAAAGAAGACCGCATCCGGGCAGGCCTGAGACATGCCGTGCTCACAGTGCTGGTCTTCTGTATTTTCATATCCTCCATGGTGCGGTTCTTTGCCCCGCAGCTTATGGGCCTGTTCGTAAGCGCCGAAGACGCCGGAGCTGCTGAAATCATCGGCGAGGGAATCCGGTATCTTCACATCGAGGGAACCTTTTACTGCGGAATCGGATGCCTGTTTTTACTGTACGGGCTGTACCGGGCTCTGGAAAAGCCGGGAATGTCCGTGGTTCTCACCGTGATCTCCCTTGGCACCAGGGTCGCGCTGGCCTATGCGCTGGCCCCCATCCCCGCTATCGGAGTGACGGGAATCTGGTGGGCAATTCCCATCGGCTGGTTTCTGGCGGATGTGACCGGAGCGGTGTACTTCGTGGTTCGCCAGTCAAAAAAGCTCGTTTTCCCTGATGGCAGGAGATCCTGATGTATATTAATATCCGGACGCTGAAAGGCCGCGACATCTGCATAGCAGACGCCGCGGCGCTTCGTCGCACTCATCGCTTCCTCCGGCTGAGCCGCTCAGGAAGCTCCTTCGCAGCAGGGCCTGCGGGCGCCAACCGAAAAAACAACGCCATTTCCACGGCTTAATCATCCCAGTCATTTTCAGATTCTATAATATCGCCGGTTTCCGCATCCAGGGTATATTCAAACTCTGAACGCCCCTCACTCATCTCGATCTCATAGTCATAATAACGTCCCTGATACTCAAATTTGATTTTCGTAAACATGACGTCCTCCGGCGACACACCCGCGTCCTGCAGCACGATATCCTTCGCCGCTTCTATTCCGATAATCGATCCTCCGTCTATGGCAATCAGAGTGTTCTGCCCTGCCTTTGCGGCATCTGGATCTGCTGTACTGCCGTCATCTGCCGCGGCACTCACATCAGACTGATCGTCTGCCGTACCGCTCTGAGAATCCCCTGCCGGAGATGCTTCGCCTGAGAGGCTCAGTTCCATTACAGTGCTTCCCACATCCATCCCCTCTATGGACCACTCCAGGATCATGCCGTCCGACTCGCGGATCGTATATTCATACTCGATCCTGTCGCAGATAAACTCCACGCTGATAACTTCCTCCCTGTCCTCATGTTCATACCTGGCGGAAAGTCTCTGGACATCTTCCTCCTTCACTCCCGCATCCGCAAGGGCAATCTGCCGTGCCTTCTCCTCATCAACAGCAGAATCTGCGGCCTGAATGCTCAATGTTCCCGCAGATATAGTCAGCGCCAGCGCACAGCCCGCAGTAAACAAACGATTCTTTTCTCTTTTTTTCATGACATAGTACCTCCAAAACAGTTCCGGTGAGCGTTTTCCCATCCGCAGACCCGGAATTTTTATAAAAAATAGTTCCATAATATACGACTGTCACTTATGAAAGCTTCTATACCATACTATTATAGGATACTTTACTGAAATATTGCAATGATTTTATAACCATTTATCTTGAAAATTCTGTGAAAAAACTTTTGAATATCGCAAAATTGAAAACATTATAAATTGTCCCGGGAACAGCGGAGATGTATAATAAAGGAGCAATCACATTCACCCACACAGATTTTTTATGTTCTGCACATCAGAAACCCGGTTTTACCCGGTGCGCACGCTCCATTCAGAGAGGAAGACGCATCATGGATAAAGACGCGGCAAATCCCTGCATAAGAAAAGATCAAGAAGAAAATACAAAAGACAGGAAAAAACAGGAGCATACAAAAGAGACGGGAATAGACGCAGAAACCGGCCATGCAAGAAACGCCAACAGCCGGACGATCTTCAGCAATCCGGTACTGACCTGTCAATTCCTGAAAAAATATACGAAATTACCGGTCTTTTCGGAGATAACCCCGGAGGATATCGAGGATGTGAGCGAGCGGTACCATGCCTTTCTGGGTGTGGAATTCACAGGCGACACGGTGAAAAAAGTAAAAATCCAGCATGACGGAGAAGAAAAGGAAATTTTTGTGATCTCTCTGATAGAACATAAGAGCGAAGTGGATTATGATGTTGCCATGCAGCTCCTGCGATACATCGTCATGATCTGGTATGACTACGCCAAAAAACAGAATCAGATCCAAAAAGACGCTAATAAACGAAAGATGTTCCGCTATCCCATGATCATCCCTGTGGTTTATTATGAAGGAACAGCAGGATGGACAGCGGATATGCAGCTGGCAGGGAGAATTCAGTGCAATGACGAGCTGAAGCAATATGTGCCTGATTTTACCTATAAGGTCATAAGCGTACATGAATACACGCAGGAAGACCTGGAAAACCGGCAGGATGAAATGTCTCTGGTGATGATGATCAACCAGATTCAGTCCCCGAAAGATTTTTCAAGGATTGTAGAAATGTCCAGGGAGTTTATGGCCAAAGTATACACAAATGCACCCGCGGAGATTAAAAAAATTTACCAGGAAATTCTCTGGTCGCTGTTCATGAAAATGAACTTACCGACAGACGAAGCACAGAAGATGATGAACCAGCTGGAGGAAAACGGTATGGGAGAGTTATTTGCAAATATGGAAAAAATGGACATACAGGAGGAACGCAGAATGCGGGCTCTTGCTGAACAAAAAGCAGAAATGGCTGAACAGAAGGCAGAAACAGCTGAGCAGAAGGCAGAAACAGCTGAACAGAAAGCAAAAACAGCTGAACAGAAGGCAGAAACAGCTGAGCAGAAAGCAAAAAAGTTTGAAGAAAAAATCGGGAGTATTATGCGCCTGCTGATTTCAAACTATAAGACACTTCATATGACGAAAGAGGAAGTGACAGCAAAGCTGCAGAACCAATGCGGTATTTCGGAAGAAGAAGCATTCCTGATCGTGGAAGAATACTGGAATCTGGAATAATCCGCTGTTAAAAATCTTAAAGAAGCAAAAAGAAAAATCGCTCCGGCACAGAACCGGGCAGAACGTAAAAAAAAATTGCCAAAACACGGAAATCATTCTGATCAGGAGACGCTGCAGCTTACGAAAAGCAGCAGTATCTCCTGATTCTGCATATAAAAAACATATCTGTATCATTTTAGGGCATTGCGGCATCCTGCTCCTCGCCGATCTCCTATATGGAAAGCATATCTGTATCATTTCAGGTACTCATGTTTCTGCATTCTTCCAGTTTCAGACCAATTCTGCTATAATAGAAACCAGCCATCACAAGACCGGTATCGGGAAAGAAACCGTGAAAAGGAGATTTAAAGCTATGTGCGGACGATATGCTGGTGCAAAATGAATGAGCGGATATACTTGGAATAGGAGATCTAAAGCTATGTGCGGACGATATTACATAGACAGTGAGACTGCAGAGAAATTCGAAAAAATTACAGGAAAAACCAATCGGGCAGCAAACAGAGAACATAGCGGAGATGTCTGTCCGTCTCAGTACGCCGCAGTAATCACCGGAAGAAATAACAGACTTTCTCTGGAAGAAATGAAATGGGGATTCCCTCAATATCAGAAAAAAGGAATGCTCATCAATGCAAGAGCCGAAACCGTGCTGGAACGAAAAATATTCAGAGACAGCGTTCTCAACAGACGCTGCGTCATTCCGGCAAAGCTTTTTTACGAGTGGGATGCTTCCAAAACCAGAGTATCCTTCCGGCACAGAGATGATTCTGTCTTATATATGGCCGGCTTTTACAACCGGTTTGGAGATGAGGACCATTTCATTATAATTACCGCAGAAGCAAATCCTTCTGTCCGTCCGGTACATGACCGGATGCCTCTGATCCTGGAAAGCAGCGAATTACAAAGCTGGATATTTGACAATCAGTTTCTGGAATATGCCCTTCACAAACAAATGACGGCTTTGGAGCGGTTTCAGGAATATGAGCAGCAGACATTGTTTCTATAAAAACACCTGGAGGAAATGCATTCACACAATATTGATCCGCTTTTCTCGTGTTCTGCAGGAATTAAAGTAAATTGCGCAGGATGGGCTCTTCCGTTTTGGTTTTATCTCCCCGCAGGAAAAGGAACGGAAACTCTGCACGGACAGCAGAATCATTTTTGATATGCTGTCCTCTTCCATTTAGTGAACATTTGTTCACATATATCTGTACAGTAAAGAGTTCCCATGATATAATGTGACTTATCAGCAGACAGACAAGCGGCTGCGAAGCGGACATTTGTCCGGAACTGATAAGGGAACATTTATTTTCATTTGACAAGTCAGTGTGTAAATGAAGTATGCAAGTGCTGCGGACCATGCTTTCTGTTTCTTACAGCATGGCCCAATGAGAACTTTCGCTTCATATTTTTTGTCAGGCAGGGTGATCTGCGTTTAGAAGCGAATACAGTCAGAGCATGAACTGTTGTCTGTTCTGAGTACATTTTGTACTGCGAAACTCATACCGCTTTATCCAGGATTATCCCTCCCGTCAAAACACGAAAAGGTGACCTGAATTCGTATTTAAGCATTTTTAGCACAAAAACGAGACTTGCCGATACGAATTGCCGGTTAATAGACGAACTTTTTTACTATGGAAACAGGAGGTGACTTTTGTGCCTGAAGCACAAAATATCTTTAAATTACACAGCGAATACGTTCCCACCGGCGACCAGCCCCAGGCCATTGAAAAACTGGTCCAGGGCTTCCGGGAAGGCAACCAATGCCAGACTTTGCTGGGCGTCACGGGCTCCGGAAAGACCTTCACCATGGCGAACGTGATCCAGGCGCTGAACAAGCCCACTTTGGTACTTGCGCACAATAAAACCCTTGCGGCGCAGCTGTACGGGGAGTTCAAGGAATATTTCCCTGAGAATGCGGTTGAATATTTTGTGTCCTACTACGATTACTACCAGCCGGAGGCCTACGTCCCCTCCACGGACACCTACATCGCCAAGGACGCCTCCACCAATGACGAAATCGACAAACTCCGCCTTTCCGCCACTGCCGCTCTCTCCGAGCGGCGGGACGTGATCATCGTGGCGTCCGTATCCTGCATCTACGGCCTTGGTTCCCCCAAGGACTTCCAGGATATGATGATCTCCCTCCGTCCGGGAATGGTGAAGGACCGGGACGAAGTGATCCGTCAGCTCATCGATATCCAGTACACGCGGAACGAAATGGACTTCCATCGCGGAACCTTCCGGGTGCGGGGAGACGTTCTGGAGGTTTACCCGGCCAACTACACGGACCGTGCGGTAAGGGTGGAGTTTTTCGGAGACGAGGTGGACCGGATCACGGATATCGACGTGCTCACCGGCGCGGTGAAATGTGTAGACACCCATGTGGGCATCTTCCCCGCCTCCCACTATGTGGTGCCCATGGAACAGATTCTCCGGGCGGCCAATGACATCGAGGAGGAGCTGAAGGAACAGGTGGCGTATTTTAAGAGCGAGGACAAGCTGCTGGAGGCCCAGAGAATCGCCGAGAGAACGAACTTTGACATCGAGATGATGAAGGAGACCGGCTTCTGCTCCGGAATCGAGAATTACTCCCGCCACCTGTCAGGTCTGGCGCCCGGGCAGCCGCCCTACACCCTGATGGACTATTTCGGGGATGATTTTCTGCTGATCATTGACGAGTCTCATAAAACTATCTCCCAGGTGGGCAGTATGTACGCCGGAGATCAGAGCAGAAAACAGACTCTGGTGGACTACGGCTTCCGCCTTCCCTCCGCCAAGGACAACCGCCCCTTAAGCTTCCAGGAGTTTGAAGAAAAGATCGATCAGGTAATGTTCGTATCCGCCACCCCGGGCCAGTATGAGGCGGAGCATGAACTTCTCCGGGCGGAACAGATCATCCGTCCCACCGGGCTTCTGGATCCCCGTGTGGAGGTGCGTCCTGTGGAAGGCCAGATCGACGACCTGGTCAGTGAGATCAATAAAGAGGTGGAAAAAAAGAACAAGGTTCTCATCACCACTCTGACCAAACGCATGGCGGAGGACCTTACCGATTACATGAGGGACATCGGCATCCGGGTGCGTTATCTTCATTCGGATGTGGACACCCTGGAGCGCGCGGAGATCATCCGGGACATGCGTCTGGATGTGTTTGACGTTCTGGTGGGCATCAATCTTCTCAGGGAGGGTCTGGACATCCCGGAAATCACTCTGGTAGCCATCCTGGACGCGGACAAGGAAGGGTTCCTCCGCTCGGAGATCTCTCTGATCCAGACCATCGGCCGCGCAGCCCGGAACAGTGATGGCCATGTGATCATGTACGCGGATACCATGACTGATTCCATGCGGAACGCTATTCAGGAGACGGAACGGAGAAGGTCCATCCAGGAAGCTTATAATAAAGAACACAATATTACCCCCACCACCATTAAGAAGGCCGTGCGGGATCTTATCGCCGTATCCAAGGCTGTAGCGGAAACAGAACGGAAGCTCCAGAAGGATCCTGAATCCATGAACCGGAAGGAGCTTACGAAGCTGATCGCCCAGGTGGAAAAACAGATGAGAGCCGCCGCCGCGGACCTGAACTTCGAACAGGCCGCAGAGCTGCGGGACAAAATGCTGGAGCTGAAGAAAAATCTTCAGGAAATGAGCGCATAATATCGCGCCTGTCAGTCCTGAAAACCAGCACACCGGGGCAAAAAGCCGCGAAAAAACAGACAGACTGCACGTTCTCCGGCGCAGTCTGCCTGTTTTTTAATGAACGATATGATTCTGCCGCATTGGGACATACCGTCGGGAGTGTCTCTCCACGGCCGGCCTTTCGCCCGTCCCAAAAGCATACGAAAGCCTGCTCTCAGACTTCTTCTTCCGCTTCTTTGTCCGCGGAATAAAGCAGCTTATATAAAAGCTGATAGAGGGTAAGGGTCTCCTGGGGATCCAGATTCACACACCTGGCCATCCTGGCAGGAATGGTAACCGCTTTTTCCTTCAGCGTCTCTCCTTTCTTCGTGATGGAAACGATAAGATTCCGCTCATCCTTTACGGAACGGGTTCTGCTGAGCAGTCCCTTCATCTCCATTTTTTTCAGCAATGGCGTCAGGGTGCCTGAATCCAGGAACAAGCGTTTCCCCAGTTCTTTCACAGTCACAGATTCACCCTCCCACAAAACCATCATCACAATATACTGCGTATAGGTAAGATCAATCTCGTCAAGGAAAGGTTTGTACAGTTTTATGACCTCCCTGGAACAGGCATACAGAGGAAAGCAAAGCTGATTTTCAAGTTTTAACACGTCGTAAGTATGGTCGCTCATGATAACCTCCTGCTCCCGGCGCATTGCGGAAGCTCTTCTAGATTATGAAATTGCCTTAAATCAGTTTGATTATATGCATTGAAAAGTTTTATGTCAAGACGTTTTGACAGAATTGTACAAAAAAACAGAAAATCTGTTGTTACATTTTACATATTCCACGAAACCATCTTGGTAAAATATAACAACAGATTCTTTTTTAAAGGATGGAACAAAGGAACAGGCGATGTGCTAAAGTTTCAGGAACTCCCGGAAAATTCCGCAGTACTTCGACGCCGTCTCCTGATTTTCCATCTCACAGAAGATGCGCAGAAGCGGCTCTGTACCGGAAAAGCGGGCACTGACCCAGCCGCCGTTGGAAAAATACACCTTGCAGCCGTCCATATAAGACACTTTTTCTACAGGAATATCAAACTCAGGAAGCAGACGTTTCTTCATTAAGGTATCGGTAAGCTCCTCTCTGCGTTCCTGGGGGAATCGCATGGAAGTTTCTTCCATATAACTGCTGCCGTACCGTTCCTGAATCTCAAGCGCCAGCTCGGAAAGCCTCTTCTTCGTCACTGCGATCATCTCTACCAGAAGGGACGCCGCATAGATGCCGTCCTTCCCGTTGATATGTCCCTTCACCGTAAGTCCTCCGGAGGACTCCCCGCCGATAATGGCTCCCGTTTCCTGCATTTTGGAGGAAATATACTTAAAGCCTACCGGAACCTCATAGCAGACCTGCCCAAAGGACTCCGCCATGCGGTCCAGCATATGCGTGGTGGACACATTTCGAACCGCAGGTCCCCGCCAGCCGCGGTACTGGAGAAGATAATAATACAAAAGCATCAGGATATCGTTGGCAGTCAGGTACCGCCCCTGATCATCAATCACTCCCAGACGGTCCGCGTCGCCGTCCGTGGCAATCCCCAGGTCGCACTCCATCTCCTTCACATAGGTGGCAAGCTCCGTAAGGGAACCTCTGCTGGGGGCCGGCATTCTCCTGCCGAAGAGAGTATCGTGACTCTCGTGAATAAGATCGATCTCGCAGCGGGCCGTGGCGAGAATGGTTTTCAGAGAAAGCTGGCTGACTCCGTACATGGGATCCAGAACGATGTGGGGGCCCCAGTCCCGTATGGCCTGCATATTGATATTGGCAATGATATTATCCAGATATTCATTAAGAGGATTAAATTCTTCTACCCACCCTTCTTCTCTGGCCTTCTCATAATCGATAAAGGCGACAGGTCCCTGGGGCTCAATTTCCGCCGCACAGGCCTCGATCTCCTTCGTCTGCTCCTCGCTGGCGTCCCGGCCGCCGTAGGTGAAAACCTTGAAGCCGTTATAGATCGCAGGGTTATGGCTTGCGGTCACCATCATTCCATAATGCATCTTATGCCTGTCCACATAGAACATAATAAGAGGCGTGGGACAGGAACGATTCACGAAATAGCATTTGATCTGCTCTGCGGCAAACACCTCGCAGGCCCACTTCACCGCCTCCTTGGAAAGGAAACGGCGGTCGTATCCGATGACGATGCCTTCTCCTTCTACCTGTTCCTTCTTCATCTTCACAGACATCGCCTTCGCCAGAAGCTGAATGTTCTGTCTGGTAAATTCATCTCCGATCACTGCCCGCCATCCGCCTGTTCCGAATTTAATCATACTTTTCTCCTTTTTTCGCTGTAGTTGAATGAATTTTTCATCTATTTTTAAAATAGAATACTATAGATAAATAATTCTGTCAACGAATTATTCATGACTTCCGCCGCCCGGTACAGACTTCTCTGCCCCAAAATAAGCAGTTCTGATACGGCAGAAAAGAGTATCGGATTCTCTGAAAAGCCGTTCTCCCACCTGTGTGAAACAGCCCCGATACGGCAAAAAGCCCGAATCCGCCGGTATGCAGATCATACCGTGATTCAGGCTTTTATCACACTGTAATTCTCATCATATGAAGGCGCACAGACCGCAGAAAGCTGTCTTACCTGGTCCGGCGGCGGTCAAAATGTCTGGAAAGCATCATTCCGATCCCCTGCATGATCTGCACCAGCAGCACCAGAAGGATCACCGTCACGATCATGATATCCGGCTGGTAGCGGTTATAACCGTACCGCACGGCAATGGCTCCCAGACCGTCCGCTCCTACGGTGCCGGCCATAGCGGAATAGCCCAGAATCGTGGCCGTTACGATGGTCGCGTTGGTGATCAGGGAGGTTCTGGCCTCCATCAGAAGCACCTTGAATACGATGGTCATGGTATTGGCGCCCATACTCTGCGCCGCCTCGATCACACCGTGATCCACTTCCTTTAAGGAGGACTCCACCATTCTGGCGATATAGGGCGCCGCCGCGATGGTGAGGGGCACGATCATGGCGTTGGAGCCGTAGCTTTTGCCCACGATCATCCTCGTCAGAGGGATCAGAAGGATCAGAAGGATCAGGAACGGAATGCTCCGGAAAATGTTTGACAGGAAATCCAGTACCTTGTAGATTCCCGCATTGGGACGGATGCCGTCCTTGTCCGTGACGGTGAGGAGAATCCCCAGGGGCATTCCCAGCACATATCCCAGAAATGTGGGAACAAGGGTCATATACATGGTTTCGCCGATTCCCTCAATGATCATCTGTATTACTTTTTCATCCCACATAGTCTTCCAGCTCCTCCACCGACAGTTTTGCGTTTTTCAGGTATGTAATCATTTTATCGCCCAGCTCCAGGTCCTCCGGCAGCTGGAGGATCATCTCTCCCTTGGCCACGCCGTCCAGATCTCTGGTATTGGCGTAGAGAATATTCACCGGCGCCTTAAAGGCCAGAACCATGTTGCCGATCACAGGCTCAAAGGAGGAATTCTCATGGAACACAATACGCACGCAGCGTTTGCCCTTCATTTCCGCCACTTTTTCGTAGCCCTGGTAGATCAGCTTCTTCGCTTCCCGGGATTTCGGCGCCTGGAAAATTTCCTCCACGGTTCCGTGCTCCACCAGGTTTCCTTTGTCAATGATGGCCACATGGCTGCAGATCTCCTGAACTACGGCCATCTCATGGGTAATGACCACTATGGTGATGCCGTACTTCTGGTTGATCTCCTTCAGAAGCTGCAGGATGGACTTGGTCGTCTGGGGATCCAGAGCGCTGGTAGCCTCGTCGCAGAGAAGAATCTTGGGATCCGAGGCCAGAACTCTGGCGATGGCCACTCTCTGCTTCTGACCGCCGGAAAGCTGGGCCGGATAGGCCTTCGCCTTCTCCGAAAGACCTACGATCTCCAGGTACTCCATGGCCTTCTTCCTGGCATCTCTTTTTTTCATGCCCGCGATTTCCAGCGGGAAACAGACGTTGTCCACCACATTGCGCTGCATGAGAAGGTTAAAATGCTGGAAGATCATCCCGATATCCTTGCGCGCTTCCCGAAGCTGTTTCTCCGTGAGAGAGGCCAGATCCCTGCCGTCCACAAACACGCTTCCGCCTGTAGGGCGTTCCAGGAAATTCAGGCAGCGCACCAGAGTGCTTTTCCCTGCGCCGGACATGCCGATGATACCGTAGATATCGCCTTTATAGATGTTCAGATTTACCCCTTTCAGGGCGTGGACGTCCATATCCTTCTGTTTAAAATCCTTATGCAGATCCACGATTTTAATTATCGGTTCCATATATTCCTCCAATGCTTTTTTCACTTTTTACACTATAGCACACTTTTCTGCCGATTGCACGAAAAAAGGAGAAAACCGTCCGTAAATTTAAGGACCGCCGGGGATGACTCCGCAGCGGTCCTCATGGTTCTTTTTATGTATGAAAATTTACTTCGCATCATCGGGAGTTCACAGGAGCAGATTCCCGTTATTTCGTGTCTGCCTGTTTTGCTGCATCAGCTTCTTCTGCTGGCTCTTCCGCCGTATCTCTTTACTCTGCAGCTTCCTCGGCAGCATCACCCTCTTCTGCAGGTTCTTCTGCTGCATCAGTTTCCTCTGCAGCGTCTGCATCCTCAGCGGACTCCTCAAAAGGAATCACGGCGCCTTCCCAGTTCTCATTAATAAAGTCCTTGATCTCATCGGACTTCAGAACGCTTACCAGAGCCTGAATGCCTTCATCGTTCTCATGGCCTTCTTTTACAGCGATAACATTCACATAAGTCTTCGCTGCTTCAGAATCAGAAGCCTCATAGGCGATGGAATCTCTGGACGCCACATAGCCTGCCTCCAGAGCATAGTTGCCGTTCATAACGGCAAAGGCCACCTCATCCACCACTCTGGGAACCTGAGCGGCCTCCAGCTCCTGGATCTCCACATTATAAGGATTCTCCTCGATATCATTTACCGTAGCTGTCAGTCCTGCGCCTTCCTTCAGAGTGATCACGCCGTTTTCCTGAAGGAGAAGAAGCGCTCTCGCCTCATTCGTAGTGTCGTTGGGAACCGCGATCACGTCGCCGTCGGCAAGCTCGTCCAGAGAAGACTTGGTTCCGGGATAAATTCCGAAGGGCTCGTAGTGAATGCCGCCTGCATTTACCAGATGGGTGCCCTTTTCCTCGTTAAAGCTCTCCAGATAGGGAATGTGCTGGAAATAGTTGCAGTCGATCTCGCCGCTCTCCACCACTTCATTGGGAAGAATATAATCGTCAAATTCCTCTACCTCCAGAGTCCAGCCCTGCTCGGCCAGGATCTCCGCTGCTTTCGCCAGAATTTCCGCATGAGGAGTGGGGGAAGCCGCAACGGTGATCACCTTGTCCTCATCGGCAAAAACGGATGTACTCATTCCAGCGACACCGGTAACTGCCAGTGCCAGCGACAATACTACAGAAATTGTTTTTTTCATAATAATTCCTTCTTTCTTAATTGTTTTTTACATTCTACTCCTTTATTCAAAAAAATTCCACACAAAAATTATTTTTTTTGCACCGGAACCACGTTTTTTCCGCCTTTGCCTTTCTGAACAAAGGGGCTGTCGGTAAATGCTGACGGAGCACAGCATATGGAATGATTCCAAAAAGGAACATCCATATATTGTGCTGTCACGCAATTATCCGACAGCCCCCATATCCGGTCAGTCAATTCCCCGGAATTTCTTCTGAAGATATTTCTGTTTTCTCTCTCCCACAAGTTTCATGTTTTCGGGATTGGCAAAGAAGCCTCCCTGGGTACGGCCGATCTCCTCCAGGTGCTTTGCGCGTCCTTCCACGGTGGTTCTGTCTTTCAGAAGGCCGTCCTTCTGGATGACAAATTTCCATCTGCCCTTTCCGTCCGGCTCCAGATTGCCGCCGGCTCCGCACACCTGGCATTCCACCGGATAATACAGGCCGTCCCACTGCACTTCTCCGAGAACAAGTGCGTTGGAATGGCAGTTGGGGCACCATCCCATGTCCTCCTCTCCAAGCCAGGTTCTCTCCTCGGGAGGCGTGGCTATGGACTTCATGATGTTTTCTCCCATCTTTCGGGCTCTTGCCATCAGGGCGTCGTCCAGCAGGCACTGTCCGTTGCCGGGAACACGGGTGGCAAGGAGCATGTCCACAACCTTCATATCGGTGGTGAACATGGTGGCCTGCAGACCCTCCAGAGCCATGGACTGCCAGGATCTGGTGGAACCGCCGGCTGCGATCAGGCCGGCAATGCGGTCCTTGTGCTCAATGGCTCCGATTGTCTCCAGGAATGCTGTTTCGTAGCTTAAGCTTCTCTGGGCGAAGGACAGGTAGGTGGCGCAGGGCATCAGGTCATAGGTAGGTACGGAAAAAATTACCGCATCCTGTGCCAGCATTACGTCCATGATTTTCTTTTTGTCGTCCTTTTTGTCCAGTATACAGCCGGTATATTTGCCTTCTGACATGGATTTCGTGCAGGAAGTGCAGCCGGTACAGTCCACAATGTTATAATCTCTCAGATTGATCATTGTTACTTCCGCTCCGGCTTCTTCGCAGGCCATCAGGGCTTCCTTCAGCAGAAATTCGCAGTTGCTGTTTTTTCTTCCGGCGGTAATTCCCATTACTTTACAGTTCATAACTCTCACTCCTTTTGCATTTTCTTTTTGTAAATCGTCAGGTAATGGTTTTCAGTATCTGAGGTACTGATAAATAAAATGAAATTTATTATTTCATTTTATCATTTCTGTACAATACGGACTAGACGTTTTTTGACCTGATTTGTATTCTTTCTTATCCTGCGTGCTATTTTTCATGGGGGAGGATATTTCTGTGGACGCAGATTGAAAAATATGCTTATGGAGCAGATGCTCCTGCGGACGCTGGTTCAAAAGTGTGCTCATAAAGCAGATGCTCCTGTGGACGCTGGCAGGCCTGTGCTTCCTGTCTGTTGACGGCGCAACACTCCGGCGAACTAACCGCTAACTCCGGCTAGGACGCTCAGGAAAGCCTTCGCGCCCAAGTCTCCGTAAGCGGTGGATTTCGTCTCCGTTAAAACCGCGCCCAAACGGTCTGCCAGACAGGAAGCACAGGCCTGCCAGCTGTATGTCGGATTCCCGCACCGGTTTTCTCGTTCTACAGAAGTAATGCGTGAAATGCTCTAAGGTTGAGAGAAAAAGCGTGTATGGGGTTATCACGATATGGGGATGGAAAGGCTGTATTTTCCTGATTCAGATCAGATTTTCATTGTGAAGGATGAAGAGTCTCCCGGAAAAGGGAAAAAACAAGGCTGTCGGTAAATGCCGGCGGGACACACCATATGACGAGTTACAAAGAAAATTCCTCATATAGTGCGCCGTCACGGCATTTATCCGGCAGCCCCTTGAATCTGGCAGTAAACATTTTGATTTTCAGAAGTTTTTCCTGAGTTTGGGGTCCATCAGGTCCCGCAGGCCGTCTCCCACGAAGTTTGCCCCGATGGCCATGGTAAAGATGGCCAGTCCGGGAAAGCCTGCCATCCAGAATTTGTTAAAATAACTCACCCCGTCGGAAACCATCATTCCCCACTCCGGCGTGGGCGGCGGATTTCCCAGTCCCAGAAAGCTCAGGGTGGAAAACAGCAGAATCTGATTTCCGATATCTGTGGTGGCCATTACGATCACGGAGGTCACACTGTTGGGAATGATCTCGAAAAACAGGATTCTCCACCGGGAAGTTCCCAGAGCTCTGGCCGCTTCCACATACTCGCTCTCCTTCACCGAGAGCACCACGCTCCGCATCAGTCTGGCGTAGTTGGGCCACGCCACGATCACCAGAGCAATCATGGTGTTAAACAGACTGGAACCGAGGGCGGAAGTAATAACGATGGCAAGTATGATGGTGGGAAATGCTTTGATCATTTCCGAAATGCGCATGAGTATATTGTCCAGGACGCCTCCGAAGTATCCGGAAATCGCTCCGTAAATACTCCCGAAGATGCCCGCCAGGATCACCGTCAGGATGCCCGCCAGAAGGGAGTAGCGTCCGCCGTAAAGCACACGGCTTAAAATATCCCTGCCAAAATTATCCGTCCCGAAGGGATGGGCCAGGGAAGGCGCGTTCAGCTTCAGCAGAAGATCCTGAGCCAATGGGTCGTAGGGCGCCACAACGGGAGCCAGAATGGAGGCGAGAATCCAGAAAATGCAGATCAATGTTCCCAGAGTGAACAGCAAATTTGATGTAAATATTCGTTTTATTTTTTTCATCATACTCCACTCCTCACTCTCGGGTCGATGACTCCGTACAGGATGTCCACAATGGTATTTATGATTCCGTAATTCAGGGCGATAAGTATGGCTACGCCGATAATGCCGGGGGAATCCAGCTTCGTCACCGATTCATAGGCAAACTGCCCTACTCCGGGCCAGCTGAAAATGGTCTCCACCAGCACCGTTCCTCCAAGAAGATTGCCGAAGCCCAGACCAACCACTGTGAGGACGGGTATCAGGGCGTTTCCCAGCGCATGATGGAGGATCAGCCGGATGTTTGCCATGCCCTTGGCCCTGGCCGTGCGGATATAATCTGTGGAGATGACCTCCAGAAGATTGGATCTGGCGGTTCTGGTAATCAGGCCCATGGTGAAGGCAGCGAGAACACAGCCCGGAAGGATAAGGTGACTTAAGCAGTCCCAGGCCTTGGCCGGGTCGCCCTCCAGAAGGGAATCGATCACGTACAGTCCCGTCACCGCCGCAGGGGCGTCGAAGGATTTGCTGATCCTGCCTGTGCCCGGCGCGATTCCCAGCTTGTAATAAAAGAAATACAGAAGCAGCAGCGCCAGCCAGAATGTGGGCACGCTCACGCCTGCCACGGAGATGGCTCTCACCAGCTGATCCAGCCAGCTGTTCCGTTTGAGAGCGGAGATGATCCCGAAAAGAATTCCGAAAACCGTGGCAATGATAATGGCAAACAGGGACAGCTCAAAGGTGGCCGGGAAGCATCGCTTCAGCTCGTCCAGCACCGGCTTGCTGGTGCGGATGGATGTTCCGAAATCCAGCCGGAGCAGACCCTTCAGATAAATGATAAACTGTTCCCATATCGGTTTGTCCAGACCCCATTTCTGGCGGAAGGCCGCCACGATCTCCGGATCGCTCAGGTTTCTCTGGCTGAGATTGGCCGCCACCGGATCCGTGGGCACCAGACGCGTCAGGATAAATACGATCGTGGCGACGCCCAGCAGCAGTATTAAAAGATAGATAATCCTTTTCACGATAAACTTCAGCGTGTCCATACCTCACCCTTTCCCCGGCAGGCGCGGAGACACCCCCGCGCCGCCCGGCTGCATCCTGCTTTAAAAATTCATGTAATAGCTGCAGCTTTCAGGCATGTTCTGCCCTTGGCTGATCTGTTTCCGGCTTACTCCGCCCACTCGATGGTGCGGACGTCCATTCTGTAGCTGTCGGAGAATTCCACGCCGGTCAGCTGAGAGGTAACGCCCATATACTTGGGATACTGTACGATGGGGATGAAGGGACCGTATTCCGCAGTCTTCTCCTGCATCTCTTTCAGTTTCTCCACACGTGCATCCTGGTCAAGCTCGCTGACGATCTGACCCTTCATATCCGCCAGCTCCTGATCCATCTCTGCAGCCCATCCGGAACGAAGGCCTACGATACCGCCGGGAAGGAATTCCAGCTCTGCGTTGGGATCCTGATAGTCCGGCGACCAGTACATTACGCTGAAGCCCAGCTTGCCGTCGCGGTAATCCTCCGCATAGCCGCCGGTCCAGTCAACGGTCTGAATATTTAAGGTAATACCGATCTTGGAAAGGTCGTCCGCCAGCTTCACGGCCAGATCCGTCAGCGGAATGCCTTCGGGAGCCAGGGTACAGCAGGGGAAGTCGATCTCGAAGCCGTCGGGATAACCTGCCTCCGCCAGCAGCTCTTTGGCCTTTTCAACATCTGTGTAGGAAGGATCTCTGGCATCCAGCGCGCCCAGAAGACCTACCTGTACATAGGAAAGAGGCGTGAGGGAACCGTCGCCTACGATCTGCTGGATTCCTGCGTAATCGATGGCCAGACGGATCGCCTGCTGCACCTTGGGATCGGAAACCGGTCCGCCCAGGCTCTCATCCATGTTCATAAATACGAAGCCCATGGTCATGGTCGGGAAGGAAAGAACATCCACGCCATCCGTGCCCTCCAGTTCGCTCACGGTATCCTCGCTGAGGTTCAGCGCGATCTGAATATCATCCTGCGTCAGGGACATCATCTGCGTATTGGCGTCGTCCATCTCCTGGATGATGTATTTCGGAATGGAGGAAGCCTCTCCGTAATAGTTTTCATTCTGCTCCAGGACAAATTCCTCGTCCGGAAGATAGCTGGTAATCTGGTAGGGGCCGGAACCAAGGCTGGCGCCGGCGTCAAAGAATTCCTTGGCCGTGTCTGTGGTAGCTGCGTCCTCCGCATCGGTCGCGCCCTGCTCTTTGGCCAGAGTGGAATCGATGATGGACATGCTGCAGTATGCCAGCTTGGAGGTGAAGGAGCTGTCAGGTGTGTTCAGGTTAAACTGAACGGTATGATCATCCACCACGTCAATGCTGTCGATCACGTCACAGATGAAGGAAGGGTTGTCCTTTAAATTCTTGCATCTCATGATACTGAATTTCACGTCCTCGGCAGTGACGGGATTTCCGGAGGCAAACACAGCGTCATCACGGATGGTGATGGTGGCCGTCAGTCCGTCCTCGGAGAATTCGCAGCCTGTGGCCAGCATGGGCTGAGCGCCGTCCGCGTCGTTGCGGAACTCATACAGGGTGTCATAGCATGCGCGAAGGAACAGGTTTGCGTAGGGCTCATAGCAGCGGCCGGGATCCAGGGTAACGATATCCGTCTGGGCGCCAATCACTACCTGATCGCCTGTGGCTGCCCACGCCGCCTGGCTGGAAGCCAGAAGAGCAGCCGTCACTGCGGTAACTGTCAAAAGCTTTTTTTTCATAATAATATATATCCTCCTTTATTTATTAACGCATAATGATGAAAACTCACTTCAGAAAGGCCAGGATCTGAAGCATTTCTCCGGACTCAGTCCGGTTGCGCCCTCACGCCAGATGGCAGGCCACATAATGGCCGCCTCCCATGTTTCTCAGCGGCGGATCCTGCTGGCGGCAGATTTCGCAGCACTGAGGGCATCTGGTATGGAAATGGCATCCCGAAGGCGGATTTGCCGGATTGGGCACCTCCCCCTGGAGAATGATCCGCTCCTGCATCTTCCTGTCCTCCGTCTGGGGAATGGCGGACAGAAGAGCCTGGGTGTAGGGATGCGCCTGATGGTCGTACAGCTCGTCGGCCGTGGCGATCTCCACCATTTTTCCCAGGTACATGACGCCCACCCGGTGGCTGATATGATGAACCACGTTCAGATTGTGGGAAATAAACAGATAGGCCAGTCCCAGCTTTTTCTGCAGCTCGTCCAGCAGATTGATCACCTGAGCCTGAACGGACACATCCAATGCGGAAACCGCCTCGTCGCAGACGATCAGCTCCGGATTCAGAGCCAGAGCCCTGGCAATGCCGATTCTCTGCTTCTGTCCTCCGGAAAGCTCGTGGGGATATCTGGACAAATGATAATCTGCCAGTCCTACCAGCTCCACCAGCTCCATAATACGTTTGTCAATCAGTTCTTTATCCTTGATCCCATGAGCCTTAAAGGGCTCCATGAGAATTTTTTTCACTGTTCGTCTGGGATTCAGACAGGCGGAGGGATCCTGAAAAATGATCTGGATCTTCTGGCGAAGCTGCTTCATCTCATTTTTGCCCAGGGTTTCCATGTCCCTGCCGTCATAAATCACAGAGCCGTCCGTGGGTTCGATGAGCCTCAGGATTCCGCGGCCCAGAGTGCTCTTGCCGCATCCGCTCTCCCCCACTACGCCGAAGGTTTCTCCCCGGTTTATGGTAAAGGAAACGCCGTCCACCGCCTTTACCACAATGCCGGAATTTCTTCCCTGGCTGAAATGAATTTTCATATCCTTTACTTCCACCAGCGGCTGATGCCGATTATCTGCCATTCTGCTCACCTCCTTCGGCTTCCCCGCGCTGCACTCTCCCGCCGGCGATGCGGGAAGCGCTGTTTTCAGACTGCGGGGATTCCTGACCGCAGTACAGCCAGCAGCTCACCCGGCGGTCATCCATCACTGTCACCGGCGGCTCCTGACGCGCGCAGATCTCCATGGCGCGGTCGCACCTGGGGCAAAAACTGCAGCCCTGAAGCTTTTCCGTGGGGTTGGGCACCACGCCCGGAATGGTAACGAGAGGCTTCTTTTCCTTTTCAATCTTTGGAATGGCATTCAGAAGTCCGATGGTATAGGGATGAAGGGGTTTGCGGAACAGGTCGTCGGTGGAGGCTTCCTCCATGACGCGTCCTGTATACATGACGATCACCTTGCTGCAGAGTTCATTCACCACTCCCAGATCGTGGGTGATCATGATGACCGAGGTGTGATATTCCCTGTTCAGTTTCCGGATCAGATCCAGAATCTGCGCCTGAATGGTCACGTCCAGAGCCGTGGTGGGCTCGTCGGCAATAAGGATCTGCGGACTGCAGGCCAGAGCCATGGCGATCATCACTCTCTGACGCATACCGCCGGACATCTGGTGGGGATACTGCTTTGCCCGCATTTCCGGATTGGCGATTCCCACCGCTCTCATCATCTTTACGGCGGCCTCCAGGGCTTCCTTCTTTTTCAGTCCCTTGTGGAGGCGGAGGGATTCCGCGATCTGTTTCCCGCAGGTAATGATGGGATTCAGGGACGTCATGGGTTCCTGGAAGATCATGGAGATATCGTTTCCGCGAATTTTCTCCATCTCCTTTTCCGTGCAGCGTGCCAGGTCCTTTCCGCCGTAGAGAATTTCTCCGTTCACGATTTTTCCCGGGGGATCGGGAATCAGCCTCATGGCTGCCAGGGATGAAACGCTTTTTCCGCTGCCGCTCTCCCCCACGATCCCCAGGACTTCTCCCCTGTGGAGCTCGTAGCTTAAATCGTTCACTGCCCGGACGGTTCCCTCCGCTGTACGAAATTCCACAGACAGGTTTTTCACCTGAAGCACCATATTTTCATTTTCCGACGGCATCGCTTTCATCTCCTTTATCTGTTTCCTGACCTGCCCGGACCGGAGTCCGCCGCTGACAGCCCCTTTTCAATGAGACAGGCCGCTTTCAGTCCTGCTCCGGAAAAGGCTGTCCTGTCAGACACTGCTCTGTGACGGTTTCAGTCTTTTTTGCAGGGCACTACAATGATATCCTTGGTAAATTTGTTCAGCACCTCACAGCCGTCCTCCGTGATGAGCACCAGATCCTCGATGCGGATTCCGATACCCTCCTCCGGAAGGTAGATTCCCGGTTCCACGGAGAAGCACTGTCCCGGACGAATCACGTCCTCGTTCACCGCGGAGACGTCTCCGCTCTCGTGAACCTCCAGACCGATGGAATGACCGGTTCTGTGAGTAAAATACGGGCCGTAGCCCTTTTCTTCTATGTAATTTCTGGCCGCCGCATCCACGTCGCACATGCGGTTTCCCGGTCTGGCCGCCGCGATGCCCCGCAGATTTGCCTCCAGAACAATCTTGTAAATTTCCTTCTGACGCTCGGATACTTCCCCCAGAAATACGGTACGGGTCATATCGGAGGCGTACTCGGATTTTCTTCCGCCGATGTCAAGGACTACACAGTCTCCATAGCTTCCTCTGGACTGATCCAGGGAATGATGGGGATCGGCGGCGTTTTTGCCGAAGCCGATGATTGGTTCAAAGGAAAAGTCCTCGCAGCCGGTCTGGAGATACAGCTCCCGGGCTTTGTCCCGAAGCTCCTTTTCCGTGAAGCCCTGACCGGTGAGGGGAATCAGCTTTTCCATCACCTGGTCGTTGAGGAGGGAAGCGTTTCTCATCAGTTCCCGCTCCTGCTCATCCTTGTACATGCGCACCCGGTCCACGATAAAGGAATGGTTGACGTACCGGCAGTCCGGTGCCAGCTCCTGAAGACGGAGAAGAAATCTGGCGGGCCAGTTCTTGTCTATTCCCATGGTGACTCCGGCCTCCGCAAAGCCGCTGAGAATCTGAACGCCGTCCTGGGTATCCTCATACCAGATCAGGTCAAGATCCGAAATGGGCTCCTGAGGGAACAGACGGTTGACCACCAGCTTCCGGTCCCCGTTCACATTCAGGTACAGAGCCAGAAGACGCTCTCCCGGAATGATCCAGCGCCCTGTGAGATAAAATATGGTTACGGGATCGGAGATGATCATCTGGGAAACTCCGTTTTCCTTCATTGCGGTTAAAATTCTGTTCAGTCTTTCTTGATTCATGATTTCTCCCTTTTCTTCTGCTTTCACTTTCTCTGCCGCTCTGTCACTGTTCTGGACAGCCTCAGACTGTCACGGCGTTCTCTTCTCGGGAAGCTCCTCCTCCCTCACCGGCTCCTGGCCGATCCAGGAAAATGCCTCATCCACGCTCAGCGTCACAGTTCCTTCCTCAGATAAAAAACATGGAATTCCGATGGCTCCGCCCTCCATCTCCCGGATGGCGGCGAACGCTTCACTGTGATCCCTGATGTACAGAAACGCCCTGAGATTGGCCGTATTCTCTGTGATATCCACGTATTCCATCTCTATGCCGCGAGATTTCAGAACCGCCTTCAGATTGCGGCAGTCTATGCAGATATCCGAACCGTAAACCCTGATCATGTTTGTCATCCTTCTTTCTATATGTAAGAATCCGTCATTCAAAAAAATCCCTTAACGGGTACTTTGGTCTGATGAATTAATAGCAGGATAATCTGTTAAATCGTTAAAACCAGAAAAGCGAAGAAGCCGCAAGCGACTTCTTCGCCACAGCTGTTACTATACCATTGCGCAAAGGAGCTTGTCAATTCTTCCCGCTCTTTTTCTCATTCTATTATTTAATGGAAGGCATTTGTATTTTTTATGATGATGGATTATAATGTGACTTATCAGCAGACGGACATGCGGATGCGAAGCAGACATTTGTCCGAAACTGATAAGTCAGCAAGGAATCTATGATTCCGAAGGCTATGAGAAGCTTTTTTGTTTCTCATAGCGCAGCTTATCAGCAGACACACACATAATTAAAATAAGAAAGGATTCGCCCATGGATATAAAGAAATACGCCCTCTTCGTAGACGTGGCCGACACGCGGAATTTCACAAAAAGCGGCGAGCGTATGGGCTATACCCAGCCAGGCGTAAGCCACAACCTGAAAACTCTGGAAGACGAAATCGGATTTTCTCTCTTCCAGAGGACCAGACAGGGGATTGTTCCCACCTCCGACGCGGAGACGATCCTTCCCCTGGTGCGTCAGCTTCTGGACGCCAACGAGGTGCTGGAGCAGACCATCCAGTCCATCAACGGCCTCCAGACCGGCCGCATCACCATCGCCAGCTTTGCCAGCATTTCCAGGAACTGGCTGCCGCCCATCATCCACGCCTTCCGGGAAAATTATCCGGGCATTGAGCTGGAGATCCTGGAGGGCACCGCGGACGACATCGTATCCCTGGTGACAGACAGCAGAGCGGATTTCGGACTCATGAGCCGCTCCCACACGGAATCCCTGAAATGGATTCCCCTGTACGAGGATCCCCTGATGGCCATCCTGCCCAAAAATTTCTGCCCTCCTTCACAGACCTCCTACCCCGTCAGCGATCTCACCGGCCAGCCCTTCATCATGTCCACCAACACGGACTACGACGTCTACTTCGCCCTGGAGTCCTCCGGCGTAAAGCCCAGGATTCAGCTTTCCTCCAAGGACGAGCTGACGGTGATCCAGCTTGTGGCAAACAATCTGGGACTGAGCATTCTTTCCCGGCTGATGATCAGCGGCGTATCCGGACAGATTCAGGCGCTTCCTCTTGACCCGCCCTATTCCCGTCAGCTGGGAATCGTTCTCCGCCCCAATATGAGCCCTGTGCCCGCCGCCAGGTGCTTTCTCGGCTTTATTCAGGAGCTTCTTCCGAAACTTTACACAATTTAAGAATTCCGGATGAGGAGGCAGAGAGGTTATGGATTATAGGGCAGCAATTTGCGATGATTCAAACGCGGACCGGGAGAGTATCGCCGGTATGGTGCGCCGATGGGCCGAGGCGGCAGGGCACAGAGTTCAGGTGTCGGAATATCCGTCCGCGGAGAGCTTCCTGTTTCAATACGCAGGCGACAGGAATTACCACATCCTCCTGCTGGACGTGGAGATGCGGGACATATCCGGCATCGACCTTGCAAAGCGGGTGAGAGCGGAAGGGGGACGGGCCGAGATCGTATTCATCACCTCCCACTTTGAGTTCATCGCCGAGGGGTACGAGGTGGACGCGCTTCACTATCTCGTAAAGCCAGTTGCGGAACAGAAGCTCTTTTCGGTGCTGGACCGGGCGGCGGCGAGGCTGGCCGCAGAGCCGCCCTCGGTGCTCATCAGCTGCGATGGAATAACGGTGAAGCTGCCGGAGACGGATATCCTCTATGCGGAAGCCTTCGCCCATTACCTGGAAATACACACAAAGTCCGGCGTCTATCGGATTAAGGAGAGCATAACTGCTTTCTCCGAAAAGCTGAGTCCTGATTTTTACCGGGCGCACCGCTCCTATCTCGTCAATTTGAAGGCCGTGGAGCGTATTTCGCGGACGGCGGTGAGGCTGGCGGGCGGGGCGGAAATTCCCCTGGCCCGCGGGAAGTACGACGGGATCAACCGGGCGTTCATAGAGAGGAATTAAAATGTTAAAGCGCACATACTTAAAGCTGGCAGAGTACCAGACGGAGCAGTCCCGGCGGCATCTGGAGGAAGTGCGGAGCATCCACCGGGAGATGCGCAGCTACAAGCACGATTTCCACAACCACCTGCAGACCCTTAAGGGGTATCTGGATTCCGGCGACGTCGACCGGGCCCGGGAGTATATTTCAAGCCTGGACGAGCAGCTCATGAATGTGGATACCCTGCTCAAAACCGGCAACGTGTCTCTGGACGCCATTCTCTCCGCCAAAATCGCCCAGGCTAAAGCGGAAGGCGCGGCCGTCACGGTAAAGGCCAGCGTGCCGGACGGGCTGACGGTCAGTGATCTGGAGCTTTCTATCGTCGTGGGAAACCTGCTGGACAACGCGATCGAGGCTTGTCACGGCGCGGCGGGGGAGAGGTTTATCCGGATTTACATCGGCATAAAAGGCAAGATGCTCTACTTCTCCATGCTCAACTCCGCCGGGGCAAAGCAGAAGAAGACGGGCAGCCTTTTCAGAACCGGCAAGTCCGGCGTTCACGGCTTCGGCCTTCGCCGGGCGGAGGCAATCATAAAGGAACACGGCGGCTGGGTGAAGTACAACAGCGAGGACGGGGCATTCACCTCCGAGTTTCTCGTTCCGGCCCTCCCGTAAAACTGCAATTCGTGCACGGACGGCAGCGTTTGGTGCACGAATTTTCTTTTTTCATGGACTGAGTGCTATGTTGAGCGCGAAAGGAGTGAAAAACATTGGAATACGAAAAGGATCCAAACAGGAAACCGTATAAATCGGTGCTGAGCAACGCCCTGTGGAGCATCCGGGGAATGGTGAAGGACGCGCCGGTGTCTCTCCTGCTGATGCTTTTGGAACTGCCGCTTACGGTGTTCCTGGCATGGAGTCAGGTACGGCTGCCCGCCCTGGCAGTGGGAAAGGTCACAGCCGGGGCTGACCTCCGGGACGCGGCGATGGCCGTGGGGGTGATGATGCTCGCCATGCTGGTTGCCACAGTGATTCGGGATATCTGCGGGGCGGCGCTGGGGGTGAAACTTCAGTTCTACCGTTTTTCCAGAGGCCGGGAACTAATCCGGAAGTCCATGACCAGCTTTTTCCAGACCTATGAGAAAAAAGAGACCCGGGACATGTACGGCAGGGCGGAAAAGGCCACCTGGATGTGGAACGGCGTTCAGCCCTTGAGCGACGCACCGCGTTTTGCGCTGACGCTGACTGAAAACCTGCTGTGCTGCGCCCTCTTCGGGTCGGTAATCTCCTTTGTGAACCCCTGGCTGACAGTGCTGATAACGCTGGCCCCGGCAGTGAACATCCTTGCCGAACGAGCATACAGAAAATGGGAGTACGGCACTCGGGCATCCAGAGCCGACAACGAGCGGAAGCTTGACTACATCCTCTCTAAACCGGCGGAATTCGCCTCCTACAAGGACATACGCGTCTACGGCATGGCCGGGTGGTTCCGGGAAGTCTGCCGGGATCTCCTCAAAACGGACCTCTCCTGGGCTGAGAAAATGAACATACGTCAGTTCCTTTCGCGCCTTGCGAATTTGCTTATGCTCCTCATCCGCGACGGGGCAGCCTATGCGCTGCTGATTGCCCGGGCGCTCAGGGGCGAGGTGACAGTAGAACAGTTCGTACTCTATTTTGCCGCCATATCCTCCTTTGCCGACTATGTGGGAAACATCATCACCGGCTGGAACAATCTGGGAAATGGCTCCCTCTTCCTCAGCGATTTCCGGGAGTATCTGGATCTGCCCGACGACATGCCTGACGGGGAACTCAATGCCGACGGTTTTCTGAACCGCACACCGGAAATTGTCTTCGACCACGTGTCCTTCCGGTACGACGGGGCAGAGCAGGACACGATTCACGATTTGTGCCTGACTATGGCCCCCGGCGAAAAGGTTGCCCTTGTGGGCCTGAACGGCGCGGGAAAAACCACCCTGGTAAAACTCCTTTGCGGCCTCTACGCCCCCACCTCCGGGGAGATACGGATCGACGGCGTGCCCATTCGGGATTTCAGGCGGGAGGAATATTATAAGCTTCTCTCCCCTGTCTTTCAGGATGTCCGCACGGGTCCCTTCTCCCTGGCGGAGACCGTCACCTGCAGACTGGACGGCTCCGGGGACATTGCACGGGCGGAGAATTGTCTGCGGCTCGCGGGGCTGGGGGATAAGCCTGATTCCCTTCCACGCGGCATGGACACCGTGCTTGATAGGCAAATAAGCAAAGACGGGACGGAGCTCTCCGGCGGGGAAAAGCAAAAACTGATGCTGGCACGGGCGATATACAAAGAAGCGCCCATTCTGATCCTGGACGAGCCCACGGCGGCTCTGGACCCCATTGCGGAGAATGAGATCTACCTGCAGTACAACGCCATGACGGCGGGCAAGACTTCCCTTTTTATCTCTCACCGTCTGGCGTCCACACAGTTTTGCGACAGGATACTTTTTCTCGACCACGGGCGGATAGCCGAGCAGGGGACCCACGCACAGCTTATCGCCCTGAAGGGTGAGTACAGCCGCCTTTACGAGATCCAAAGCTGCTGGTACCGGGACGACTGCGAGGGAGGCGAAGAATCATGAAACTTTCAGAACACTTCCGCGTTTTCAAAAGGGGAATAGGACTTCTCTGGGAGCTGAGCCGGGCTTTCACGGTCTGCACTGTACTCCAGGCCGTCATTACGGCCATCGCACCCTACGTGCCGATTTACTTCTCGGCGCGGCTCATCGACGGTCTGGCCGCTGGCCGGCCCGCCTTTACGCTGGCGCTGTGTGCCGGACTCACCGTGGGACTCACGTTTCTCCTGCAGCTCGTCCGCTCCTGCGTTCAGGAACGGGCAGGCGCGGCAACAGAGGCGTTCAGCTGCAGCGCCAGCTGGAAGTACGCCGAAAAGGCTATGGATATGGCGTACTCCTCCATTGAGGACCGGGACGTGGCGCTCCTGTGCGAGAGAATCAAGCAGGAGACTACCACCGGTTTCAACTACTGGAACCTCCGCGGCCAGATGGCCGCGCTCATTCAATACGCCGTCCAAATCGCGGCAAGCGTCTCCCTGACCGCCTCCTTTTTCCAGATTGGGAGCATACCCGCGTGGATGAAGTTTGCCCTTGCAGCCGGTCTGGTCCTGACGATCCTGGCAGGCACGTTTTTCAAAGCGAAAGCGGAGAAGCTCAAAAACTCCCTGTTTGAGAAAGCCGTGGATCTGAACATGACGATGACGCGTCTGAACGCCTACGAATCGGAGTACTCCTCGGGCAAGGATATCCGGCTGTACGGCATGGCAGAGGGGATCATCAGGAGAACTGAGGCGTTTCAGCGCGGCGTCTGCAGCCTGGAGCTGGAGACGAACGTGCTCTGCAGCCTTTTCAATTCCATCGGAGAGGCATTCAGCTTCGCCCTCCGGTTGGGCGTTTACATGGTACTGATCTTCGCCTCCCTCCGGGGCGGAGTGTCCGTGGGCTCCATCGCTCAGTATGTCTCCTGCCTTACCCTGCTCATCGCCGCCGTCTCCGGCCTTGCCGCCACCGTGCAGATGGTTCTGGTGAACAACCGGTATTTAAAGCGCTACTTTTCCTACTTTGACATTCCCAACGTCATGTACCGGGGATCCCTCACCGTGGAGAAGCGGGATGACAACGAGTATGATGTGGAGTTTCGCGACGTGTCCTTCCGCTACCCCCGCACAGACGCCTGGGCGCTGAGACACGTCAGCATCAGGTTCAAGGTGGGGGAAAAGCTGGCGGTGGTGGGCATGAACGGCTCGGGAAAGACCACCTTCATAAAGCTCCTCTGCCGGCTCTACGACCCCACGGAGGGGGAAATTTTATTAAACGGCGTGGATATCCGCAAGTACGACTACGACGAGTACATGTCCCTCTTCTCCGTAGTATTCCAGGACTTCCGGCTCTTCGCCGTCAGCCTGGGGCAGAATGTGGCGGCGGGCACGGATTATGACCGGGCACGAGTGGAAGACTGCCTGAAACGCGCCGGGTTTGACAGACGAGAAGCAGCCATGCCCCAGGGCCTGGACACGCCGCTTTACAAGGATTTTGACAAGGATGGCGTGGAGATCTCCGGCGGGGAGGCCCAGAAGATCGCCCTGGCCAGGGCGCTTTACAAGGACGCGCCTTTCATCGTGCTGGACGAGCCCACCGCCGCCCTGGATCCGGTGTCGGAGTACGAGGTATACAGCCGCTTTAACTCTATTGCCGGAGACAGGACCGCCGTCTACATCAGCCATCGCCTGGCCTCCTGCCGCTTCTGCGACAAGATCGCCGTCTTCCATGAGGGCAGGATCGTCCAGACAGGCCGCCACGAGGAGCTGATCGCCGCTGAGGGAAAATACAGCGAGCTCTGGACCGCCCAGGCGCAGTATTATACGAAAAAGTAATCCGATAGACGCAGCTTTCGGCCGGGGAGGATCGAAAGCTGATGCCGGAAGAAGAAGGAGTTTATTGTTCTTTCCGGGATTATCGTTGAAATCAAATGAAATTTATGATAAGTTGTCTGTAGTATTTGAAAAAAGTTCAGAAAGGTACGGAAATATGCAGTCGTTAAGATATTTATACAGAATAGGAAAAGGTCCGTCCTCGTCACACACCATGGGACCCTTCGCGGCCGCCGGACAATTTCTCAGAGAACATCCCTCGGCAGACAATTATCAGGTGATTTTGTATGGTTCTCTGGCCAAAACCGGAAAAGGCCACATGACAGACCGTGTTCTGCTGGAAGCATTCGCCGGCAGGCCCTGCGAAATCATCGCGGATCTGGAAAGTCCCGCCAAGGTCCACCCCAACACCATGGATTTTCTCGCCTTCTATGAGGGGAAGGAGCCGGTGCGCAAGCGCTTTTACAGCATCGGAGGCGGCGAGATTCTGGCGGAGGGGGAAAAAGCGGCAGAACATGAAGATGTGTACGCTTTTAACTCCTACAGCCGGATTTCTGAATACTGCTACAGCCGGGATATCCGGCTCTGGCAGTACGTGGAGGAATGCGAGGGGAAGGAGATCTGGGATTACCTCTCCGAAATCTGGGAGATCATGCAGGCCTCCATTCAGGAAGGACTGCAGGCGGAGGGCGTGCTTCAGGGCGGCATCGGCACCCGGCGGAAAGCCCGGTACCTCTTCCGTCAGCGCCACATCGATGAAAGCGAAGAAACCAAAACCAACCGGCTCATATGCGCTTATGCCTACGCGGTAAGCGAACAGAACGCATCCGGCGGGAAAATCGTCACCGCTCCCACCTGCGGGGCCTGCGGAGTCGTTCCCGCGGTTCTGAAGTTCCTGCAGAAAAAACGCGGATTTTCCGACACGCAGATCATCCACGCCCTGGCAGCGGCGGGAATCATCGGAAATCTCATCAAGACCAACGCCTCCATCAGCGGAGCGGAATGCGGCTGTCAGGCGGAAATCGGCACAGCCTGTTCCATGGCCGCCGCTGCCGCCGCGGAGCTTTATGAACTGAACCTGGACCAGATCGAATATGCGGCGGAAATTTCCATCGAACATCATCTGGGGCTCACCTGCGATCCCATCCTGGGGCTGGTGCAGATTCCCTGCATCGAGCGCAATGCCATCGCGGCCATGCGGGCGCTGAACGCGGTAAATCTGGCGGATTTTCTGGCAGATTCCAGAAAGATCAGTTTTGATATGATCGTGGATACCATGTACGAAACGGGAAAGGATCTGAAAGTTATTTACCGGGAAACGGCGGAAGGCGGCCTGGCGAAAAAATATACCGAATAAAAGGGAATGTTGTCCGCAAGTCTATCTGTTGTCAGGCACGCATGAAAAAGCATGTAATTGACAATGCATGAAAAATAATGTAGTATTAAAAGAAAAATATCGGAGGTAATAACGTGTTAGTCTATAAAATAGATGTCCTGGAAAGCTTAAAAGAAGCCGGTTATACCACAACCCGGCTGCGCAGGGAAAAATTGCTGAATGAAAGCGCTATTCAATATATCAGAGAAGGAAAGCCTGTAGGCACAAAAGCGCTGAATAATATTTGCAGGCTCCTGGATATGCAGCCCGGAAATATTATTAAATATGTAGATGAAATACATTAAAAATAATGTAAATATATACTTGGCAATACATGATAAATAATGTATAATGATATTATCAGATGAGACAGGACACGGATAATTACTATGAGAGGAGGGAGTATGACAGAAGAAACAGAACTTATACTTGATGAAATCAGAGAATTGAGGCAATCCGTTAAAGACATCCTGATGACACTTGAGAACGAAACAAACCGTAACACAAGGATCATAACTGAAGGACATCGTGATCTGAGTCGGAAACCGGACGAAGCATTGACGGAAAATGAAAAAGAAATATACAGATAATGGAAGCTGCTGCTCACCGCAGCGAAACTCCTCCAAAGAAAGAAGGAATGTAATGAAAAAGAAATTTTTATGCCTGATGACTGCCAGTATTCTGGCGCTTTCTCCTGCCGCAGCCTACGCCGATGAAAAGGATGACAGAATCGCGGAGCTGGAGGCACAGGTAACGGAACTGCAGGCACAGGTAACGGAACTGCAGGCGCAGGTCGCCGACCTGGAGGCGCAGCTGGAAGCGGCGGCGGCCAGTTCTGCCCCTGCAGACCAGGAATCCTATAAAATCGGAGAAACATGGACAGTAGCGGATCTTTTTAAAGTGACTGTTGATTCCGTCGAAGAGACACCGGAACGAAATGAATTTTCCGACAAGAATCCTGCGGCGGTCTATGTCGTTACATACACGTATGAAAATTTAGGTTTAACGGAAGATATGTTTGTTATGATGGACGATTCTATAATTGACTGCGATGGTAAAATGGGATACTCCTATCCGGGGGACATAACATTATATCCGCAGGAGGTTCCAGCCGGAGCGCGATGCGAAGCGCAGGCCTGCATCGGAGTAGATAATCCGGGAGATTTTAAAATACGGGTAATTTTGTACGATGATGAATATAACGAATATAAAGCAATGTTCAGCGTGGAATTAAGCTGATCCTGACAAATACAAATGATAAGGAAGAACACCGCCATGAAAAGAATAAAACATTTATTATTTGCATTGATACTTACACTATCATTAGCAGTCCCATCATCTGCGCCGTTCATCGGAACCGCACAGACTGTCTCTGCGGCAGTGAAGATCAGCGCAGAAGATGTCGTTTTAATCAAAGGACAGACCAAACAGCTGAAGATCACCGGCACATCCAAAACGGTCAAATGGACCAGCAGCAATCAATCCGTGGCCAGCGTTACGGCCAAAGGAAAAGTAAAGGCCAAAAAGAAGGGCACTGCACTGATTACCGCGAATGCAGGCGGAAGGAAATATAAATGCAAGGTGACTGTCCAGACACCTTCTCTGAGTAATAAAACAGCATCTCTTACTGCTGGAGACGCCATAACATTAAAACTGAACGGAACAAACCAGAAAATAATCTGGACGTCCTCTGATAACTCAGTTGTCACCGTAAACAGCCAGGGAAAAATCACTGCGATAAAGGCCGGCTCCGCAACTATTACGGCTACAGTCCTTAAAAAGAACTATTCCTGCAGGATCACGGTAAAAAACAAACCCGCTGCAGAAAATCCCCAGTCAGGTTACGTCTGGCTTTCGGCAACAGGAGAAAAATATCATAAAATTCCCAACTGCGGAAGAATGAATCCAGCCAAAGCGCGAAAAGTAACCCTGTCAGAAGCAAAAGCAAAGGGTTACAGTGCCTGCAGTAAATGTTTCTAAAGCAAAATCCGGGCAGCAATAAGGCAGCAGAAAATCTCAGAACCTTTACATTCATACCAAAAACGAGAGTGCCGGAAACCCAGTAAAATCAAGGTTTTCAGCACTCTCAAATTTTTTCAGGCAATAAAAAAATGCGGGTAGCCGGACTTGAACCGGCACGGGATTGCTCCCGAGAGATTTTAAGTCTCTTGTGTCTGCCTATTTCACCATACCCGCATATACATCTGTTCACTTTTTCTTACCAGGGAGCTTTCGGTAAAAAGCTTCCTCTTCGATAAATCAGGATAAAGAGATGGGGCCTATAGGGCTCGAACCTATGACCCTCTGCTTGTAAGGCAGATGCTCTCCCAGCTGAGCTAAGACCCCATGACTGCACTATACACATACTCAAAAGCTTCAAAAACCATCTTAAACAAATGATTCTTCCGCTTCCTTCCGCGAATCCCGCCAACAGCGGATTCCGCATTTATGTGAAACGACCCAGAAGAGACTCGAACTCTCGACCTCCGCCGTGACAGGGCGGCGTTCTAACCAACTGAACCACTGGGCCAAAATAAAACAAATGGACCTTCGGGGACTCGAACCCAGGACCGACCGGTTATGAGCCGGTTGCTCTAACCAACTGAGCTAAAGGTCCAAAAAGCCGATGATCGGACTCGAACCGATAACCTGCTGATTACAAATCAGCTGCTCTGCCAATTGAGCCACATCGGCATATAAATTTCATGAAACACATCATATACCAACTGCCGGAGCCAAGCCACTGTAAAATCACATTTCTTCTATTTTTAATGACTCCAAGGGGATTTGAACCCCTGTTACCGCCGTGAAAGGGCGGTGTCTTAACCACTTGACCATGGAGCCGGAGCGCTGTTTCTCTCAGCGACGTATAGAATGATATCATAAACTCCGGTTCTTTGCAAGCTTTTTTTTACATTTATTCGCAAAATTTTCTCACAGGTTTTCTCGGGTTTTCTCGCGAATTTTCTCGTTGAAACATAATCGGAATTTCTCTGTCCGTTCTTCTACACCGGATGAGTAATCCCGCAGGGACTGCCTCCTAAGAACATTTACAGAACCGCGCTTCCTGTCATGCACACGCCTCATCACTCCGTCAAACGAACCGCTGACTATAACCGGGGCGCTCCGGAAAACCGCCGCGCCCCAGTCCTCAAATCTCCATAAACCACAGATTTCATCTCCGCCGAAACCCCAGCCGCGTTTCAGCACTTCACCACAAACTCATACTTCCCGGAGCCCAGCTCCTGCCTGCTTCCATCCGGCAGGTACAGAGAAGCCGTGGTATTCACCGGCACCTCGCACCGGTACACCACATCCTCCCCTTTCTTTTCCCATTCGGCACAGATTTTCCCATAGGGACTGGACACACTGCCTCTGGCGAATCCCAGAGGACCGATCTCCGGCTTCAGAATAAAATGCCCATATCCCGGCGTATCCTCATCTCTCCGGATTCCAAGGATCACATGGTACATCCAGGACAGTACGCTGCCCAGAGAATAATGGTTAAAGGAATTCATGGCGTTCATTCCCCCGAAGCCCTTCTCTTTCGTAAAGGAATTCCAGCGCTCCCAGATGGTAGTGGCTCCCTGAGTCACCGGATACAGCCAGGAGGGAAACTCCGTCTGCAGCATAAGTTTATAGGCGTCCCCTGTGTGTCCCATATTAGTCAGCGCCATATTCAGAAGGCCTGTGCCGAAAAATCCTGTTCCCACCGTATAATTCAGCTCCCGGGTCTTCCGGACCAGATGCTCCGCCGCGGCGTCCCGGTCCTGGATCACGCCATATTCCAGACCAAGGGCGTAGGAACACTGGGTATCGCAGATTTCACCCTCCATATTGCGGGTCTTTTTCGTCTCAGGATCGATAAAGGTGTCGTTCCAGAACCTCTTCACCTTCTCCGCAAGAGCCTCATACTCCGCGCTCGCCTCCTGCTCTCCCACAAGAGCGGAAATCTTCGCCATAAGAGCGGCCTCCCTGTAATAAAAAGCGTTCCACAAAAGCTGCAGATCCGTCTCGTACGGCGCCAGCCAGTCCCCCAGAGGACCGATCTCCGAGATGCCGCCCCTTCCCGGAAGTCCCTTATCCTTCATATAATCCATATATTTTTTCAGGCCGGGATAGAAGCGCTTCAGGGTACGCAGATCTCCGTACTGGCTGTAAAGCTCCCATGCCATAAAAATGGAAGCGCATTCATAGGTAATTCCCCCGAAGCCGCCTCCCACAGGGGCGATATCCGGGAACTGTCCGCTCTCCGTCTGAAGATCCGCCATGGCCTGAAGATTTCTCTCATAAAACAGCTTCAGATCGCTGTTGTGCAGCGCCGTATGACAGAACACATGGGTATCCCCGGCCCAGCCCATCCTCTCGTTTCTCTGAGGACAGTCCGTGGGAATATTGATAAAGTTGCACATCTGGGACCATCTGACATTTTCCGCAAAGCGGTTCAGAAGCTTATCGTCACACTCAAAACTGCCGTCAAAAGATTTTACGGAAGAATACTGCAGGCTCACCACTTCCTCAGGACGGGGAGGATTCTCCACACCGCTGATTTCAATATAACGGTACCCGTGGAAGGTAAACCGGGGCTGATAAACCTCCCCCTCTTTTCCGCTGCAGATATAGATATCCGTACTGGTGGCGTCCCTGTAATTTTCCACCATGAGCCGGCCGCGGTTTTCCCCGGATTCCGGGAGATCCGGATAGAGCATTTCCCCGAACCGGAGAACCACCTCCGTTCCTTCCTTTTCATGGAAGGAAATCCTGGGCACTCCCGCCATCTCCTGCTGAAGATCATAGAGAAACACGCCCTTTTCCACTTCCCGCACGGCGGCGGCGCATCGTTCGTCCACAATATATACAGGCGCGTCGTATTCTCCCACATAAGCCGGTTCCTCCCGGTTCACCGCAGGCCAGGACCTCCCGAACCCCGCAGGCATGACACGGAACTCCTCGATGAAATCCGTCTCCACCTCCACAGGAGCCTCCCAGCCGCTGTCGTCAAAGCCGGCCAGAGAATATTCCCGGGCGATCCAGTCTCTCCTGGCGTCGTAGCACTCACCGGCAAAAAATCCCGCATATGTGCAGGGACCCTCTCCGAAATATTTCCAGTCCCTGGTATTGGTTCCGAAAACCTCCCTGGTTCCGTCCTCGTAGGTGAGCACCACCTTCGCCAGAAGAGATTCCTTATCTCCAAAGTAATTATAATTTCTCACCACAAAGGTCTGACTCTCGCTCCACCATCCGGAAGCCAGAGTGACTCCCAGTCCGTTTTCGCCCTCACAGAACAGGTCCGTCAGATCATAGGTCTGATAATTCAGACGTTTGTCATACTGGGTAAGCCCCGGCGCAAGCATCTGTTCCGTGATCTTCTGCCCGTTCACCCGGCAGTCGTAAATACCCCGGGAAGTCATATACAGCCTGGCTCTTTTCAGCTTTTTGCCCTGTGCCGTGCAGATGGTCGTGCGCAGCATGGGAACGGATGTATTGGAGGGATCCGCCGTCACCTGAACGTTCTCCGCCGCAAAACAGCCGTCCTCCACAGGAAGCTTTCCGGCAAAAATACTCTCCCCGCCGAAAAGCCGCCCCTCCGGAGTTTCCTTCAGAAAAGCCCTGGCGGGCTGCCGCATATTTCTCACACACAGACCTGTAAAATAAGCCTTCGATCCCTCCCCGGCAAAAAAACCGATCTCATTCAGTCTGGGATAGGTGGTCACATCATTGAATCCTCTGGGATTCAGCGTCCTTCCGATGATCCTCGTGCCCCAGAACTGCTTCATCTCCACCGCGTCCACCAGAATATCGTCCACATACGTCCACGCATTATTTCCGTCCACCTCAATGCGCAGCCTGTGGAACTCCTCTCTGTTCTCCCCGGAGATCACCGGCGTCTTTTCCTCCCCCTCGAAATTTACCAGAGGCACGCTGGCAAAGGGCACATCCTTCCTGTCGCCGGGGGCATACCCCACACGATAAATGTCCAGAGTGGGCACATCCGGGTCAAGGTTGATCTCATAGCGGATGTAATTCTCTCCCTCCAGGCCCAGTTCGTTCTTCGACCGGTCCAGAAGCCGGAAATCATTGGCCCCGAACACCACGCCAGCGCGGCCTCTGCCCTGCTCCAGGCGCAGCCCGGTCTCCAGAATAAACACGCCCCTGTTCCGGGCGCAGACGGTATAGCGGGGCGCTCCGATCCACTGAGCCCCCTCCCAGGCTTTCAGAGTCTCATCCAGAAAGCCTGTCTCAAAAAAGGTAACGGCTTCGCAGCTGTTTCCGTGATTGTCCCGCACCGTCACCCTCGCATCGTACCTCGTGCAGGGAAGAAGCTCCTGCCCTTCATAGGCAATTCCTCTGGATTCCCCGGTTTTCCGCTCTCCGGAATCCCACACGCAGTCCTGTCCCTCCCTGAAAACCTGAATGCGGCAGGCCGTCTGAAGGGTATTTTTTTCATCGGATCCCAAAAGCCAGGAAAAACGCGGAGACCGCTCATCCAGTCCCAGGGGATGCTCCTGAAATTCCACAAACAGTTTCTCAACACGAAAGCTCATAGGTACCTCCTTTGTTTTTTATACACCTTGTCCGTAGAAAATACTCATAAAAATCCTTACCAGAATATCGCTTTCATAGAGCAGGCTCAAAAAACGGTCCTCCCTGATCATAGCCAGGAGCCTGCCTCCCGCCTGCGTACTGCAGAACATCGTCACCAGCAGAAGCGCCACCCACACGAACACAATTCCCTTCAGCAGACCCAGCAGCGCCCCGGCTGCCCGGTTGACCCCGTTCAGCACCGGAAGTCTGGAAATAATATCCATAGCCCAGGTAACCATGCGGATCAGCAGCGTCGTCAGCAGAAAGGTCAGGGCAAAGGACAGCCCGTTTACAATGATGGTGGCCAGATATCCCGACACATATTCCACAAAGCTGTTCACCGAGAGATACTGATAGACCTCCGCGGTATTATTCTTTTTCAGTCCGTTTACAAGAAATTCCGGAAAGGGAAGGCCGTCCAGCACGCTCATCTGATCCTGAGAATTGATTCCCTGAAGATTCTCCGCCTGGCTGTTTACCAGCTCCTCGCACCCCGCCTGAATGGTTTCGAAGACGGAGGTATTCTCCCGGATAAATTTATTTACATAGGGATTGAACACCCACACCAGAGCGATGGAAAGGAGCACCAGAAACGTGGACACCACTTCCTTTACAAATCCTCTCCGATATCCCAACCAGCAGCTTAATACCAGAAACGCTGCCGTCACAATTCCAGGCCAGGTCCAGCTCATTGCTTCCTCCTTGTACTTCAGGTAAACTTGACCACATTCACACCGGTATCCAGAACCATCAGATACCGGTTCCATCCGATCTTAAAGAAATCCTTGATGGTTCCGTCCACCGTGCCGTTGAATTTTTCCACTCCTCTGCTGTTCATGACGCAGATCTGGGAACTGTTGCGCATGATGATAGAACCGTCGCTCATGCGGATGGAGGTATAAGGAATGTTGAAACTTTTCTGAAATTTCAGTTCTCCCCTGGACGAATAGACCTCCAGACTGTACTGTTTATCCGTATCCTTGCTCCGGAACACCAGACCGATGGTATCCGAATCTATGAACGTGCTGACGATCTCCTGCTCCACCTCGATGGACGTCTGTTCCTTGGGGATCTGGCTTCCCTGATACAGGCTGAAGCCGTTATCCCGGATGGCCACGGATCTGGATCCGTCCAGATACCGGATCTGGGGAATCACAACGCCTTCATAAGTGTATCCGCTGACGATTCTGTCGTCCTCATTCTGACCCACATCGCCGAAATTATAAAATGCCACATAGCTGGTGGTCTCTCCGCCGTCCACAAACTGATACGTCACCATCATGATCATTCCGTTGTCGGAAATCGCCACGTCCATGGGGTAGCCGGGATCGTCCACTTTCGTCTGATTTTCCGCGATGAGACTTCCGTCGGACGCGTAAAAATTGATCCAGGTGTCGTCCCCGCCGTCCAGAATCGCAGCCACCAGACCGCCCGAGGAAATCCTGGCCTTCACGATGCTGTAGGAGGTGGTAACGCTTCCTGTCCGGCCTTCCTTGTTAAAGATTTCCAGGGTGGTGCCGTCCACATCCGCAATGACCGCTCTGTTGTTTCTCACGTCCGCCACCGGATTCTGCATATCGCAGGATGTGCTCCAGATGGTTTCCAGATGTTTGTTCACCAGGGAAACGGTTCCCGGACTGTATCTTAAGATCCTGCCGCCCATCTCCACATATTTTGTGGAAATAATATCCTCCTGCTCGCTGACGTCAAGAATCTTATAATCTCTGTAGCTCCTCTTCTCAATGAACAGCGCCGCCAGAAGCACAAAGGCAAGCACTATTCCTCCCAGAAGAAGAAGACGGTTCACGGCTTTCCTTCTGCGCCGGTGAATCCTGGCCCCGCGGCTGCCCGCCTGAGGACTCCGGCCTCCGTTCCGTGACCGTTCCAGTCTGGCTCTCTGAGCAAGAAGCATCCTTCGACGGAACTTTTTTCGCAGATTCTTTATCGTATTCGCCATAGTCACAACCTTACCTTATGTATTTTGCGTCCCGCATCCGGCTCGGGCCGGGTAAGTGCCCACAGGATATCATGGGCGCCAGATTATCCCTTCGCCCCCGTCCGGGCCCGCCAAGTGTTCACATTATACCACTTTCTCTAGGGTAATACAATTATTTGTCCCGGATAAATGATTTCTTCCCGGGAGAGCCCGTTCAGGCGGCAGATCTCACTGATGGCGTCCATGGTTCCGTATTTTTCCATACTGATCTCATACAGAGTATCGCCGGGACGGATCACGTAGGAGGCGTGCACCTCCTCCGAGGCCGCCGATGCGGAATTCTGCTGCTCCAGAAGAGCCTGCCTGCGTTTGGCTTTTCTCACATCGGATTCCTCCTGAAAAATAGTATCTTCGTCGTCCTGTCCGGAGACGTCCGTGCCGCTGTCCGCTGCGGCGGATTTTCCGGCTGCGGCATTATCTCCGGCGGCTGAAACATCCCCGGCGGAACCTGACGAACTGCTCTGCCTTTCAGCCGCGGCGACATCTCCAGCGGCCGGAACCTTCCCGGCCGAACCAGCCGAACTGCCCTGACTTCCGGTCCCGCTGCTCTGAGTACTTTTTGCCGCAGAACCGGACGCGGCTTCCTCTCCGCCGGTTTTTGTCACGCTTCCCTGTCCGTTTCCGCCGGTCGTTCCAGACGCACTCGACTGGCTGTCCTCTCCGCTCACTCCAGACGCACTCGACTGACTGCTTCCCCCGCTGACTCCAGTCGCACTCGACTGACTGTTTCCTCCGTTGACTCCGGTCGCATTCGACCGACTGCTTCCAACGCTGACTCCGGTCGCGCTTGACTGACTGCCTCCTCCGCTCACTCCAGACGCACCCGGCTGACTGCCTCCCCCGCTGATTTTCGATGTACTCGCCTGCTCATTTTTTTCACTGTCCTTCGATGTGCCTGCCTGACCATTCTCTCCACTGCCCTTCGATGTGCCCGTCTGACCATTTCCTTCACTGATTTTCGACGCAGCAGTCTGAACGTTTCCTGCCGGAAGCTTCTCATTCTTTGCTTCCTCTGCTCCGTCAGCATCCTGCCCGGTTTCTTCTCCCCGGACACTGTCCCCTCCGCTTCCCGTCTCAATCGCAGAGAAATCCTCCATGGAAAGAGCGTCCGCCTCCTCATCCATACTCAGCATTTCCTGATAATTTCTGTAAAAACCTCCTCCCACTGTCAGAACCGCAATCACCAGACAGGCCGTAGCGGCATAAGAAAAAACAGAAGGCCGCTCTGTTCTCTCCGTTTCCTCCGGCTGTCCCTTCTGTTTCCTGTTTCTGCCGCGGACGATCTTCCTGAAAGCCTTCACCGCTTCATCGGGTACTTCCTGTGAGGTTTCCGTGGGTTCTCCCCGCAGCTTCTCCATCATGTAGGCCTGCATCTGGGGATTTCTCTCATAAAACAGATAGTACCCCTCCTGCTTTGCCATAAAGTTATTTTCATAGAGAAAGACTCCGTCCTCTTTCTCCGCGGGATCCATCAGCATCAGAATCTTTTCGCCGCCGGCAAAATATTTCAGATGCACCTTTGTCATAAGATCCGTACTCTCCATGGGCAGCCCGGGCTGTGAAAAAAACCACCCCACAATCTCCTGATCAGGGAAATACAGCTCCTGCTCCTCGTGAATCCTCGTCCATATTTTCTCCGTAAAATCAATGTGCTCCGCGGCGGCATCGCCGTCCTCCACCTCCAGTGCTCCCCTGACAAATACGTAGGCGATTCCTTCCGCCCACCTGCTCTCCCCTGTAAAAACCGCCAGCACTCCCTGGCTTTCTCCGGACGCTCCCGCCTTTTCCGACAGTCTCCCCAGAAAGGTGTATACATAGTCCTCCAGATAGATACGGCAGTTTCCGCTCACAAGTCCGATCTGGCGTATATTCCGGGGAATACGGAACAGCTGCCCGTCTTCCCGTCCCTCCTGTTTTTCTTCTTTGTAAATGATTTCTATCATGTTACATCACCCCTTCGGGTATCAGCATACCACAGGGAAATTGCGGATTTTAGCGGAATGTAAGAGGAGTTTTCAAGAATTTAGCGACAGATTTTGCGCCATGCATAATCCGGACAGATTCGGGATACAATGAAACAGACAGAACAAAAATTCCTGAGAAGAGTTTCTGAAAGGACAGACCATGACCTTTTATATCGATACAAAGAAGGAAAGCTCCCCCAGAGAAATTTCCCTTCAGCTGAACAAATGTATCCGCCGGCACCACAGATACTGGTCCGAGATCGTCTTCCTCTGCATCGGAAGCGACCGGGTGACGGGAGACTGCCTCGGCCCCTACATCGGTCATCAGCTCAGCCGCCGGAATTTAAAAAACACCTTTGTGTACGGAACGCTGAATCATCCCGTCCACGCCCTGAATCTGGAAAAAATGGACCGCTTCATCAGGCAGCATCATCCGGACGCCCTGATCATCGCCATCGACGCCTCTCTGGGACAAAAAAAGCACCTGGGCTACGTCACCATCGCGAATGGCGCGCTCTACCCAGGCGCAGGCGTCCGCAAGGAGCTGCCCCCCGTGGGGGACATTCACATTACGGGAATTGTTAATATTTCGGGAATCCTGGAACAGTTCACCCTCCAGACCACCCGGCTGTCCACCGTGGTGTCCCTGGCAGACGCCATCACAGAAGGAATCCTGGATTACACAAAGTTTTTTTCCTGCTCCGGAAATCCGGAGTCACATACAGACGTTCTGACCCGCGATCACACAAAAGCTTTTACCTGACGGTAAATGCCCTCTGCGTCCAGTTCGTATTTGTGCAGCAGCGCGGCCGCCGCTCCGGACTCACCGAATACATCCTGAACGCCGATCCGCTTTACGGGAACGGGAGCCTTCTCAGACAGACACTCGCAGACAGCGCCGCCCAGACCGCCGATAACGGAATGCTCCTCCACGGTTACCACCTTGCCGGTCTCTCTGGCCGCGGCCACGATGAGCTCCTCATCCAGAGGCTTGATGGTGTGGATATTGATGACTTTGGCCTGAATGCCGTCAGCCGCCAGCATCTCCGCGGCTCCGAGGGCTTCCGCCACGCAGAGTCCGTTGGCCACGATGGCCACGTCCTTTCCTTCTCTCAGCACGATACCCTTCCCCAGTTCAAATTTATAGTCCGGCCGGTCATTGATCACCGGGGTCGCCAGACGGCTGAAGCGCATATAGACAGGACCCTCATACTCATAGGCGGCAGCCACCAGAGCTCTGGCCTCCACATCATCGGAGGGAGAAGCCACCACCATGCCGGGAATGCTTCTCATCAGGGCGAAATCCTCGCAGCACTGATGGGTGGCGCCGTCCTCCCCTACGGAGATTCCGCCGTGAGTAGCGCCGATCTTTACGTTCAGATGAGGATAGCCGATGGAGTTGCGCACCTGCTCATAGGCGCGTCCTGACGCAAACATGGCGAAGGTGCTCACAAAGGGAACCTTCCCCGTGGTGGCAAGACCCGCGCCGATACCGGTCATGTTGCACTCCGCGATGCCGCAGTCGATGTGGCGCTCCGGAAATGCCTTCTTAAAAATCCCGGTCTGGGTAGCTGCGGCAAGGTCAGCGTCCAGAACCACGATGTCCTCATGAATCTTTCCCAGTTCCACGAGCGCGTTGCCGTAGCTGGCTCTCGTTGCAATCTTTTTTACTTCTGACATAACGCTTCACCCACCTTCTCCAAATCTTGCATTGCTATGGCGTACTCCTCATCGTTGGGAGCTTTTCCGTGCCATCCCACCTGGCCTTCCATGAAGGAGACTCCTTTTCCCTTCAGGGTCTTCATGATAATGGCCGTGGGCATTCCCTTCACTGTTCTGGCCTCGTCAAAGGCCGCCTTCAGCTGGTCCATATCGTTGCCGTCAGCCACGTTGATCACGTGGAAATTAAATGCCTCAAACTTTTTATCGATGGGGTAGGGGGAGCACACGTCCTCGATCCTTCCGTCGATCTGAAGGCCGTTGTTGTCCACGATCACCACCAGGTTGTCCAGTTTTCTGTGGCCGGCGAACATGGCCGCCTCCCACACCTGGCCTTCCTCCAGCTCGCCGTCTCCCAGCAGGGTATACACGCGGTAGCTGTCATTGCTCATCTTGGCGGAGAGCGCCATGCCCACCGCTGCGGAAATGCCCTGTCCCAGAGAGCCGCTGGACATGTCCACGCCGGGAATGTGCTTCATATCCGGATGGCCCTGAAGATAGGACCCCAGATGACGCAGGGTTTTCAGGTCCTCCACCGGGAAATAGCCCCTGTTCGCCAGTGTGGAATACAGGCCCGGAGCCGTATGTCCCTTGGAAAGAACGAATCTGTCCCGGTCCGGTTTTTTCGGATCCCGGGGATCGATGTTCATTTCCTGAAAATAGAGATAGGTAAACAGATCCGCTGCCGACAAAGAGCCGCCCGGATGGCCGGCCTTGGCGGAATGAACCGCTGTCACGATGCCCTTGCGGACTTCGTTCGCGATTTTTTGAAGTTCCAGTTTTTCCATAGTATCCTCCTTGATATCATGAAGCGCTGTAAATATTTTCCTGTGAGCAGTCAGACTGACAGGCTGCATTTTACGGCGCCATGTAAATAACGAAAACTGACCCGGTTCGGACGCATGCGCGTCTGCCTTCCGGGCATTTTACAGCTCCACCCGCCCCTCCAGGGCGCGAAGCAGAGTCACTTCGTCGATGTACTCCAGATCTCCTCCCACCGGCACGCCGCTGGCGATCCGGCTCACCCGGATCCCCGTGGGCTTCACCAGCCTGCTGATGTACATGGCCGTGGTTTCCCCCTCCAGACTGGAGTTGGTGGCGATGATAACCTCCTTCACATCCTGCTGAAGCCTCTGCATCAGCTCCTTCAGCCGGATATCGTCGGGACCGATCCCCAGCATGGGGGAAATGGCCCCGTGAAGGACATGATAAACGCCCTCATATTTTCCTGTTTTCTCATAAGCCGCCAGATCCCTGGTGTTCTCCACCACCATGATGGTGGAGGCGTCCCTCCGGGGGTTGCTGCAGATGGGACAGAGCTCCGTATCCGTCAGTGTGAAGCACTGCCTGCAGTACCGCACCTTTTCTCTGGCCCCCGTGATGGAGGCAGTGAGCTGGGCCACCTGATCCTTCGGCATATTCATGATGTGGAAGGCCAGGCGCTGGGCGGATTTCGTTCCGATTCCCGGAAGATGGGAAAGCTGCTCGATGAGCTTATTAATATAACTGCTGTAGTATTCCATCAGAAGGGAAGACCTCCGCCCAGGCCGCCGAGACCTCCCGTGAATCTCGACATCACGGAGGCAGCCTCCTCCTCCACCTTCCGGAGAGCTTCATTGGTGGCCGCCACAATCAGATCCTCCAGCATCTCGATATCGTCCGGGTCCACCACTTCCTCGGAGAGCTTCACCTTCGTCACCTCTCTCTTTCCGGAAATGGTCACCTCCACGGCGCCGCCTCCCGCCGCCGCCGTAAATTCCTTCTCCTCCAGAGCCTTCTGGTTTTCCTCCATCTGACGCTGCATCTTCTGCGCCTGTTTCATGAGATTGTTCATATTTCCCGGCATTCCGCCCGGGAAACCTCCGCGTTTTGCCATATTCTGCATCCTCCCTGATTTCTGCGGGCAACAAGCCGGAATAAGGCCGCCCTTTGTTAAGTGTCAATATGTCAAAATTGCTGCCGAACAGGATCAGTCCGAAAACTCATCCTCCTCGATCACCACATCCATGTGAATATTCTCCCTGATGGCCTCATCCACCGTAATCTTCGCCAGATTCGCATAGGAATGGCTTCCCGCCATCAGCATACGGATCTCCACAATCTTCCCCGTCTGATCCTGAATGATCTTCTGAAGCTCCTGTGCGGCTTCCGGGTTATCCACGTAGGATTTTCCCAGAAAGTCCTGAAACTCCACATAGAGGACGGGCTCCCCGCTCTCTCCGTTATACTTGGGCACAGCCCTCTGAAGCATCTGCCGGAACACCCCCTGTGCCTGACCGGTGATGGCCCTCCAGCTCTCCACGATCCTCTGCAGATCCTGAGGAGCCGCCATCAGAGGCTTCTTTTCCTCCGTTGGCTCTCCTGCCCTTTCCCGCGGCACATCCGCCTCCGGCGGCAGGGCCTGCACCGGACGTTCCCTGATCTGCTGCTCCAGAACCCGGATGCGGTCCAGAACGGAATCCAGATTCACCTCCATGGCCGGACGGCAGAGCTTGATCAGAGCGATCTCCACCTCCACTCTCTTCTGGGAAGAGTAGCGGATCTCATTGGAAAGCTGAGAGAACACCCGGATGTACCGCATAAGCGTCTCCGCCTCCGTCATTTCGCTCTCCTCCATCAGAAGTCTGAGATTATCCGAGGAAACATCCACCGCCTCCTCCGGATTTTCCGAGGTTTTTACCAGGAGAAGATTCCTCAGGTACCAGGTAAAATCCCCCACAAACTGGCCCAGCTCCCGTCCTCCCGTAATCAGCTCCTCCAGAACCCGGATGGAGCCTGTCACATCTCCCCGCAGAACCTTCCGCAGCAGCTGACTGAACACCTCCGTATCCACCGCCCCCAGAACCGTGAGCACTTTATCGTAGGTGAGCGTCTGTCCCAGGTAAAAAGCGATGCACTGATCCAGAAGACTCAGTGCGTCCCTCATGGAGCCGTCCCCGGCCCGCGCCACGTACCGCACGGCCTTCTCCTCCGCCTCCACTCCCTCCGCGGCCAGAAGCTCCGTCAGCCTGGAGGCTATGGTGTCAATGGAGATCCTGCGGAAATCGTACCGCTGGCAGCGGGACAGAATCGTGATGGGAATCCTGTGGGCCTCCGTGGTAGCCAGAATGAAGATCACGTAGGAGGGAGGCTCCTCCAGCGTTTTCAGAAGGGCATTGAAGGCCCCCGTAGACAGCATATGAACCTCATCGATGATATAAACCTTATAATTTCCCTCCGCGGGACGGTAGGCCACCTCCTCCCGGATCTCCCGGATATTGTCCACGCCGTTGTTGGAGGCCGCGTCGATCTCGATGACATTCATGGCGGTTCCCGCCTGAATGGCTCTGCACATCTCGCATTCATTGCAGGGGCTGCCGTCCACGGGATGGAGGCAGTTCACTGCCTTTGCGAGAATTTTGGCTACGGTGGTCTTCCCGGTTCCCCTGGTTCCGCAGAACAGATAGGCGTGACCGATGCGTCCGGCCCTGATCTGATTGGTGAGGGTGGTCACGATATGATCCTGCCCTTTTACATCGGCAAAATTGTCCGGGCGGAATTTACGGTACAAGGCGGTATAGCTCATTCACAGACTCCTGATATCTATCGCCGGCCGGTCAGAAGATCCCGTTTTTCCCGCCGCTGAGTTTCCGGCAGGGAACAGGAACGCTGATCCGACGGGTTATGTTCTTATGCACACAGAAAAGTTGCCGGAGGCAACTTTTCTGTGAATGGTTATGATAGTTTCTTCTCAAACAGCTGACTGCTTACACCGGAAACAGAGCGCGGCATCAGTCGCCGAAGCTGATTCCGATCTCCTTCGCCGCCTTCACGGTCTGATCCTTGGCGGATACCATCTTCAGCTTGCCTGCGCACTCGGCCAGAGGAACACGTTTGATCTTGTTGTTCACAATACCGATCATCACGCCGTACTCTTCATCCATAATGGCTTCCGCGGCGCCGGCGCCGATTCTGGTGGAAAGCACACGGTCATAGGGACAGGGCGCTCCGCCTCGCTGGGTATGTCCGGGAACGGTAACACGGACCTCGCTTCCGGTCTCCTTCAGGATCTCATCCGCGATCTCGAAGGAAACGGAGGGATACTTCTTCGCTCTCTTCTCCAGCTTTTCTTTATATTTCTTCTTGGAAAGCTTGGCGTCCTCTTTGGAGATGGCGCCCTCCGCAACGGCCAGGATGGTAAATCTCTTGCCGGCCTTGTTACGTCTGTTGATGGCGTCCGCGATCTTCTTGATATCATAGGGGATCTCCGGAATCAGGATAATATCCGCGCCTCCGGCAAGTCCCGCATGAAGAGTCAGGCTTCCTACCTTATGTCCCATAACCTCCACAATAAATACACGTCCGTGAGACGCGGCAGTGGTATGAATACTGTCGATGGCGCTGGTGGCAAGGTCCACGGCGCTCTGGAAACCGAAGGTCATATCCGTTCCGAAAATATCGTTGTCAATGGTCTTGGGAAGATGGATGATGTTCAGTCCTTCCTCTCTCAGAAGATTGGCCGTCTTCTGAGTTCCGTTTCCGCCCAGGATCACCAGGCAGTCCAGATTCAGCCTGTAATAGGTCTGTTTCATAGCGGCTACCTTGTCCAGGCCCTTCTCATCCGGAACACGCATCAGCTTGAAGGGCTGACGGGAGGTTCCCAGGATCGTTCCGCCCACAGTCAGGATACCGGAAAAATCCCTGGAGGTAAGCATACGGTATTTTCCATAGATCAGGCCCTTATAGCCGTCGTCGAAACCGTAAACCTCCAGCTCGTCCACCATATTGGAGAGACCTTTTACAACGCCCCTCATGGTAGCGTTCAGCGCCTGGCAGTCACCGCCGCTTGTCAACAAACCAATTTTCTTTTTCATAAATTAACACCCCGCTTCTTTTTGTATGTTTGGTTAGACCTATTATATAATATTTTTACCCGTCCCCGCAATAGAAAATGAAAAAACTTGACAAAACAATTAAAAACCACTATACTAAAGTCTGCGCAGCCGGGGAGATAGCGGTGCCCTGTACCTGCAATCCGCTACAGCAGGGGTGATGCCAATCTGAGGCCTGTCTTTTGTGGAGCTGCCCTTTATAAGTGGCGTTGACGTCCGGGTCTCAAGCAACAGGAATCTGTGAACCGTGTCAGGGCAGGAATGCAGCAGCACTAAGCAGAACCTTCTGTGTGCCTTGAGGGCGCCTGGGCCGAGTTAACTGTAAAGGTAACGTCTGGGGAAGCACGTCGAAGTGCGGCGCGCAAAAAAGAACATCACACGGGGAAACAGCTGCTTCCCCGGATTCGGGAACCCTGGCGGAGCAGGGTTCCTTTTTTATTTCTTGTCTATTCTTTCTGTTCTTTTCCATCCCCTTCATACGGGCAGTGCAGGTTCCTTTTTATTTCTTGTCTATTCTTTCTTTTTCTTTCTGCGCAGTTCCCGGAAAAAATCCGACAGCATGGCGGAGCATTCCTCCTCCAGGACTCCCCGGGTCACCTTCACCTTGTGATTAAAACCCTCCATCTCCAGAAGATTGATCACGGAGCCCGCGCAGCCGGCCTTGGGATTCATGGTCCCGATCACCACCTCGTCGATCCGGGCCTGCACCAGAGCCCCGGCGCACATCTGGCAGGGTTCCAGGGTCACATACATGGTGCAGCCCTCCAGACGCCAGTCTCCCGCCTTCTTCGAAGCCTTCCGGATGGCGTTCAGTTCCGCGTGGGACAGGGTATTTTTGTCCGTGTTCCTGCGGTTGTAGCCCCGGGCGATGATCTTTCCCTCAGAGACGATCACGCAGCCGATGGGAACCTCCTCCAGAGCCAGCGCCTTTTTTGCCTGGCGGAGGGCTTCCCTCATAAAACGTTCCTGTTCCGTCAAAGCGCTCCTCCTTATTCCAAAAGAAAAGACCTCCCTCTTCAGCGCAGGCAGAAACTCCTGACGGCTGTCCCAAAAGAAGGTCTTTATTTCTGTGCAGTTATCCCCGTTCTCCCTTTATCAGCTTCCGCACCTTCCGGTAAGCCCGGAAAACCGGATTCCGGTACATGGAATCCACCTGGGACTGCAGCGTCCTGATCTGCTTCTGCTGGTTCTCGATGAGAAGCTTCTGGGCATCCAGCCGCTTCTGCTGGGCGTCTATCTTGCCTCTGGCGGACCGCATCTCCTTCACCAGGGTCTCCAGGGTCTCCTGCTGATGGACCCGCTTCTTCTCCTGGGTAATAAACGCTTCCCCCATGATCAGCAGAAGATCTCTGGAAACCGTATCCGGATTCCATTTCCACATGGGAAGCTCATTCATGGGCTCCGTAAAGAGGATTCCGTCCTCTCTTCCCAGAAATTCCACAGCCACCTTACGATTGGTCTCCTCAAATTCTTTCATAAGGGCCAGCTGCTCCTCATAGGAAAACATGGTATTTTTCGGTGCGTGATCCACCTTGTCGGCATAATCGCTGGCGTACAGAACAGGACGCCTCAGAAAATCCTGGACCTCTTTGTACTCCGGGATCCCGTTGATCATTCTCTTAAGCTCGATAAAATTATTTTTCAGCCCGTGATTGGTGGATGTGGTATCCCGCTTGTAATCGTCCGTCAGGGGCAGACCGATAGTCTGGAAAAAATCGGAAAAGATCGACTGCTCATCTCCCTCGAAGCGGGACTTTTCATACACCCGTACGATAATATTCTCCTTTCCCACGTATTTGGCGATCTTCATGAGATGCCCGTAGTAATCCATGGGATAGTAGCTGTACTTTTTCTTATCCAGCCATTCCCGGAAGCTTATGGTGGTCCGGTAGAAGGACTTGACCCACTGATTCCAGAGGGATTCCACGATCTGATCCTGTCTGCGCAGGTACACTACCACCTTCACGCTGCACCCGATCCTGTCAAAGCGGGCCATCAGATCCTTCCAGAAATTTTTGATGGAATTGCAGTCCTTCCAGATTTCCTCCTCCGTCAGGATAATGTTGTCATACTCCTTCGCCGCCTGTTCCAGGACCTCGAAGGCTCTGTCCACTCCCTCCCGGTACTCCTTCCTGCTCTGTTCCACAGTCTCTCTGCGGTAGCGGTGTACCAGAACATGCCCGTTTTTTTCCAGAAAAGGCATTCCGAACCCGAAATACAGATCCGGCAGGCAGTACCCGAATTGTTTAATCGTCTCTCTGTTTTCGATCAGGAAATGCTGAATGGCGGACGTGCCGGTTTTCGGCGTGCCGATATGCAGATATACTGTAGCCATATGTTCTCCTCTGTCTTTTCTTTATCCTTTCTTTTTTCTGTTCTGGAGAAACCCTCCGGCGCGCAGAGACTTTCCGCCCCGCAAAAGCTGACCGCTCCGCGGGAACGGAAGCCCCCTTTTCCTGCGGCCTCCACGACGTCGCCGCCGGTCAGGAACTCTCCGCCCTGCGGGAATGGAAGCCCTGACGGCGCTTCCGCCTCACTGCTCCGGCGTCTTCAGAAAGTCCTGCAGCTTCTCCAGAACAATATCTACGCACTCATCGATGGTATGCCGGCTGGTATCCACCACAGCCTCCGGCTTTTCCGGCACCTCATAGGGACTGGAAATGCCGGTGAAGTTGGTGATGATTCCCTGTCTGGCCTCCCGGTAAAGTCCCTTCACGTCCCTGCGCTCGCACTCTTCCAGCGGAGTGGATACATACACCTCCACAAAACCCGGCCCGATGATCTCCCTGGCGTTCTTCCTGTCCTGACTGAAGGGAGAAATGAAGGACGTGAGCACGATCAGCCCGGCGTCGTTCATCAGTTTGGATACCTCGGCGATCCGGCGGATATTCTCGATCCTGTCATTCTCATCGAAGCCCAGGTTTTTATTCAGACCCATACGCACATTATCTCCATCCAGAAGCATGGTATGCTTCCCCATGGAGAACAGTCTTTTTTCCAGCGCGTTGGCCAGGGTGGATTTTCCGGACCCGGAAAGCCCCGTCATCCATATGGTGAAGGCCTTCTGTCCCAGCTGGCTCTCCCGCAGTTCTTTGGTAATGTCCATATTGTGCCAGGTGAGGCTGTGTCCTCTGTGAAGGGGATACATCACCACGCCGCAGGCGGAGGTCATATTGGTGATCCGGTCGATGAGGATCAGGGAGCCCAGCTCCCGGTTGCTGGCAAATTTGTCAAATACGATGCTGCTGCCCACGGAAATCTCGCAGCAGGCGATCTCGTTTTTATAAATGGTATCCGCGGAAATCTCCGCGCCGGTATTCACGTCGATCTTATGCTTGATGCGCATGACTGTGGCGGGAATCTGCTGTGTCCCCAGCTTCAGCCAGAAATTCCTCCCCGCCATGAGACTGCTGTCGTCCATCCACAGAATGGAGGCCACAAACATGGAGGAAATGTGAAGGGAGTAATCCTTTACGATCACGCAGCCCCTGGAAACATCCACCTCCCGGTCCAGCTGCAGCGTCACGCAGTATCCGCTGCCGCTCTTCTCCACCTTCTGATCCCCCTGCAGGATGGACAGAACGCCTGCGGTCTCCCGGCTGGGAAGAACCGTCACGGTATCCCCCACGGAAATTTCTCCGGTAGAGATCTGTCCCTGGAAGCCCCGGAAGTTCTGGTTGGGTCTGCAGACTCTCTGGACAGCCATGGAAAAGCCCTCGCCGCCGTCCTCCTCCTTCACGTCCACATCCTCCAGGTAAGCCAGAAGCGTCTTGCCGTTATACCAGGAAAGACGGTCGGACTTCTTCGTGATATTATCTCCTTCCGTGGCGGAAACGGGAATGATCTGCAGGGACTGATAGTCAAACTCCGCCATGAGCATCTTGATATGTCTCTTGATCTTGTCAAAGGTCATCTGGCTGTAATTCACCAGATCCATCTTGTTTACCGCAAACACAAAATGCCGGATTCCCATGAGAGAACAGATCCTGGAGTGGCGCTTGGTCTGGGTGAGGACGCCCTTGCTGGCGTCCACCAGAATCACGGCCAGACTGGCAAAGGAAGCTCCCACGGCCATATTCCGGGTATATTCCTCGTGTCCCGGCGTATCCGCCACGATAAAACTCCGGTTGTCCGTAGTAAAATAGCGGTATGCCACATCTATGGTGATTCCCTGCTCCCGCTCCGCCATCAGGCCGTCCAGAAGAAGGGAATAATCGATATTTCCGTCTCTGGAGCCCACCCTGGAATCCAGCTCCAGAGCTTTTTTCTGATCGGCAAAAATCAGCTTCGCATCGTAGAGCATATGGCCGATGAGAGTGGATTTGCCGTCGTCCACGCTTCCGCAGGTAATAAATTTCAACAAATCATTTTTCATGGTCAGAAATAGCCCTCCCGTTTTCTTTTTTCCATACTGGAAGCGCCTCCGTCCGAATCGATGATCCGGCTGGTCCTCTCGGATTCCACAGCGGAGAGAGTTTCTTCTATGATCGCATCCAGGGTATCCGCATCCGACTCCATTCCTCCCGTGAGAGGATAGCATCCAAGGGTACGGAAACGTACCTTCTTCATCTCCACCTTCTCTCCCGGCAGCAGCTTCATGCGGTCGTCGTCCACCATGATGATCTGCCCGTTGCGCACCACCACCGGTCTCTCTTTGGCAAAATAGAGGGACACGATGGGAATATTCTCTCTCCGGATATACTGCCAGATATCCTTCTCCGTCCAGTTGGAAAGAGGAAATACGCGAATGCTCTCCCCCGGCCGGATCCTGGTGTTGAACAGCTTCCACATCTCCGGTCTCTGGTTCTTGGGATCCCAGGCATGGTTCTGGTTCCGGAAGGAAAAAATCCGTTCCTTGGCTCTGGATTTCTCCTCGTCCCTCCTTCCTCCTCCGAAGGCGGCGGTGAAGCCGTATTTATCCAGCGCCTGCTTCAGCGCCTGGGTCTTCATGATATCCGTGTAGGAGGCCCCGTGGTCGAAGGGGTTGATCCCCTGGCGGACTCCCTCCTCATTAATGTATTCCAGCATTTCTATGCCCAGCTCACGGGCTCTCTGATCGCGAAAACGGATCATCTCCTTAAATTTCCAGGTGGTATTCACATGGAGAAAAGGGAATGGCGGCTTTTCAGGGTAAAAAGCCTTCATGGCCAGATGCAGCATCACGGAGGAGTCCTTCCCGATGGAATAGAGCATCACCGGTTTTTCACACTCCGCCGCCACCTCCCGCATAATGTATATGGCTTCCGCCTCTAATTCGTCCAGATGATTCATGCAGCTAAAATCTCCTTTTTTATTCTGCTGTCTGCAGACAGCAATCTTAAGATTATATATGACGTTCATTAAAAAAGCATTAAAGACACTGATTAAATAAGGAATGTTTTTTTCAAAACAGAAAATAACTCTGTGCAGTTACTGTTTATCAGGGATGGACAAAGTAAATTCGCTGCCCTCTCCCGGCCTGCTCCTTACCGTGACGTTTCCTCCGTGAAGCCGGGCGATCCTGTCCACAATGGAAAGTCCCAGGCCGAAGCCGCCTGTGTTTCCGTTTTTGTGCACCTGATAGAAGGGTTCGAAAATAAACTCCTGCTCCTTTTCGCCGATGCCGCAGCCGTGATCCTTCACACAGATGCAGA
>CANQUG010000011.1 GCA_947626985.1 uncultured Lachnospiraceae bacterium | reverse complement strand
TCTGATAAAACGTTCATTTCCGCCAGCAGGCTCTGGGGATCGTTCTTTTTGGAACATCCCTCGCAGCTGGATTTATCGCAGGTTGTACTGTTGCATTCTCTTGCCATGATTGATTCCCTCCTTTTATTTCATAAAACGATCGATGGCGCGTTCAAGCTCCCGGATGGCATCCTTGTCTCCATGCTCCACCGCATCCACGATACAATGTTCAATATGATCCTGCAGGATGATCTTGCCCGTATTGTTGATCGCGGACTTCACCGCGGACAGCTGAATCAGCACTTCCGTACAGTCCCGTCCCTCCTCCACCATCCGCTTGATGGATTCCATATGACCGATGGCCCTGGAAAGACGGTTCAGCACAGCTTTCGTCTGGGCATGGGTATGCGTATGAGTGTGCTCCTGTCCCCTGTCTCCATGCGAATGGGTAATCACCGTTCCATCCTCCAGGACGTGAACATGGGTATGTGTATCCTTCATATCGCTCATAGCTTCTCCTTTCCCTGCACTCACATAAAATTAACGAACCTTCCTGCGTCCGCGGGCTCGTCAAGTGTCCATATTATACCATGATCACTAAATTCCCCCGGCGCCTTCGGCTTGGGCTCATTAAGTGTTCAGGCATATATTCCCACTAAACTCCCCCTTCGCCTCCGGCTCGGGCTCGTTAAGTGGTCATATTATATCATGCTCCCTAAATCTCTGTAAAGGAGCACCTCTGCTTTATCTGGGATGTAGTGATATCAAAAATGATGGTGCCGTCCTCCAGCACCGTCCTGTCATAGGTGACGTCCTCCCCCTTGAACTTCGTCTTCACATAAGCCTCCGGATCGGCGATCTCCACCTCCTCCACAAACACATCCCGCATCTGATTCCTGGGGCACTTATTAAAGATTTCCCAGATCACTTCATATTCTTTCATCTCAAACTCCCTTCCCTGCCCGCTTCAGCCGCCGGCAGAACCCATCTGCCCCTCCACGCTATTATAAATATTTTCTGTTTTTTTGTCAAAAATAATTGCGCTTTTCCGCGGAAAGGCGTATCATGGAAAAACCATACAATCAGCAAAGGAGAGACTATCATGCAGCTTCTAAAGGAACGCATCCTCAGGGACGGCATCGTAAAACCCGGCAACATTCTAAAGGTAGACAGCTTTTTAAACCACCAGATGGACATCACCCTCATCAATGAAATCGGCAAAGAATTCAAGGCCCGTTTCTCAGACTGCCCTGTCACGAAAATTCTCACCATCGAAGCCTCCGGCATCGGAATCGCCTGCATCACGGCTCAGTATTTCAACGTTCCCGTCATTTTTGCGAAAAAAACACAGACCCTGAATCTGGATGGAGAAATGTACACCACCCGTGTAGAATCCTTCACCCACAAAAAGACCTACGACGTGGTTCTTTCCAAAAAATTCCTCCATTCTGAGGACCATGTGCTCCTCATCGACGATTTCCTTGCCAACGGCTGCGCCCTCACAGGCCTCATCGACATCGTGAAGCAGGCCGGAGCCGCACTGGAGGGAGCCGGCGTCGTCATCGAAAAAGGCTTCCAGCAGGGCGGAGCGCACCTGCGGAGCATGGGAGTGCGCCTGGAATCCCTGGCGATCATCGATTCCATGACAGACCGCTCTCTCACCTTCCGCTGAATTTGCCCGCCGCGCAGTACCCCTTCCCAATCCCTCATTTTTCCAAAAAAGGATGCCCACACAAGCTGTTCCGGGCATCCTTTTATTCATTTTATTCTGTTTATTTATCTGTTTCGGCTTCTGTCTGCTTTATCTGTCCTGCTTCTTCCGTCCTGTCTCTTCTTTTTTATGTATTCTCTTATTCCGTCTTTTCCGTTTCCTCTCCCTGCTCCTGTCCCTGCATCTCCTTCAGATTATCCTGATTCACCAGTTTTCCGGTACAGGTTCGGGTAGCTATGATCTTCACTCCATTATCATACTGGGAGTAATCGCTCACCTCGGGAGTCTCCCCCTTCAGGAGAATATCCACCATATCCGCACAGGCCGCGGCCAGCTCCTGACGATCCAGGAACACACTGCAGGAGAGCCAGCCCTCCTCAATCCCCTCCAGATCCTCCTTCTGACAGTCAAAGCCCGTAATCAGCGGCCAGCTTTCACCGTAAGCGGAAATCTGCTTCTGCTGCAGGACCTGATACACCGCGCCGGCGGCCTCCTGAAATCCCGTACAGATGATATCCGGCCTGTCTCCATTCTGATATGTAGTTTCCAGAAGCTCCGTCATACGTTTCCGGACCGCCTCTTCCTCCTGCCCCAGAACTCCCGCCTCCTCGAAGCTGTCCTGACCGGACAGGCACACCAGCGTCCCGTCCTCCATATAGGGCTTCAGAATCTCCTTGACCCCGTTAAAGAAAAACAGTGCGTCCATGTCGTCCGTGGAACCCATGAAAAACTCAATGGTGCAGCTCTGCTGCTCCTCCCTGCGTTTCTCCAGCTCCGCAGCCTTTACGATCTCCTCCCCCACCGTCTGCCCCATGGCGCGGCAGTCAAAGGTGATGTAGTAGTCCAGAGCATTGGTATTCATCACAAGCTCATCGAAATCGAACACCGGAATCCCCTGCTCCTTCACCCGGGCAAGGACGTCCGTCAGGCCGTAGCTGTCTGCCGGCACAAGGATCATGGCGGAAAGATCCTCCTCCAGATGCGCCTCTATCTGGGACAGCTGCCTGGAAGCATCCCCCGACGCCTCCTCCACCGTCACCTGATAATTCTTTTCCTCCAGAAGAGTCTTCAGAGTTTCCCCGTCGGATTTCCACGGTTCCTGATTCCCGTCGGGCAGCAGAACCGCCACCCTGCCGGCAGGCTGTTCCTCCTCCTGATCCGGGGATTCCTCCCCTTCCTCCTTCACGGCTTCCTCTTCCTCTGCAGGCGTCTCTCCCTCGCCGGTGCCTTCCTGCTCCGTCTCTGCGCTCTCTCTGGCCGCTTCCGTGGCGTCATTGGAGCCGCATCCGGCGAACGCCGCCGCCGAAAGAGCAGCCCCCAGCAGGATCCCCGCGGTTTTTCTCCTCATAGTCCAATCCTCTCGACCAATTTTCAGATTCCTTTATATTCTCTGGCAATTTTTTTCAGGTACTCCCTGTAGGCCAGAGCGGCCTTCCTGGGCTTCACGATATAAACGTCCCGTTCCATGGAAGCCAGCCACCCATAAAATGCAGGGGTGTTCCTCAGGGGCGCCGCCACAGTAAAATTGCCGTATCCTTTTTCTTTATATTCCGCTTCGTCGCCGAAATATTCCCGGATTTCCTTCTCTCTCCTCAGACTGCACAGAAGACGCATCTGTTTCCTGTCGTCCCCCGCTTTCTCCGGAGCCGGAGCGGCGTCTGTCTCAGAGCTTTCCTCCTGCTCCTCCCCGGAAGCTTCAGGACTCTCCGGTGAACCTTCCGCCAAAACCGGAGAATGTTCCGCCGGGGCTTCCTCCGAAGCCTTCTGCTCTGCCGGTTCTCCCTGGGCAGACTCTTCCTCCGGGGCATCCTGCTCCGGCTTCTCTCTGTCTATCCGCTTCTTCCATCCGGCCAGCGGTCCGCTGTCCGCCAGATAATACCCGCCCGGACGTCCCCTCCGGAACTTCACATCCAGACCAAAATCCCGGAGAGCCTCAAAATCATCATATATACTCTTGCGCTCGGCGGAAATACCGTATTCCCCCAGCTGCCCGAGAATATCCTGCATGGTTACCACCCGATCCTCCCCAGTATCGAGCAGCATCTTCACTAAAAATAGAATCTTTGCCTTCTGATTATGCGATTTTGCCATATTTTACCCCTTATTTTCTTTTATGCATCCACTGACCTCACCAATTTTTTATTCCTGATCCGGATCCTGAAGCTGTCCCCTCTCACCGATGATCCTCCGGCGATGGAGAAACATCCATGTGTAATGCCAAATATCCGGATAATATCCTGCCCTTCTGAAACAGTCTGAAAAAGAAAGGTGTCAAAAGCGGGTCTGCTTTCGGCACCTTCAAGCTCTACCTCTTATTCAGCCGGAGCGAATTCCTCCTTACCGGCTCCGCAGATGGGGCAGACCCAGTCTTCGGGAATGTCCTCAAATGCTGTACCAGGCTCGATACCGTTATCCGGATCTCCCACCTCCGGATCATACTCGTAGCCGCATGGCCCGCACACATATTTTTCCATTAAATCTCTCCTTTCTTTCTGACAAGCGAAATACTTCAGGCAAACCGCCGTCCCCTCCCGGACTCCCGCCGTAAAACAGCGCGGGCAGATCCTGTCGGGCATTTGCCGCTTTTTATGTTCTGTAAAAGCTATATGGTAATTATACTGTCTGCCTTGACCGAATGCAAGTATTATTTCACAAATCTGTGAAAGACGTAATCATTGGCCTCCTTCTCCTGGGTATCGTCCAGAGGTTCCAGACTGACCTCCGGTCCGTACTTTTTCTGAAGGGCCTTGAGGATCAGCCAGTCCGCCAGCTGGGGATTCTTCGGCAGAAGAGGACCGTGGAGATAGGTTCCGATCACATTCCGGTACACCACACCTTCACAGCCGGACTTCCCGTCGTTTCCCGAACCGTACAGCACCTTCCCCAGGGGCCGGTTATCCTTGATAAAGGTTCGTCCGCCATGATTCTCAAATCCCACCACCGGCATATCAAACAGGTCGCTCTTCAGCACAATATTGCTGATCAGCCGGCCCTCCCCCTGCTCGGTGTACATGTCCACCAGCTCCAGGCCGGTGATCATCCCCTGATCCGTGCGGTAGTAGTTCCCCAGAAGCTGATAGCCGCCGCAGATGGCGATCACCACCCCGTCGGACTCCACATACGCCCTGAAATCCTTCTGAATCTTCCGGAGCTTCCGGCAGACCAGCATCTGCTCCCGGTCGGAGCCTCCCCCCAGAAGCACGATATCCAGACGGGAAAAGTCAATTTTGTCATCCAGCTCGAAGGGAATGGTCTCCGCCTGAATCCCCCGCCAGAGGCAGCGCTTCATGAGACACTGAATATTTCCCCTGTCCCCGTACAGGTTCAGAAGATCCGGATACAAATGTCCTATGGTAATTTTCATTTCAGCTCTCCCTCCAGCTTCTTAAGAATATTCCTGGTGCTGAAAAGCGCCGTATAATTTACCAGAACGTAGAGATTCCCCGTTCCGTCCTTCATGCGGTCCCGGATGGCCTTCTCCACGTCTCCCTCCAGTATGGAGGGAATATCCACATACTTCAGGCGCAGGCGCATATCCTGACAGCGGATTCCGCTGACGGTGACGGATTTCACGTTATCTTCGCCGAACCGGTCAAAATCCACATCCCAGAGCCAGGAGATATCGGTGCCGTCCTGAGCGTTGTCATTGATGGCGATAATCACATCCTTGGGCGCGGGATCCTGCATGACCGCGGAAATATTCTGATTGAAGCCCGCGGGATTTTTCGCCAGATTCAGAATGATGCTCACTCCCTGAATGCGGAACTGCTCCATCCGTCCGTTCTCCGGATTGTAATGCTTCAGCATGTCATTGAAATGATCCCCAGAAAAGCCGGCGGTCCTCACCCCCGCGTAAGCGGCAAGAATATTGTACACATTGTAAAAACCCCTGCAGCCCGCTACAATATGCCGGTCTCCCACACGGAAGGCGATCTGATCTCCCACCGTCACATCCCGGGCGTCAAAATCCAGCCCGGGCCGGGCAAATCCGCACCTGGGGCATTCATAATCCCCAAGCTGGCTGTAATGATAAAAACGATAGTTCAGGCGTTCTCCGCAGCACTTGCAGAACCGGCCCTCCCGTATCTCGCTGGTGCCGCTCTCCATCACCTGATCGCCGATGCCGTAGGACACGTAGTCGTTCCCGCTGTCCATGGCAAGATAGGCGGACAGAGCGTCGTCCCCGTTGACGATCACCTTCATCATGGGAACGGTGCGGATCATCTCCTCCAGAATGTTCATCGTGATATCGATCTCGCCGTACCGGTCCAGCTGATCCCGGAACAGATTGGTCAGAACCATATAGTCCGGCCTGATGGCGGGAAAAATATGCCTGGTGGAAGCCTCATCCACCTCAATACAGGCATAGTCCGCATCGATATGACCGTTCAGTCCTGCAGAGAGGGCAAAGGCCGCCGCCACGCCGTTCAGCATATTGGAACCCGTATGATTGCAGATCACCTTCTGTCCTTCCGCCTCCAGAGCGGAGCACAGCATATTGTTGGTAGTGGTCTTGCCGTTGGTGCCGCAGACCACAAAGATGTCCCTGCGCACCTCCCGGGACAGCTCCTCCAGAATGGGCGGATAGATTCTCATCGCGATCTTTCCCGCCCAGGTCACTCCCTGGCGTCCCATCTTTTTACAGGCGAATCCGGACAGCTTCGCCGCCCAGACCGCCAGAAGTCTTCGTATCTTCATGTCCTCCAATCCCCAATATCCCGCGGGAACACGTTCTCTCCGTTCTCCGTCCTTTTTGATTTCTCTCCACATCCGGCAGTATTCCCCTTTTCCGGAAAAAACAGCCGCAAAAGGAAAGAAAACCGCTTCGGAAACAGAATGGCTCAGGGTTTACTGCAGATCCGCCGGAATCATGGTATTGGTACACACTCCCGCGACGCCGGCGTCCAGAAGCTCCTTCGCTCTCGCCGGATCATCCACCGTATATACGCTGACCATAATTCCCTGTTCCCCGAAGATATTCTGCACCTCTTCCGTCCAGTATTCCTCGCTCACAGCGACCGCACCGATTCCTTTTTCCTTGCAGAAGGCCGCCGCCCTCTCCATTTCCTCCGGGGAAGCCTCCTGCCAGAAGGAATACAGATACGCGGAAAAATCATACACCGAAGCCAGCCCCTCATACATATCCTCGTTATAAACCTCCGGAATCACTCTGGAGAAAGCCTCCTCGCAGCCCACGCTCCGGGCGGTTTCCAGAAACTGGGAAAAATCCGCCGCCGTATTCTCAAAATTCCTTTCGGAATATTTTTTACTGTCCAGAATCACATAAGCGTCCGGATAATCCATCAGAAGATCGAAGAGATCCGCCAGGCTCAGAGGGGTGTATTCCCCGAAAACAGGCGCTGCCAGAAATTCCTCCGCAGTAAGCACCTTTTTCTTTTTGCCCTTCCACTGCCCCCGGGGCTTGTTCCACTGATGTCTGCACACCCAGACTCCGTCGGAGGTCTGGGCCAGATCCGCTTCAAACATCCGGCATCCCTGATCATAGTACCATTCAAAGCCCTCTCTGACATTCAGGTACTCCTTACCGTCCAGAGAGCCCAGCGCGTGCATGGCCACAGGATAATCCTTCCAGGGAAACTCCTGCTTCCTGATATGCATATACCGGAGAAAGAGCACCAAAGCCGCCGCCACAAGCAGCTCCGCCAGTATCAGTCCCGCCAGAAGCTTTTTCTGCCCGCGGCTTCTTTTTCTCATCGATTCTCCCTCATAAATTTCTCAATGTCCTCCACTGTTTTCGGAATTCCGCCGGAGAGCACCTCACATCCGTCCTCTGTGATCAGGATGGTATCCTCGATGCGGATCCCGATTCCCAGCTCCTCAAAATAGAGTCCCGGCTCCAGAGTGAACATCATATCCGGCTCCAGCACGGCCTTGTCGTTTCCCACGTCATGAGTGTAAAGACCGATGAAATGTCCGGAGCTGTGGAAATAATATCTGTCAATCTCCTCCGGTTTTTCGATCATTCCGATCCGGATCAGTTCCTCAGCCATCACGGCCTTGCTGATATTCTGGAGCTCATTCTTCGGCTGTCCCGGCTTCGTGCGGGCGATGGCCGCCTCCAGGCCCTTCAGCACCACATTGTACAGCTCCTTCTGCCTGGGCGTGAAGGTTCCGCTGACCGGAAAGGTTCTGCTCACGTCGGAGGCGTAATAGCCCCATTCCGCTCCCAGGTCAAACAGAATCATATCTCCGTCCTGCATCTTTCTGTCGTTGGCCACATAATGCATGATGCAGGCATTCTTTCCCGACGCCGCGATGGTGGGGAAGGCATGTCTGGCATTTCTGGACTTCAGGGCAAAATCAAAATGAGCCTCGATCTCATACTCATGCATGTCGGGATGCAGATGAGAAAGGATATTTTTCACTCCCGCCTCCGTGATCTGGCAGGCTTTCCTGTGGAGGGCGATTTCCTCCTTCGTCTTCACCTGGCGCATCAGGGCCATATCATGGAAGGTGTTGTGCATCTTCAGATAAGGATGGGCGGCAAGCACCTTTCCGGCAAATTCCTGAGCGGGATTTTTGCAGAGACTCCCCTCCCAGTTGGCAATATCCACGTAGAGGTGCTCCAGATGATTCCTGTCCCCTGCAAAAGGCAGTCTCTCCTGGAACCGCTCCAGATACTCCACACACTCGATCCCGGTGTCCGCTTTTACAGAGTCCTTATCGTAGGAAATCCCCTGCCAGCGGGCCATCCGTTCATCGGGATGCCCGATAAACAGTGTCTCCTTATAGGTGCCGTTGGCCTTTACAGCCATAAACACAGCCCCCGGCTGGTCAAAACCGGTAAGGTAATAGAAGTTGGCGTAAGGGGTAAAAGGAAAGAGCTGATCCCCCCTGTCTTCCTTTTCATTCCCCGAAAAAACGAATCCCACGGCGTTCTCTTCCAGAAGGTCTCTGTACAAAGCGCGCCTGGATGCATGAAATTCCTTACTTATCATATTTTACCTCTCTCTTTCGTGATGATTTACGCGGCAGACGGATCTGCGGTTCACTGTAAGTTATTCTACGATAAATTCCGGTTTTTAGCAACCTAAAAAAAGCCGCAGCGTAATATCACACTGCGGCGCCTAACACATTGTTCTATTTTTCACCTTTGCCTCTTTTCCTGATATACTCCGAATACTGGGTCTGCACATCTTTTATGTAGGAGCGGGATATGGGTACGATACCGCCCTTTACCACAAAGCTGTCATTTTTCATAGTTGTGATGGCATCCATATTTACGAAGAAGCTTTGATGACATCGCACAAAGCTGCTGTCCTTCAGCTGTTCCTCAAAGGTGCCCAGCTTTCCTCTGCAGTGGACGCTGGTTCCGTCATTGAGATGAAAATTTACGGTATGAAGGTTGCTGGAGATATACTGGATCCGGCTGTGAGGCAGGGTATAAATCTGGGATCTGTACCGGTAATACAGCACCCGCTCCTCCATATCCCCCCACAGACGCTTCAGCGGATAGACGGCCTTCTCCACATCTTTAAAACTGATGGGTGAGAGAAGATACTGCCATGCAAATACCTCAAAAGCCTCCTTATAGTACTTTTCGCTGCCGCAGACAATGATCAGCGGAACAAACTGGTCAATCCTGCGGATTTCCCGGGCCGCCGCGATTCCGTCCATTCCCACTGCTTCCATTCTCAGAAACACAGCCTTGTAGGGATTCCTCCCCTTCCGGATCGTCTGAAGCAATACATCGGTTTTATCAAACATTCGTACGTTGACACCCGGAACCAACTGCTGCAGATATTCCTGCAGAATATTCGCCTCGGACACATTTCTGTCGCAAACGGCAATAGTTATGACATTCATTTGCTGTAATCCCCCTGCCTTTTCTTTTGTCACAGCTCCTGCTCCAGAAAAAAGAGCTCCTTTCCCGCATTTTTCAGAACCAAATTCTGATAACGCCTGGTAGTTTATTAGTATATCACATCTAACTTCATTTTACCCCCCCCCAGAGCGCAATTTCTGCTTTTACGGGGACCTTTCATGCTCTTTCTCGCTGACGTGTTAAGGGGGTGCAGTCTGCACACTATATAAAAACAGCCATGCTGCACCTCAGGGCGTAGCATGGCTGCCATAATTTTTATACCAACTCGATCAGCACTACCATAGCGCCGTCGCCCTTACGCGGACCAACCTTCACAATTCTGGTGTAACCGCCGTTGCGGTTCGCATATTTGGGAGCGATCTCCTCAAACAGCTTTTTGGGCATATCCACTTCTTTGGTATTTTTCTTCTTTCCCGCGTTCTTGGCAGGAACCTCGGTGATGGGGTAAAGTACCTTCAGCATCTGACGGCGCGCATGCAGTCTGGAAGGACGATCCTTGGCGATTTCCTTCTGCACCTCATCATAAACGGTACGTTTCTTTCCGTCCACGACTTCCTTTACTCTCTTGCCGTTGGCGTCCTTTTTGGGCACCTTGGCGGTAACGGTCATTGTATCATAATTGTCTCTCTCACGAACCGCCATGGCGATAAGGCCCTCGGCAATCTTGCGGATTTCCTTGGCTCTGGCCTCGGTGGTGAAAATCTTTCCGTGATACAGAAGGTTGGTTACCTGATTTCTCAGCAAAGCCTTTCTCTGATCGGATGTTCTGCCTAATTTTCTATATTTTGCCATTTTATTTTCCTCCATCCGTGGGACAACAGGACACGCTTGTTCGGTCTTACTGCCCTGCTGCTCAGCAAACCCCACATATAATCTCGCTTTCGCGTAATGTATGATCTCATCTCTCCGGCCGGGAGAAACCTCCGGCCTGCAGACCATTTCTGTCTGAATCCTACTCTTCCGTAGGCTGAAGCTGCAGTCCCAGCTCCTTTAATTTTGCAAGGACCTCCTCCAGTGATTTCCGGCCCAGATTCCGGACCTTCATCATATCGTCGGACGTCTTGTTGCACAGTTCTTCAACAGTGTTGATCCCGGCTCTCTTTAAACAGTTGTAGGAACGAACGGACAGCTCCAGCTCATCGATACTCATCTCCAGGACTTTCTCTTTTTCGTTATCTTCCTTCTCGATCATGACCTCCGCGGTCTTGGCGTTCTCGGAAAGGTCGATAAACAGCGTCAGGTGCTCGCTCAGAACCTTGGCCGCAAGGCTCACCGCCTCGTCCGGATCCAGCGTACCATTCGTGTATACGTCCAAAGTCAGCTTGTCGAAGTCGGTCACCTGTCCCACACGAGTGTTCTCCACGATCATGTTCACACGATCCACAGGTGTGTAAATGGCGTCCACCGCAATGACGCCGATGGGCATGTCCTCGGCTTTGCCCTTGTCCGCGCTGATATAGCCGCGTCCCTTGGTGATGGTCAGCTCCATGGCCAGCCTGCAGTCCTTGCCGCCGTTCAGAGTGGCGATCACCTGGTCCGGATTCATGATCTCAATATCCTGATCAGCCTGGATATCAGCCGCAGTCACCACGCCCTTGCCTTCGCACTCGATGTAGGCAGTCTTCGGCTCGTTATCGCTGCTGTTGTTCTTGATGGCCAGGCTCTTCAGGTTCATGATGATCTCCGTCACGTCCTCCTTCACCCCCGGGATGGGGCTGAATTCATGAAGCACGCCGTCGATCTTGACCTGGCTCACCGCCGCTCCCGGCAGGGAGGACAGCATGATCCTCCTGAGAGAATTGCCCAGGGTGGTCCCGTAGCCTCTCTCCAGAGGTTCCACAACGAATCTGCCGAATTTTCTGTCTTCGGATATTTCAGTAATCTCGATTTTGGGTTTATTAAAATCAAACACGATTAGGCTCCCTCCTTCTGGGTTTGCCGCCGTTCACAGAAGCGAAAACAGCAGTTCTCCTCTCCATGAACAGCGGCTGATCTTCTCAACACTTGAGGGTAAACTTTCAGGCGCACCTGATTACTTGGAGTACAGCTCGACGATCAGCATCTCGTTTACGGGAACGTCGATGGCCTCTCTTCTGGGAAGCTCCTTCACTACTCCGCTTAAATTCTCCTGATCTACGTCCATCCAGTCGGGAACCAGTCTTCCGCCGGTTACCTCCAGAACGGCTTTATAGCGCTCGGAGCTCTTGTGTTTTTCCTTGATCTCAATGGTGGATCCTGCCTTTACAAGGTAGGAGGGAATATTTACGCATTTTCCGTTTACCAGCACGTGCTTGTGGTCGATGATCTGGCGGGCTTCCTTTCTGGTTCTGGCAAAGCCCATACGGAAGATGACGTTGTCCAGTCTGCTCTCCAGGAGAACCATCAGGTTTTCACCGGTCTGACCGGGCATTCTTACAGCCTTTTCATAGTAGTTGCGGAAGGGTTTTTCCAGCACGCCGTAGATGAATTTGGCTTTCTGTTTTTCTTTCAGCTGCATGCCGTACTCGGATACCTTTCTGTTGGTACGTTTCAGCTGTCTGGTGGACTTTTTGTCAATACCTAAATACATGGGATCCAGACCCAGGGATCTGCATCTTTTCAGAACAGGCACTCTATTAACTGCCATTGCAAGCTACCTCCTAAATTAGACTCTTCTGCGTTTTGGCGGACGACAACCGTTATGGGGAACTGCTGTCACGTCACGGATACTGGTTACCTCAAGACCGCATGCCTGAAGGGCACGGATCGCGGCTTCACGTCCGGAGCCCGGTCCCTTTACCATAACGTCCACCGTTTTCAAACCATGAACCAATGCAGCTTTGGTAGCTGTCTCTGCTGCCATCTGTGCCGCATAAGGAGTAGATTTCCTTGAACCTTTGAATCCCAGGCCGCCGGCGCTTGCCCATGAAAGAGCGTTTCCTTCGGTATCCGTCAGAGTAACGATGGTGTTGTTAAAGGATGCCTGAATATGTGCCTGTCCGCGTTCAACGTTTTTCTTGACACGACGTTTCGTTGTCGTCGATTTTCTCGTCACTTTCGCCATTTTAAAACTAACCTACACTTTCCTTATTTGTTTATTTATGATTGGTTACTTATTTCTTCTTGTTAGCAACAGTTCTCTTGGGTCCCTTGCGCGTTCTGGCGTTGTTCTTGGTGTTCTGTCCGCGAACCGGGAGTCCTTTACGATGACGAATGCCTCTGTAGCATCCGATTTCCTGCAGTCTCTTAATGTTAAGGGCAACTTCACGGCGAAGGTCGCCTTCCACCATCATCGTCTCGTCGATGACCGCGCTGATTCTTCTCACTTCGTCGTCTGTGAGATCTCTCACACGGGTGTCGGGGTTTACTTCTGCCTGCGCAAGAATCTTATCTGCGCTTGATCTTCCGATTCCATAAATATAGGTAAGACCAATTTCCACACGTTTTTCTCTTGGTAAATCTACACCAGCTATACGAGCCATGTACTGTTTCCTCCATTTTCCTGATTGAAGTCATTTTTGAAATTCCGCGTCCTGTACACCACTTGGGGTTCGTTCCGCCCAAGGTGAAATGGGGTGCATCCGTACGCTTCATCTCTGTTCCGTTCCTAATTGGGGTGCCTCGGTATACACCCAGCCGCCTGATGAGAGCGGCCTTTCCGAAAGGATCCCGGCATGCTTCCTGCCGGCTGCCTCGGTATTAGGCAATACATGCTTAATTTTTTAAAAAAAATTATAAAAAACAGTCTGAACAACCCTTCCGGGCGTTTCATCCTGCAGCCGCATTTTCACAAACATTCCGGGGAATATCAGCCCTGTCTCTGTTTGTGCTTCGGATTTTCACAGATTACTCTGATCGCTCCTTTTCTCTTGATGATCTTGCACTTTTCGCAGATCGGTTTTACAGATGATCTTACCTTCACTGGAAATCCTCCTTCCGTAGTTTCGCATTAAAATCTGCAGTTTTGGACGCACTTATAGAACTGTCTCAATGCGTTCGCCATATAGTTTACCATTCCCTTTCCGGAATTGCAAGCATTTTTTTCCGGGAAATCTTATTTTTTTCCTGTTTGTTTCTGTACTTTTCCTGTAAGGATCTGTTTTTTAATGCGGACGCAGGCAGGGCTGCTGTATATGAAATGAGCTTTGTAAATTCTTTCAGATGATATTTATTGGAAAAGCAGCTGAAAATATGGAAAATCCCGGCTTTCGCCGGGACTTTGTCTCCAGTCTGACAGCCATACCCCCTGCGGGGTATGGCTGCTGTGAAATGCTGGGAATATTTCGCTTATTTTCCTTCAAAAATCTGGGCGATGGGGGAATCCTCGGAGAGGATTACGGTTTTGTTGTCTCCCTTCATGGAATTTTTCAGAGCGTCCAGGCTCCGGACGAAGGAATAGAATTCGCTTCTGCCCTCCTCGCTGTAGGCCTCGGCCAGGATCCTCATGTATTCCTGCTCGCCCTCCGCTTCCAGGATTTCCGCCTGCTTTTTCGCTTCGGAAATCTGGATGGCCATTTCCTTGTCCGTGGTATTGCGGATCACCTTGGCCTCGGAGCTGCCCTCTGCCGTGTAGGTGGCGGCTATGTTGTCACGCTCCGAGATCATCCGCTCGTAGACCGCTTCTTTGTTGTCATCCGGCAGGTCCAGCTGCTTGGTGGCAAACATCATCAGGCCGATTCCGTACTGATTCATGCTGTCTCCCACTGCCTTCGTCACCATATCGGACAGCTCCCCGTCCCGGCTGGTGATCACCTCGTCCTGGTTCATGCTGCTGATGGCGTTCTTCGTGGCGTTGTACACCGCGGTATTAATTCTGCTCTCTCCGCTTTCTATGGAGGCGTTCAGGGTCTGGGCGAATTTCACCGGATCCTCGATTCTCCACAGCACGTAGCTGTCGCTGATCATGGTCTTCTTGTCCGCCGTGATTACGTCGGAGGGAGACAGATCGTACAGCAGAGTCTGCTTGGGCAGCGAGGATGTGGTCTCCAGGAAGGGAATCCTCAGGCTGATGCCCGGTTTGCTGATCACCCTGGTAATCTTTCCGAACTGACGGATCAATTTGTACTCATTCTGCTCGGTCACCGTCACGGCGTTCGCTCCCACGGCCAGAATCACGATACCTGCAACTATGGCAATCCATCCTTTTTTCATACCTTAATTCTCCTCTCCCTGTGTTTCATTCCCGGTATTTTCCGTATTTCCGGCTCCGGCGTTCTGCTGAACCGCGCCGTCTCCGCTGACAAAGGGCTCCACGGGAAGGATTTTTTCCATTCCGCTTCCGTTATCAATGATAATCTTCATGCCGGGGAGCACATCCTCCATAGCCTCATAGAACATTCTCTGTCTGGTGATGGCCGGGTTTTTCACATATTCCTCATACATGGCGTTGAATCTGGCTACCTCCGCCTCCGCCTCGTTGATCCGCACCTGCTTCTGGGCCTCGGCGTCCTGAATGATCTGGTCCGCCTCTGCCTCCGCCTCCGGAAGCTTCTCGTTGCGGTACTTGTTGGCGTTGTTCAGAGCGGTCTCCTTGCCCTGCTTGGCGGTCTCCACCGCCTTGAAGGCGCGCATGACCTCCTGCGTGGGCGGCTCGGAATCCTGTATGGTAATGTTTACCAGCTGAATTCCGATGTCCTGCTCATCCATCTTGTCCAGGATCAGCTCCTTGATCTTTCCCTGGATCTCGCCCTTTCCCGTGGTGAGCACATCGTCCACAGGATAGCTGGCGATCACGGAACGGATGCTGCTCTGGGCAATATTTTTCAGAATCAGCTCCGGCTCCTGGGAGGTGTAAAGGTATTTCACTGGATCCGCGATTCGGTACTCCACGAAGAAGTCCACGTCGATAAAATTGTAATCGGAGGTGATCATAACTCCCTCATTGCTGATGGTCTCGTTGGTCTCCATGTCATAACCGATGGGGAACCCCTGAATGGTGGTGTTTACCTTATAAACCTTCTGAATAAAGGGTATCTTGAAATGGAGTCCCGTTTCCTGCACCGCCTTGGGAACTCCGAAGGTGGACAGCACCGCCTGTTCCTGCTCCTGAATCTGGTAGGTGGAGTCCATACTGAGCACTCCGGCCGCGGCCAGAACCACGATGGCCGCTCCGGCCAGCTTGGCTCCCTTTCCCGCCTTCGGTCTTTTCCTAAAATGCTTCTGTTTCATATTCTCTTTCATACTTTCTTTCATTTCTTCAAAATCCGGCACGATAATCCTCCTTTGCACCGGGAAGATTCTTTCCATGGCAAAAAATCTTCCGCCAAAAAACCATCCAGTTTATCCGATAATCTTCTCCCGCTTCTGGGAGGGCTTCCTTTCAAGAAAAGAAAAAGACTCTTATTTTGAGCAGAATCCTTTCTGCCAAAACAAAAGTCTTGCGAATTACCTTCTATATTATGATAGTCGCTCATAATACATTGCCGCAGAACCGCCGCCTCCGCAAATGAATCTCCATTTTCCTGCAAAGGTGGCTCTATTCCGCCTTACGGTGCGGGTACAAGTCTCTGTACCGTCCTGACGCACCTGTGAACCATTACCTAACACGCATTCCCGGTTATTAAATAATGGGCGCTACTCCCTTTTCTTTATACTGCATTTTACCACAGCCTGTACGGAAATGCAAGATAATTTCTATCATATTGTGAAAAAATTATCACTTGTCTCTCCAGATGATTCTGCCCTTTGACAGATCATAGGGAGACAGTTCGAGGGTCACCTTATCTCCTGGAAGAATACGGATAAAGTTCATCCGAAGCTTGCCGCTGATATGCGCCAGAACCACATGCTTGTTCTCCAGTTCCACCTTAAACATCGCGTTCGGCAGTTTTTCCAGTACGGTGCCTTCTACTTCAATTACATCTGCTTTTGACATGTTTAACCTCCTATGTCGCAATCCGCTATTTGGTAAGAGTCAGAATCTCCGGATCTCCGTCCGTAATCAAAATAGTATTTTCATAGTGCGCGGACAGGGAACCGTCCATGGTAACCACCGTCCATTCGTCGTCCTCCCAGGCCACGTCTCCTCTGCCCAGGTTGATCATGGGCTCCACAGCCAGAGTCATGCCCGGCATGAGCCGGATCCCTCTGCGCTTCTGAGGAAAATTGGGGATCTGGGGGTCTTCGTGAAGGTGGGTGCCGATCCCGTGTCCCACCAGGTCCCGGACGATCCCGTAGCGGAATTTCGCCGCATAGGCGCCGATCGCCTTGGAAATATCATTGAGATGATTTCCCGCCCTGGCCATTTTCAGACCTTCGAAAAAGCACTGCTTCGTCACGTCCATAAGCTGGCGGGCCTCCCGGGAGACCTCCCCCACCGCATAGGTGCGGGCCGCGTCGGAATGATATCCCTTATAGATCAGGCCGGCGTCGATCTTCACCAGATCGCCCTCCCGGATAATTTTTTTATCGGAAGGTATTCCGTGCACCACCTCATCGTTCAGACTGATGCAGAAGGAGCCTGGAAAGCCCTGGTAATTTAAAAAGTTGGGGGTGCAGCCCAGGGACCGGATCATCTCGTATCCGATCCGATCCAGTTCCCCGGTGCTGATTCCCGGTTTGATACAGGCGGCAAGGTCATTGTGGACCTTCTCCAGCAGATGACCCGCCTCCCGCATAAGCTCTATCTCATGCTGCGATTTAATAGAAACAGACATTCTATCCTCCAAGATACATCTGAAAGAGTCTAAAATCCGCGGATTTCTCTCTCAGCTTTATTCTCCCAGAATCTCTGTGATGGACTGGAATACTTCATCCAGATTTCTGGTACCGTCTACCGTCTTCAGCACACCCTGCCCTGTGTAATAGTCGATGAGGGGCTGCGTCTGCTCGTGATAAACCTTCAGACGTTTGCTCACGGTCTCGGGTTTATCGTCGTCACGAAGCACGAGGGGCTCGCCGCACACGTCGCAGACGCCCTCAGCCTTGGGAGCAGCGTATACAATATGGTAGGTCGCGCCGCATTTCAGGCATGCGCGTCTTCCTGACATACGGTTCACGATGTTCTCATCGGGAACATCCACGTCGATGGCGTAATCGATCTTACTGTTCAGTTTATTCAGCGCGTCTGTCAGACATTCCGCCTGAGGAATGGTTCTGGGAAAGCCATCCAGCACGTATCCTTTCTGAGCGTCCGGCTGCTGAATTCTGTCTACCACCAGATCGCAGGTAAGCTCGTCCGGAACCAGAAGCCCCTGATCCATATATGTTTTTGCTTTTTTTCCAAGCTCCGTGCCGTTCTTGATATTGGCCCGGAAAATGTCTCCTGTGGAAATATGGGGAATTCCGTATTTCTCCGCGATCTTCTTGGCCTGTGTTCCTTTGCCTGCTCCAGGCGCGCCCAACATAATAATTCTCATACCTGTATCCTCCAGTACTTTCTTTTTATATGCACGAAGCCGCCTCCCGCAGCGGTTCCCGGCATAATTGTGATAGTAGCAAATCAAGGCTGTGGCGCAAATGCACCACAACCTTCATTTATCACTGAGTTCTGCTTTTTCCCGGGACGGCCCGTCTGTATCGCCGGGCGGCGCCCGGCCTGCGCTTATACATTCAGGAAGCCCTTGTAATTACGGACAAGCATCTGGGATTCGATCTGTTTCACCGTCTCCAGAACAACGCCCACCACGATGATGATGGAGGTTCCGCCGAAGGAAACGTTCGCCCCGAATACTCCGTTGAAAAAGAACGGAATCACGGCCACGATAATGAGGCCCACTGCACCTATAAATATAATATAATTTAAGATTTTCGTCAAATAGTCCGACGTAGGTTTGCCCGGACGTATGCCGGGGATGAATCCGCCCTGCTTCTTGATATTATCCGCAACCTCCAGCGGATTGAAGGTAATGGAGGTATAGAAGTAAGCAAAGAACACGCACAGCACAATATACAAAATCAGACCCCAGCTGTACTGGAGCTGCTTTGGATTACACCAGTTATTGGAGCTTAAGCCCCGGAGAATCTCGCTTCCGATTCCCGTTCCGTTGGCCTTGCCTGCAAACTGGGCAATGACATTGGGGAAGGACATCAGAGAGGAAGCGAAGATGATGGGAATAACCCCTGCCGTGTTTACCTTCAGAGGAATATTGGTGGTCTGGCCGCCGGCCATCTTCCTTCCGAGCATTTTTCTGGAATACTGAACGGGAATTCTCCTCTCAGCTCCGTTGAGGATCAGAACGAAAACAACTACAACCAGGATAATGGCAAGAATCACCACTCCCGCCAGAGCGCCCCTGGCAATGGTCTTGCCCATGACAAAGTTCTCAAACAGCAGGCCCATATCGCTGGGGATCCGGGAGATGATGTTCACTGTCAGAACAACAGAGATACCGTTTCCAACGCCCTTTTCCGTAATTCTCTCACCGATCCACATCAGCATGGCAGAACCGGCGGTGAGGGTGACAACGACTACTACGCCCTTGAAGAAATTCATATCGGGAATGATATTTCCCCGGCCGAAGCCGATGGCCATGGCGATGGACTCAAACAGAGCCAGGCCAACGGTCACATAACGGGTAATCGTCGTAATCTTCTTGCGGCCTTCCTCGCCGTCACGATGCATCTCCTCCAGAGCCGGGATGGCTATGGTGAGAAGCTGCATAATAATGGAGGAAGTAATATACGGCGTGATATTCAGCGCGAAAATGGACATCTGCTCAAAAGAGCCGCCGGTGAACGCATCAAAGAAATTGAACGCGTCACCGGTATTGCTCCTGAACCACTCTCTGAATACATCGCTGTCAACACCGGGTACGGGAAGCTGTGAACCGATACGGATCACCAGAATCATCCACAGCACATAGAGAAGCTTACGCCTCATCTCTTTTACTCTGAAAACGTTTTTGAGAGTTTCTAACATCAAATCACCTCTACTGTACCACCTGCAGCCTCAATCTTGGCTTTCGCAGTCTCGCTGACCGCATTGACTTTTACATTAAGCTTCCTGGTCAGCTCACCGTTTCCAAGAATCTTAACTCCGTCACCGGTCTTGGAAATTGCGCGGCTTTCCAGAAGACTTTCCACCGTAACCTCTGCTCCGTCCTCAAAACGGTTCAGAACGTCCACGTTGATCGCAATGATTTCCTTCGTGTTTCTATTCGTGAAGCCTCTCTTCGGAAGACGTCTGTATAAGGGCATCTGTCCGCCTTCAAATCCGGGTTTCTTGTGTCCGGAACGGGCCAGCTGACCCTTGTGTCCCTTGCCGGCTGTCTTGCCGTTTCCGGAACCGTGGCCGCGGCCTCTTCTGAAGTTATCGCTGTGCTTAGAACCTTCTGCCGGTCTTAAGTTTGATAAATCCATGTCTGGCACCTCCTTCTAATTCTGATTTATTAAGCTTCTTCCACCTTCACAAGGTGCTGTACCTGCCTGATCATGCCTCTGGTTGACGCATTGTCCGGCATTTCCACTGTCTTATGCATCTTGGTAAGTCCCATGGCAACCACTGTCTTTCTGTGCTTCGGTACAGCGGAGATGGGTGATTTTACCAATGTTACTTTTAATTTGTCTGCCATGTTTCTTGACCTCCTTATGCCAGAATTTCATCAACAGATTTTCCGCGAAGCTTTGCAACCTCCTCCGGAGTCTTCAGCTGGCGTAAGCCCTCGATGGTTGCCAGAACGACGTTCTGTTTGTTTCTGGAACCCATACATTTGGTACGGATATTCTTGATACCGGCAAGCTCGATCACTGCACGGGCAGGACCGCCGGCGATCACGCCGGTACCTTCCGGAGCTCTCTTCAGAAGCATCTCGGCGCTTCCGAACTTACCGACAAAATCATGTGTGATGGAACCGTTGTCATCTCTGGCAACCGTTACCAGCTTCTTCATAGCGTCCTCTTTTCCCTTGCGGATGGCTTCCGGAATTTCAGTCGCTTTTCCAAGGCCTGCTCCAACGTGTCCGTTGCCGTCGCCCACAACCACAAGCGCGGTAAATCTCATGTTGCGGCCGCCCTTAACTACTTTGGTTACACGTTTGATGGCTACTACTTTATCTTCTAATTCCAGCTGACTGGCATCAATAAGATTACGTCTCATGTGCGCTTATCCCTCCCTTTAGAATTTCAGTCCGGCTTCTCTGGCTGCATCTGCCAGCGCTTTGACTTTACCGTGATAAATATATCCGCCTCTGTCAAAAACAACGCTCTCGATTCCTGCCTCCAGGGCTCTTTTGCCGATCACGGAACCGAGATATGCGGCTGCTTTTACATCATCGGTATTCTCCAGCTCTGCCTTAACCTCTTTCTGAAGAGTGGAAGCAGATACCAGAGTCTTTCCTACGGAGTCATCAATAATCTGAGCATACATGTGCTTGTTGGAACGAAAAACTGCCAGACGGGGAGTTGCTGCGGTTCCATTCAGGTGATGACGCAATCTTCTGTGCTTATTCTGACGAATTTTTGCCTTCGACGCTTTCTTAATCATATTCTCACTCTCCTTATTTATTTCTTACCAGTTTTACCAACTTTACGTCTGATCACCTCATCAGAGTACTTGATTCCCTTGCCCTTGTAAGGCTCAGGTCTTCTCTTGTCTCTGATATCAGCCGCATACTGGCCAACCTTCTCTTTATCGATACCGGAAATGATGATCTTGTTGCCGTCAACTGTGGACTCCAGACCTTCCGGGTCCACCATCTCTACCGGGTGAGAATATCCAAGGGACATTGTCAGCTTGTTGCCCTGCTTTGCTGCTCTATAACCTACACCGTTGATCTCCAGAGTCTTGGTGTAGCCCTGGCTTACGCCTACTACCATGTTGTGGATCAGACTTCTGGTCAAACCGTGCAAAGCTTTCATTCTTTTCAGGTCATTGGGTCTTGCGACCACTACATGACCATCTTCCTGCTTAATTTCCATTTCTGTGGGAAGCGCTCTTTCCAGCGTTCCTTTCGGTCCTTTTACGGTTAATACATTGCCTGCTTTGATATCTACAGTAACGCCTGCAGGAATCACTACCGGCAGTCTGCCGATTCGAGACATAATTTTGTCCTCCTTACTTAGATTGTCGGAGAAGGCGGATGCGCCCTCTCTGTTTTCAGTGAAAAAACGGGTGACTCGCATTCATTAAGTGCTTCCTGATCCCTCAACTAAATTCGTCCTGCGCCCCTGGCTTGGACTCATTAAGGTTCGGGATCGACCTCGCACTAAATTCATGCTGCGCCTTGCGGCTTGCATTCATTAAGTGCTTCCGGTCACCACACAAAAGCCAGAACCTCGCCGCCGACCTGGAGCCTGCGGGCTTCCTTGTCGGTGATGACGCCCTTGTTGGTGGAGATGATGGCTACGCCAAGGCCGCCCAGTACGCGGGGAAGCTCATCCTTGCCGGCGTATACGCGAAGACCGGGTTTGGAAATTCTCTTTAAGCCGGTGATGATCTTCACGTTCTTGTTATCGGTATATTTCAGGGTGATGTGAAGGGTCTTCGCAACACCGTCCTCTACGAGATCATATTTTTCGATATATCCTTCGTCCAGCAGGATATTCGCGATGGCGATTTTCATCTTGGATGCGGGTACATCTACGGTATCATGTTTTGCAGTATTGGCGTTACGGATTCTTGTAAGCATATCTGCAATGGGATCACTCATGGTCATGTAAGTTTCCTCCTCTTTTCAGACTTTACATGTTCTATAAAATGCGGGTGAGCGGTTCGGGACCGGCCTCGCGCGGAACTTATGCAGCGCCGGACAGCCTGCATCCGCCAGACGCTCCGGATTTACCAGCTCGCTTTTTTCACCCCGGGGATCTGGCCCTTGTATGCCAGCTCACGGAAGCAGATTCTGCAAATTCCGTATTTTCTCAAATATGCATGTGGACGGCCACAGATTCTGCAGCGGGTATATTCTCTTGTGGAGAATTTCTGTTTCCGCTGCTGTTTGATTTTCATTGCTGTTTTAGCCATGAATTTCATCCTCCTATCATTATGGGAATGCCGCTTGCTTATTTCGCAAATGGCATATTGAACAATCTCAGCAGTTCGCGGGCTTCCTCGTCCGTCTTGGCTGTGGTGACAAAGATCACGTCCATACCTCTCACCTTGTCAACCTTGTCGTATTCTATCTCCGGGAAGATCAGCTGTTCCCTGATACCGAGAGCGTAGTTTCCTCTGCCGTCAAAAGCGTTGGGATTTACGCCGCGGAAGTCACGTACACGGGGAAGAGCCAGGTTGATAAGACGGTCAGCGAACTCATACATCTTCTCGCCGCGAAGGGTAACCTTGCATCCGATGGCCATACCCTCTCTGATCTTGAAGTTGGCCACGGACTTCTTCGCCTTGGTGGCGACAGCCTTCTGTCCGGTGATCAGCTCCATATCAGCGATGGCGGAGTCCAGAAGCTTGGCGTTTTCCCTTGCCTCACCTACGCCCATGTTTACAACGATCTTCTCGAGTTTCGGCACTTCCATAACGTTTTTGTAACCAAATTTCTTGATCATGGCGTCCATGATCTCATTTTTGTAAATTTCTCTTAATCTGCTCACTTATGTCTGCCTCCTCTCTCCATTAATCGATCACTGTGCCGGTCGCTTTGGCAACGCGGACTTTCTTATCTCCATCCATCTTAAAGCCTACTCTGGTGGGCTTGCCGCCTGAGAGCAGCATCACGTTGGAGATATGAAGAGGTGACTCTTTTGAAACGATTCCGCCGTTCTGGTTAGCCACGCTGGGCTTGGAGTGCTTGGTTACCATATTGATGTTTTCTACAAGAACGGTACTGTTTTTCACGTTAACGGAAAGGACCTTTCCTTCCTTGCCTTTATCTTTACCGGCAATCACTTTTACGGTGTCGCCCTTCTTAATTTTCATTGCTGACATTAGGCACCCTCCTATAGTACTTCCGGAGCTAAGGACACGATCTTCATAAACTTCTTCTCACGAAGCTCTCTGGCTACCGGCCCAAAGATACGTGTTCCCCTCGGAGTTAAGTCGTCTTTAATGATTACGGCAGCATTTTCATCGAAACGGATGTAGGATCCGTCTTTACGACGAGCGCCCTTTTTCGTACGAACTACAACGGCCTTCACCACATCGCCCTTTTTAACAACGCCCCCTGGTGTTGCATCTTTGACGGTAGCAATAATGGTATCACCGATGCTGGCATATCTTCTGGTGGAGCCGCCCATAACACGAATACAAAGGATTTCTTTCGCACCAGTGTTATCTGCAACTCTCAGTCTGGTTTCCTGCTGAATCATACTGGTTTCCTCCTTACTTCACTTTCTCTACGATTTCCACCAGTCTCCATCTCTTATCCTTGGACAGCGGTCTGGTTTCCATTACCTTCACGGTATCGCCGATGCTGCACTCATTCTTTTCATCATGAGCTTTTAATTTATAAGTTCTCTTCACGATCTTTTTGTAAAGAGGATGCTTTACATGGTCTTCAATAGCAACAACGATGGTTTTATCCATCTTATTGCTCACAACCTTGCCCACACGGGTCTTTCTCAGATTTCTCTCCATGACTGTTTCCTCCTCTATTCACTATTTCGCAGCGTTGGCCTGCTCAGTGATCACTGTCTGGATTCTGGCAATGTTCCTGCGGACTTCCTTGATCCTGCTGGTATTGTCTAATTGATTAGTGGCATTCTGAAATCTCAGGTTGAAGAGTTCCTTCTTAGCAGCTACTAATTCTTCATTTAATTCTGCAGCTGATTTTCTCTTTAAATCTTCTACGAATTTATTAATTTTCACTGTTATCACCGCCTTCTAAGTCTGCACGAGAAACGATTTTACATTTACATGGTAACTTGTGCATGGCAAGACGTAATGCTTCACGTGCAATATCGTCAGAAACGCCTGCGATCTCGAACATTACGCGTCCTGGCTTCACAACCGCTACCCAGTACTCCAGGGTGCCTTTTCCGGAACCCATACGTGTTTCTGCTGGTTTCGCTGTTACAGGTTTATCGGGGAAAATCTTGATCCAGACCTGGCCGCCACGCTTAATGTAACGGGTCATGGCAATACGCGCCGCCTCAATCTGATTGGATTTGATCCAGCAGGGCTCAACAGCTATAAGTCCGTACTCGCCGTAGTTGATCTTATTGCCTCTTAACGCTTTTCCTCTCATGGAGCCGCGGAATTGTTTACGACGTTTTACTCTTTTCGGCATTAACATTATTTATCGCTCCCTTCCTTAGTTCCTTTTGTTGGAAGAACTTCGCCATTGTAGACCCAGGCTTTTACGCCTACCTTGCCATAGGTGGTGTCTGCCTCAGCGAATCCATAGTCAATATCTGCACGAAGTGTCTGAAGCGGAATGGTGCCCTCGCTGTAGAACTCGGTACGAGCCATATCAGCGCCGCCAAGACGTCCGGATACGGAGGTTTTAATTCCCTGTGCGCCGGCTTTCATGGTTCTCTGCATGGTAGATTTCATTGCACGTCTGAAGGAGATACGGTTTTCCAGCTGCAGGGCAATGTTCTCGGCAACCAGCTGAGCGTCTCTGTCGGGACGTTTTACTTCCTTGATGTCCACGATGAGCTTCTTGTTCACAAATTTCTGCAGTTCCGCCTTCACCTTCTCGATCTCGGCGCCGCCCTTGCCGATAACGATACCGGGCTTCGCGGTGAAAATGATGATTTTTACTCTGTCAGATGCTCTCTCGATCTCGATCCTGGATACACCTGAGCTGTAGAGTTTCTTCTTCAGAAACTTTCTGATATTATAATCTTCTACCAGACAATCTGCAAAATCCGCCTCTGCATACCATCTGGAATCCCAATCCTTGATAATACCGACTCTAAGACCATGTGGATTAACTTTCTGACCCATGCTTTTCCTCCTTATTTCTCATCAAGCACGATGGTGATATGGCTTGTTCTCTTCTCGATCCTGTAAGCCCTGCCCCGTGCTCTCGGCTGAATTCTCTTCATTGTCGGGCCTTTGTTCGCGTAGCACTGCGCAATGTAGAGATTGTCTGCGCTCATTCCGTTATTGTTCTCAGCGTTGGCGATGGCTGACTGGAGTAATTTATACAGCACGCTGGAAGCATATCTTGGATTATATGACAGGATTCCAAGAGCTGTCTGCACATCCTTGCCACGGATCACATCCAATACGTAGCAGGCTTTCTGAACAGAAATTCTTGCATAAGATAACTTTGCAGACGGCCTGGTCTCTCTATTATTCTCATTTCTGGCTCTCTTAATCTGGCTTCTGTGTCCCTTTGCCATTTTTAAGTGCCTCCTTTCTTATGATTCAATATGAGGTTCAAAGAACTTCCCGCGCTGTCCGGCCCGTGCGGATCTCCCGGGATCACCCGGCGGACAGCAGGCGGCTTCTGTTCTGATCATTCAGTCTTCAGCGGACGCCGGATTTCTTCTCGTCTTTTCCGTGTCCTCTGTAGGTTCTGGTGGCAACGAACTCGCCGAGCTTGTGGCCTACCATATCCTCCGTTACATATACCGGAACGTGCTTTCTTCCATCATGCACCGCGAAGGTGTGTCCCACGAAGGACGGAAAGATGGTGGAGCGGCGTGACCAGGTTTTGATGACGGATTTATCGTTTGCAGCGTTCAGGGCGTCTACCTTTTTCAGTAAGCTCTCATCTGCGAAAGGTCCTTTTTTTAACGAACGAGACATGCTTAACCCTCCTTATTATTTCGATAAAGCTCTTCCATCGCGTCTTCTGATGATGAGCTTGTTGGACTGTTTGTTCTTCTTTCTGGTCTTAAGACCAAGAGCAGGCTTGCCCCAGGGAGTGGAAGGACCAGGACGGCCGATACCGGTCTTGCCTTCGCCGCCGCCGTGGGGATGGTCATTGGGGTTCATAACGGAACCGCGAACGGTAGGTCTGATGCCCATATGACGCTTACGTCCGGCTTTACCGATGCTGACAAGGTTATGGTCGCCGTTGCCGACGATACCGATGGAAGCCCGGCAAACGATGGGAACCATTCTCATTTCGCCGGAGGGAAGTCTCAGAGTTGCGTATTTGCCTTCTTTGGCCATGAGCTGGGCGCCGTTGCCGGCGGAGCGAACCATCTGTCCGCCTTTTCCGGGATGCAGCTCAACATTGTGTATCATGGTACCAACGGGGATCAGCTCCAGGGGGAGGCAGTTGCCCGTACGAACCTCGGCTTCCGGACCGTTCATGATGGTCTGTCCCACCTTCAGTCCTTCGGGAGCGAGAATATAGGCCTTCTCGCCGTCCGCATAGAAAACGAGGGCGATATTGGCTGTTCTGTTGGGATCGTACTCGATGGTCTTAACCGTTGCGGGGATGCCGTCTTTCCGTCTCTTGAAATCGATGATTCTGTATTTTCTTCTGTTGCCGCCTCCGCGGTGTCTCACGGTGATCTTGCCCTGGTTGTTGCGTCCAGAGTTCTTCTTCAAAGACACAACCAGGGATTTCTCCGGCTTGGAAGCGGTGATCTCTGAGAAATCGGAACCGCTCATGTGTCTTCTGGAAGGTGTATATGGTTTATAGGTTTTAATTCCCATAATGAGGTTTCTCCTTTCGAATATTAATTATCATGCTTTCCAGCATATACGCGCATAAACAGAGCGCCGAATTTTCTAAAGAAGCTTTGTGTCATGCTGGCATGTAAGCAAAGATTCTTTTGAAAATTCACAAGCGTGTAACGCGACTGAGGAAGCTCTGCTTCCGAAGTGCGCTCGTACGTATCCGATTCCTGCGCCGAATTTTCTAAAGAAGCTTTGTGTCATGCTCACACCTGCCCCGCTCTGCCATGCCTGCCCTCGGGATCAGAGTCCCTGGAAGATCTCGATATCCTTGCTCTCCTCAGTCAGAGCAACGATCGCTTTCTTTCTTTTGGCAGTCTTGCCCACAACCAGGCCGCGGCGTCTCTTCTTGCCCGGCAGATTCATGGTGTTTACTTTTTTCACCTTGGTTCCCTCGAACATTTTCTCAACGGCCTCCCTGATCTGGGCCTTGTTCGCTTCCGGATGAACCAGGAACGTATATTTCTTCTCAGCCATGGCGTTCATGGATTTTTCAGTAACCACCGGCTTCAAAATCACATCGTAATATTTAATATCTGCCATTATGCGTACACCTCCTCGATGGATGCAACTGCATCTTTGGTTACAACCAGGGTCTTATGTTTCATAACGTCGTATACGTTGATGGTTGCGGGAGTTGCAGTCTGTACATGTTCAATATTTCTCGCGGAAAGGATCACCTTTTCATCCTGATCAGCCGTCACGATGAGAGCCTTCTCGGCCTTCAGATTATTGAGGATCCGCTGCATTTCCTTCGTCTTGACCTCATTCAGGGCAAGCTGATCCAGAACTACCAGCTTCTGATCCTGAACCTTGGAGGTGAGAGCGGACTTCAGAGCTGCTCTTCTCTCCTTCTTATTCATCTTCTTATCATAATCTCTGGGTACCGGAGCGAATACGACGCCGCCGCCCGTCCACTGGGGCGCTCTTGTGGAGCCCTGTCTTGCGTGGCCGGTTTCCTTCTGTCTCCAGGGTTTTCTTCCGCCGCCGCTTACCTCGGCACGGGTCTTGGCCTTCTGTGTGCCCTGGCGTTTATTTGCAAGCTGGCGTACAACAGCCAGATGAACCAGATGCTCGTTGATCTCTACGCCGAAAACCGCATCGTTCAGCTCTATGGTGCCAACTTCATTGCCTTCTACATTATAAACAACTGCTTGTGCCATTCTGATGCTCCTCCTTTCTCATTATAAGGACTTTACTGTTTCTTTGATGGTTACCAAAGATTTCTTAGGTCCTGGAACAGCACCCTTTACCAACAGTAAATTGTTTTCTGTATCTACACGTACGACTTCAAGATTCTGAACGGTTACCTGTACATGACCCATCTGGCCGGGCATTCCCTTGCCCTTGAATACTCTGCTGGGATCGGAGGAAGAACCGTTGGAGCCTGCGTGGCGATGGTACTTGGAACCGTGAGCCATAGGTCCTCTGGACTGTCCGTGTCTCTTGATCGCACCCTGGAAACCTTTGCCCTTGGAGATGGCGGTGGCGTCCACATGATCCCCTGCCGCAAAGATATCTGCTTTAATTTCCTGTCCTACCTCATATTCGGCGGCGTTCTCAAAACGGAACTCTCTTAAAAATTTCTTAACCGCAACGCCTGCCTTGGCAAAATGACCTTTTACCGGCTTGTTTACTCTGGTCTCCTTCACATCGCCGAAGCCCACCTGAACTGCGGCATAGCCGTCGTTCTCCGGAGTCTTCACCTGAGTAACCACGCAGGGTCCGGCCTGCAGAACCGTTACCGGAACCAGTGTTCCGTCTTCATTGAAGATCTGAGTCATTCCGACTTTTGTAGCTAAAATAGCTTTCTTCATTTCTTTTTTTCCTCCTTATAGCGGATTACCGTGACCGGCAATCATATAGTTAATAGCATAAATGCTGATAGCATTACCTGAATTATTTGGTCTTCATCTTGATATCGATGTGAACGCCGGCGGGCATTTCCAGTCTGGACAATGCGTCAACGGTCTTCTGGGTCGGTGTCAGGATGTCGATCAGACGCTTATGGGTCCTCTGCTCGAACTGCTCTCTGCTGTCCTTATCTTTATGAACAGCTCTCAGAATGGTAACAACCTCTTTTTTCGTGGGAAGCGGAACCGGTCCGCTGACGGTAGCCCCGTTCTTCTTTACGGTGTCGATGATCTTGGCCGCGGATGCGTCTACTAACTGATGGTCGTAAGCTTTTAACGTGATTCTCATTACCTGATTTGCCATAAAAAAAGTCTCCTCCTATTCGTACTCATTATCTCAGTACGACAAGCGGCGACTGTACACATCTCCGTGTGTGTCCTAAGCGGTTACCCACACACCCCATCCCTCTGATGGCATTCTGAATTTGTACAGTGACTTGTCGTCAGTTTCCTAACTTGACATTCGCTCCACGGAAAACCTGCCATTATACGGGAACTGTCTATGGCCGGACACAGTTCCAGGCAGCAACCTCACGCTTCACAGCTATCATGTCACAGCACATAAGAGTATACACAATCTCTTTTGGGAATGCAAGGTTTTTTTTTCATTTTATGTACTTTTTTTCATACATTTTTTTACATTCTCCGTCAGGGCAGGAAAAAGGGCCGTCCGTATAGGACAGCCCGGTGCTGCACTGCATTTCCGGCTCCGGGACCGCAGTCTTTAAAGCTCCTCGTCCCCGCCGATGATATCTGAATAGTCAAAGAGGGTAACCTTCGTGATCTCGTCCTGAATGACGTCCGGAGCGTCTCCCTCCTCCTTCGCCTTCTCCGCCAGCTGGGAAGCGGTGTAGAGAGGAATGGCGATCTTCTGAACCTCGGCCGGCTCCCGCTGGGACCGGGAAGCCTCCCTGGATCTGGATGCGCCGGCAGCTGAAGAAGCTCTTCCCCTTCTGGCCGGAGCCTCCTGAGGCTCATCCGCCGTGGCCGCCGCGATCTCCTTTTTCAGAAGCTCATGAGCCTCGCTGGTGGCGGACTGAACGTTGCGCCGTCTGGGAGGCGTATCCTCATGCTCCATCTCGTCCTCGTAGATCTCATCCACAAAACCGCCGGTCTTGATGATCTTACGGTTCTTCCGTTCTTCCTTCTGGCGGATCTTTTCCTCCCGGAGAAATTCCCTGTCCTCCGCCTTCATCCGCTTATCCCGGGCCTTCTCCTCCCGTCTCAGCTCCTTATTGCTCTTCACCCGGACGGGCTCCTCGTAATCGTCCTCATAGTCGTCGCCGGAATCCTTCTTCCACAGCTCGGCGATGACGTAGAGAATGATCAGGAACAGCACGGCAAGGCCCAGAACGATAAGGCCCTCGATACTCTCTGTAGCCACCAGAAGATATCCAAGGTAGGGTACCGTAATCACAATCTTGGGCACATAATTCTTTACCGCTACATAAATGGGCTCCGACGCCGCGTCCCTGGGATCCACCACCGTGCCCATCTGATTGCTCAGATCCAGACTGGCGATATTATACCGGAACACACTGTCCTCGTCATTTACAAGGATCGGCATTCCAATGGACGCCTCCTCCGTCTTCACCGGGACGGCATACGTCACCGATCCCATGGAAAGATTGGATCTCTGAGTGGAATCATCACGTATCACGGTGGTGACTCCGAAAAAAGGCGGCGCAGCCAGTGCCACTACGCAGAGAATTGTACAAATCACAATAAAATGCACGATAAATTTTAAAAATTTTGACATTGGTATCCTTCCTCGCTTCTGTATTAATGCAGACAAACTCGCTTCTGACCCCATTATACCTTGTTTTTTTCCCACGGTCAACTTATAATGTTCTTATGATTATAATACAGGAAAGGATTTTTTTCTATGGATTTTTTGTATTTTCTTGCACAATTTCGCACGCCCGCCGGAAATTTCCTGTTCCAGGCCATTACCCTTCTGGGACAGGAGGTGTTCGTGGTGGCGGTGATCTGCTGGCTCTTCTGGTGCAGAGATAAAAAACTGGCCTACACCGCAGGATTCGCCTACTTTCTGTCCGGAATCCTGGTACAGGGACTGAAGATCACCTTCCGGATTCCCCGCCCCTGGGTTCTGGACCCCGGGTTTTCGCCCGTGCCCTCCGCCGTTCCCGGCGCCACAGGCTACTCCTTTCCCAGCGGTCATACCCAGAGCGTCGCCGCCCTGTTCGGAACCTTCGGCCTGCGGGCAGAAAAGCCGCTCCACAGGGTCCTCTGCTTCGTCGTCATCGGAGCCGTCCTCTTTTCACGGATGTACCTGGGCGTGCATACTCCGGCGGATGTGAGCGCTGCTTTTCTCCTCACCGTTCCCTGCGTGCTGCTGAATTACTTCTATATATATAAGAAGAATCTCATCGAAAATCCGGGCATAGGATTTTCCGCGGCCATATTCGCCGTCTCCCTGATGCTGGCCGCGTACGCTCTCCTTCTCATCCGGAACGGTTCCGCCGATCCTGTTCACGCGGAGGACTGTCTGAAGGCCGCCGGCGCCGGCGCCGCCTTTGCTCTGGGCTTCTTCGTGGAAAAACGCCATATCCGCTTTTCCATGCCGAAGACTCTGTCCGCGGCCGTCATACGCCTAGCCGCAGGGCTGGCCGGCACTCTGGTATTTCTGAAAGGACTGAAGCCCATCCTGGGTACGTCTCTGCCTGCAGGCTTTCTGCGGTACTTTGTCACCGTTCTGTGGGTGGTCATGATCTATCCCCTGATCTTCACCGGATTCGGACAGCATAAAAAAGAGCTTTCCGCCCGCAGGTGAGAAAGCATGTGCAGGATCCGCTGCAAAAAAATATTGCCGGGAAGCGGTCTTCCTTCCCGGCAATTCCTTCAGCCGCCTATTTTCTTTTTCAGGTCTCTCTCTAATGATTACTCAGGTACTGTTCCATACTGGACATGGCGTCTTCCTCATCTTCCCCGTTCGCCGACAGGGTGATCTGCTCTCCCGCATCCAGCCCCAGCGTCATCATTCCCATAATACTCTTGGCATTGACTTTCTTAGGTCCAACCTCCACAAAGATCTCGCTGTTGAATCTGCTCGCTACCTGCACCAGCTGTGCCACCGGACGCGCCTCCAGCCCAGTGGAAAGATTGATAATGACCGGTTTTTTAATCATAATAACTCCTCCTTGCCTGCCCGCAATCCCTCTGCGATACCACTCAGCTTCCTTAATCGGTGGTTTACGCCGGATTTGCCCACCTGCGGGTTCAACATCATTCCTAATTCTTTTAGTGTAGCCTCCGGATACTGCAGCCTCAGCCGGGCCATCTGTGACAAAGCATCGCTGAGATGATCCAGTCCCACAGTCTCCTCAATATACTGGATATCCTGCGCCTGCTTCACTGCCGCATTCACCGTCTTATTGATATTCGCAGTCTCACAGTTCACCTGACGATTCACAGAATTGCGCATCTCCTTGAAAATCCGGATATTTTCCAGGTCCATCAGCGCCACATTCGCCTCCATAACGGCCAGCATATCCACGATCTGAGCGCCCTCCTTCACATAGACCACATATGACTTTTTGCGCCGCACGATCTTGGCATCGATGGAAAAACTGCGAATCATCTCCTGTAACTGTTCTGCTTTTTCTTCCTCCTGGCAGACGATCTCAAAATGGTAGCTCTTTCTCGGGTCGCTTATGGAGCCGGCCGCCAGGAACGCTCCGCGGATAAATGCCCTTTTGCAGCAGCTCTGCTGCGTGATCAGCGCATTACGGCATATCAGCGGGCTTCCTCCTCTTCCGTGAGAAGCTCCGGCGCCATCTCCCTCCCCCGGCGTTCCGCCTTCCGAAGGAGCCTCCGAAGAAAGGCGGGTACTCTGAAGAACCATGAGAACCTGCTCCGGTTCCGTAAGTTCCACGCAGTAAACCTTCCCTTTTTTCTGAGAGCCATTCTCCCGGACGAATATTTCCTTATCTATATTAAAGGTTTTTCTCAGCATTGTAAAGTATTTTCTCACGACAGCGTCATTTTCCATCTGAAAATACAGCCGGCCGCTCTCATCCAGCCTCCCCCAGGCGCTGAGCAGAGCCGCCGTCTCCGCGATTCTGCAGTGGCGGGCCGTGCTGATCCGCCTGGAAAGTTCTTCTTTCACCATCCCTGAAAAAGACATTTCCCAACCTCGATTCTCTATTTTCTGGCGGCGTCCTTCCCCACATCCCTGTGTTCCAGCCGAAGGGCATAGGCCCTGGTGTGCTTCAGGCGGTCATACAGGACTCTGGCCAGCGTCACGGAGCGGTGCTTCCCTCCGGTGCAGCCTATGGCGATCACCAGGCTTGTCTTCCCTTCTTTTACATAATGGGGAATGAGGAACTGGACCATGTCCACCAGCTTCTCCCCGAACTCTTCCGCCGCGCTGCTTTCCATCACATACCGGTACACCTCGTCGTCCAGTCCGGTCAGAAGCCTCAGGTGATCCACGTAGTAGGGATTGGGCAGAAAGCGCACGTCAAAGACCAGATCCGCATCCGCGGGAATCCCGTACTTGAAACCGAAGGACAGCACGGAAACCACCAGATTATGGAACTCTCCGTTATTTACAAAAATCCGCTCCACTTCCTCCTTCAGCTCTCTGGTCAGAAGGTGGGTGGTATCGATGATATAATCCGCTCCGGCCCTCAGGGATTCCAGCTTCTTCCGTTCCAGAAGGATCCCTTCCTCCACTCTCCCGGAAACCGCCAGAGGATGGCTCCTCCTGGTCTCCTTGTAGCGTTTCACCAGAACGGAATCCTCCGCGTCCAGGAACAGAACCTCGCAGGAATTCCCCGACGCCCTGATTCTGTCCAGGACAGCCTCCAGCTCATGGAGGGACTTTCCGCTGCGGGCGTCGATTCCTATGGCCGCCTGCCTTACTTCCTCCTGAATCTCCGACATCAGGGCCGTAAATTTTTCCACAAGAGGAATGGGCAGATTATCCACGCAAAAATACTGAGCGTCCTCCAGTACCTTTAAGGCGGTGCTTTTTCCCGCTCCGGACACTCCCGTCACAATCACCAGTCTCATGTTTCCCCCGCTAAAATTCTCCCAGAAACTTTATCTCCGGCTCCAGGCTCACTCCGAATTCCTTCTGAACCCGCTCCGATACGTATTCCATCAGCCTCCGGACGTCCTCCGCCGTAGCGTCTCCGGTATTGATGACAAAGCCGCAGTGCTTCTCGGACACCTGGGCTCCTCCCACCCGATGCCCTCTCAGCCCGCAGTCCATGATCAGCTTCCCTGCGAAATAACCCTCGGGACGCTTAAAAGTACTGCCCGCGCTGGGATATTCCAGAGGCTGCTTGCTGCTCCGCTGCTCCATCAGGTCCTTCATGACCCTGCGTATCTCCTCAGGGTCCCCTTCCTTCAGTTCCATCTCCGCCTCCAGAACCAGGTATCCCGCTTTTTTTATGATGCTGGTGCGATAGCCCATCTCCAGATCGCAGGCGGGAAGATCCAGAATCTCTCCCTCCCGGGTCATCACCTTCACCCGGGTGAGAACATCCTTCATCTCTCCTCCGTAGGCGCCCGCGTTCATCACCACGGCACCTCCCAGTGTTCCCGGGATTCCTCCCGCAAATTCCAGACCGGTGAGAGAGGCGTTCCTGGCCGCCGCCGAAATGGCAGACAGAAGAGCCCCGCAGGAGGCCGTGATCCTCGTCCCCTCCACCCGGAGCTCTCCCATATTGCGGTAAAGCTGAATCACTGCGCCGGAAAATCCCCGGTCGCTCACCAGAAGATTGCTTCCGTTTCCCAGAATAAAGAAAGGAATTCCCTGGGCATCGCAGATCTTCAATATTGCCCGGATCTCCTCCCAGGTATCCGGTATCAGGAAATAATCCGCCGGCCCGCCGATCCGGAAGGTGGTGTGCCGGCTCATGGGCTCCTCTGTAAGAACCTTCTCTTCTCCCAATAAATCACAAAATATCCCTCTGATTTTCTGATCCAAATACTCCGTCCTCAAACTTTCTATAAATTTTTCAGATCCTCTTTAAGGCCCCTTCCGCCTTTTTGCCCTTCGTATTTTCAGCCAGCAGCTCCCTCACCACTTCCCCCGCGATGAGAAATCCCGCCGTTCCCGAGACGAAGGAAATGCTTCCTCCGCCCGGCCTCCCGGAGCCGTCTTCCTTCTCCTTCTCAGCGGCGCCTCTCGGCAGACGTTCTCTGGAATAGAGAACCTTCACCTTTTTTATGCCCCGCTTGCGCAGCTCCAGACGCATTTCTCTGGCCATGGGGCAGACCATGGTCTTGGAAATATCTGTGATCTCGAACTTGGACGGATCCAGCTTGTTCACGGTCTCCATACAGGAGATCACCGGCGTGCCGCAGGCCTTGGCCTTTTCGATCAGAAGCAGCTTGGAGGCGACGGTGTCCATGGCGTCCACCACATAATCGAAGGAGCTCAGATCGAACATGCTCTCCGTCTCCTTATTATAAAAGGTTTCATACGTATGCACCAGAATATCCTCGTCAATATCCCGCACCCTCTCCTTGGCAGCCTGGACCTTGCTCTTGCCCAGAGTGGACCGCAGCGCAAACAGCTGCCGGTTAATATTGGTAATAAAAACGGAACCGTGGTCCACCAGAGTCAGGCACCCCACCCCGCACCGGGCCAGGGCCTCCACGACGCAGGAACCCACTCCGCCCAAGCCGAACACGGCAATTTTCGCTGCGCTGAGCCTATTCACTCCTGCCCGTCCCAGCAGGATTTCCATACGGGTATATGCATCCGGCATATGCAAACCTCCTGATGTTTTTTTACGAAACCTATTATACTATCTGTCCCTGCAAATGTACAGTTTTTCATTCTTTTTTTAGAATTACACATAATCCGCACCATATTCCGGATACTAATACGGCGCATATACCGGCGCGGGCAGAGCTTTTTACGGGCATATGCCGCCCGGCGGACGCCCCGCAGCCGGAACCGTTTTTATCCTTACCATATCTTATGATCCGCCCGCCGGATCATTGCATTTTCAATATTTTCTGTGAAAAGGAGGATGTACCATGTGGCAGCAGATTTTTCTGACCTTCATCGGCCTCTGCGCCGGCGCCGTTGCGGCGGGAGGCACCGCGGGCCTTCTGATCGGCCTCTCCATCGTTCCCCGTTACGCGGGTATCACTCACACAGCCGATCATATTCTGTTATATGAGGATATGACCATGCTGGGAACCGTTCTGGGAAATCTTTTCGTTTTATTCCGGATTCCCGTCCCCTCAGGAACCGCCGGGCTCATTCTTTGCGGACTGTTTTCCGGTATCTTTCTGGGAGGGTGGATCCTGGCGCTGGCCGAAGTGGCGGATATCATCCCCATCTTCGCCAGACGCATCCGCCTTGCCGGGGGAATCCCCCTGATGATTCTCTCCCTGGCGCTGGGAAAAGTGACCGGCTCCCTGCTGTATTATTTCCAGAACTGGAAGTAACAGAAAAGAACTACAAAAGATGAGCGGGCATGGAATCCTCCCGCCGGGGACGCCGCGCGGGGGGCGTCTCCTCCTTTTTGTCCAGAAAGGCTTCTCCCGGATAATTCAGCGGACACTCCCCCGGATTCCTGGCCAGATACCACTTCCGGTAATCTCCGGGGGCGCAGCCCATCTCTTTTTTGAACATTTCCGCGTAGTAGCTGGAGCCGTTGAAGCCATGGCGCCTGGAGATCTCCCCGATGCTCCCGGCCTTCTCCAGGAGCTCCGGCATACTCTGCTGAATCCGGTACACCTGCAGATACTCAAAGGGCGTCTGCTCCATATGGCGCTTAAAAAAGCGGCAGCACTCTCCGGCGCTGATCCCGCAGTTGGCGGAAATTTCCCTGAGGGTGACTTTTTCACGGTAATGCTCATGAAGATAACACAATATTTCTTTCAGTCTGGATGCTTCCCGGTGAACGGACTTTTTCAGAACCGGCCGAAGAAGCAGATATTCCCGGCAGAGTCCGCTCCATGCCAGATACAGATGGCCTCTCACATCCAGCGAACTGCAGGGAATCTCCTGCTCTGCGCTCTTTCCTGCCGCCCAGAGAGCGTCCAGGATTCCGGCGTGGGTCTCCTTCTCCCTGTCCAGCTTCAGATAGGGAAAGTCAGCGGCGTTGGCCACCGGCTCCATGTAAGCTTTCTCTCCGGAAAGGTCTTCCTCCCCGCCGTCCTGCTCCACCTTCAGCACCATATAGGCGCTTCCGTTCCTTCCGCTTCCCGTCAGGCGCCACGCCGCGCCTCTGTTGATGAAAATTCCTTCCTCCTCTCTGAGAGTGATCCTGTCCTGATTCACCTGGCAGATGAGGGTTCCCTTCTGCACGCAGAGAAAATACACGCCCTCATTCAGTCTGCAGCCCTCCCGGCCGAACTCCTTCATTTCCAGTTTCATACGCCATATCTCCACGCCCGGGACCGCGGAGGCATTTCCCAGCAGGTCTACGCTTTTTCCAAACCAAAATTCACTCATTGATGTCCCCTTCCCTTCCCGGTATGCGCAGCCATCTGAAAAAAGTACAATGACATACCGGTGTCCTACTGTCCTTCCCATTATATATAGAAAAGAAAAAAAAGTCAAAAAAAGGAAGTATATTCCTCCGCTTTTTTCCCACACTAGGAACAGACAGCCAATTTCGCCGGCTGCGGGGCCTAAAAGAGCCGGACGGCCGGAAATAATGTCGGAAAGGAAGGTACTATGGCAACAGAAGCGCAGCTTGAAAAACAGAAGCAATACGAAAAATATGTAAAAGAGATCACTCCCACCCACAGCCTGGCCCTGAATATGTTCCGGGCGTTCCTGGTGGGAGGAGCGTTCTGCACCCTGGGACAGGTCATTCTGAATTTCGCCGGCAGGCAGGGACTGGATAAACAGGCGGCGGGCAACTGGTGCTCCCTGATCCTGATCCTTCTCAGCGTCATTCTCACCGGACTGAACCTCTACCCGAAGATCGGAAAGTTCGGCGGCGCCGGAGCTCTGGTCCCCATCACCGGATTCGCCAATTCCGTGGCGGCTTCCGCCATCGAATTCCGGGCGGAGGGACAGATCTTCGGCATAGGATGCAAGATCTTCACCATCGCGGGGCCGGTGATCCTCTACGGTATCCTCAGTTCCTGGGTTCTGGGTCTTTTGTACTATATTCTTAAAGCGGTGGGGGTGACGGGATGAAAAAACTGATAACCGCAGGAAGCGCAAGCATTGCCTTTCCTGATCCGGTCTTCATAAAAAGCGCCGCTTCCATCGTGGGAAGCAAGGAGGGGGAAGGCCCCCTGGGAGACGTCTTCGATATGATCAGCGAGGATCCCATGTTCGGCTGCGATACCTGGGAAGCGGCCGAGAGCGCCATTCAGAAGGAAGCGGCCTCCTTGGCCGTGGGAAAAGCCGGACTGCAGCCCCGGGATATCCGGATGCTTTTTGCCGGAGATCTTCTGGCCCAGTCCATGGCCTCCTCCTTCGGAGTGGGGGAGATGGGAATTCCCTTTTACGGACTGTACGGAGCCTGCTCCACCATGGGAGAGGCCCTGTCCCTGGGGGCCATGGCCATCACCGCCGGAGGGGGCGAGCACGTTCTGTGCGTCACCTCCAGCCATTTTGCCAGTGCGGAAAAGGAATTCCGCTTCCCTCTGGGGTACGCCGGCCAGCGTCCCCTTTCCTCCACCTGGACCGTCACCGGAGGAGGAGCCTGCGTTCTGGGCTGTACGCCTCCCGGTCCGGAGATTCCCGGCTGCTCCGCGCCGCTCCGGGAGGGCAGAGGGTGCGCGGCCATCACAGGAATCACCACCGGAAGGATCGTCGATTACGGCCTGAAGGATTCCCTGAATATGGGCGGGTGCATGGCCCCGGCAGCCTGCGATACCATTTATCAGAATCTTACCGATTTCGGACGCTCTCCCTCGGACTACGACGCTGTGATTACAGGGGATCTGGGAGCCGTGGGCAAAAGAATCCTGCTGGATCTTCTCGCGGAAAAAGGACTGGATATCTCCGGAATCCACGAGGACTGCGGTCTGCTGATCTTCACCAACAGCACCCAGGATACCCATTCCGGGGGAAGCGGCTGCGGATGCTCGGCCACGGTTCTGGCAGGATATCTTCTGCCCAAGGTGGTCTCCGGAAAATGGAAGCGGATCCTTTTCGTCCCTACGGGAGCGCTTCTGTCCAAAGTAAGCTTCAACGAGGGGGAGTCCGTCCCCGGAATCGCCCACGGAGTGGTGATCGAGCATGTGGAAGTACAGTAAAAGGGACAGAACAGGCAGATTCCGGACAGCCGGATAAGGAGGAAAACATGGACTATTTCAATGCTTTCTGGGTGGGCGGCGCCATCTGCGCTCTCGTTCAGATCTTACTGGATAAAACGAAACTGATGCCGGGCAGAGTCATGGTGATTCTGGTATGCTCCGGCGTCCTTCTAAGCGCCGCGGGCCTGTACCAGCCCTTCACGGACTATGCGGGGGCCGGAGCCACGGTTCCCCTTCTGGGCTTCGGCCAGGTCCTGTGGAAAGGAATGCAGAAGGCCGTCGATCAGGACGGCCTCATGGGACTTTTTACCGGCGGCTTCACCGCCTGCGCCGCGGGCGTCTCCGCCGCGCTGATCTTTTCTTATCTGGCCAGCCTGATCTGCAGGCCGAAAATGAAGGGATGACAAAAACCGGAAGATGGAAAGGACGATAAAGAAGTGAGCGATACACTGTATTTGCAGATAGATAAAAATGCGGAGGTACACAATCCTCATGTGTATCTCCAGGACGTGGCGGAGCTTGCCTGCACCAGCACAGGCATCCTTAACAGACTGCGGGTCATGCCCGTGGCGGATCTGAATCCCCGGGAATACGGCCGCTACGTCATGTCCGTCATGGATCTGGTAAAATTGATTCAGAAAAAGGAGCCTGAGCTGGACATCTCTCCCGTCGGCGAACCTGATTTTATTATCACCTACACCGGGGAAACCGCTCCGGGCAGGCTCCTGAGATGGCTGAAGGTGTCCTTCGTGTGCCTGTGCAGCTTTTTCGGGGCGGCCTTCTCCATCATGACCTTCAATAACGACGCGGACACCGGCAGGCTCTTCGGACAGATTTACCGTCAGGTGACAGGACAGGCGTCCTCCGGTTTTACCGCCCTGGAGATCTCCTACTCTGCGGGCCTGGGACTGGGAGTGCTGTTCTTCTTCAATCATTTCGGAAGAAAGAAGCTCTCCTCCGATCCCACGCCCATGCAGATACAGATGCGCCAGTACGAGGACAGCGTGAACGCGGCCATCATCGAGGACATCAGCCGCAGACCCGAAAAAGCCCCGGGGAAGGAGCCCCGGTGAGGCTCCTTCCCCGAGGCAGAGCAGTTCAGTATTCCCGGACGGCCTCTATCGCGGACGCGGCAGTGAAAGCATAAAGCCGGGGCAGGGAAGTTCAGTATTCCCGGACAACCTCCTCCACGCCGTACATGGATTTGAAATGCGACAGATCCTGATCATCCCGGATCAGCATCACTTCCTCGAATTTTCCCGTATGAATATCCTTAAAGCCCGCCACCTGCTCACCCGTACAGATGCTGCAGCGGATCACCGGCTTCTGTCTCTCCCTGTCGAACTCTTTTTTCTCCCCCTGCGCGTCTCCTTTTCTCCTCAGCAGACGAAATCCCATGGCTTCCTTCCCTCTCTTTCTTCTGTGATTGTCCGGTCCCGTTTTCTGAGCCTTTCCGGACCGGACGTCCTGTTTCCGGCTCTCTCTTTTCTTTCAGGATACTACAAATCCTCCAAAAGTCAATCCCGCAGCGCCCTAAGCCTGGCCAGAATTCTTTTTTCCATGCGGGACACCTGCACCTGGGAGACGCCCATCCGGGAAGCCACCTCCGTCTGGGTCATATCCTGAAAGTACCGCAGAAAGATCAGCTGACGCTCCCTGGCCCCCAGGGTGCCCAGAATCTCCTCCAGAAAGATCCTGTTCAGCAGCGTCTCCTGCCGGTCCTCCTTCTCCGGAAGCCTGTCCATCAGGGAGATCTCCGTGCCCTCCCCCTGATAGATGGTTTTGGACAGGGATTCCACCTCCACCCTGGATTCCATGGTCATCACCACCTCCTCCACAGGAAGGTTCAGCTCCGCAGAGAGCTCCGTCAGCGTGGGCTCCCGCCCCAGCCGCCTCTCCAGCTGCTCCTGAGCCTGAAAGATCTTATAGTGATTTTCCTTCAGGGAGCGGCTCACCTTTACAATGCCGTCGTCCCTTAAAAATCGCTTGATTTCCCCTGCGATCATGGGGACCGCGTAGGTGGAGAATTTGACGTCATAATTCAGATCGAATTTGTCCACCGCCTTTAAAAGGCCGATGCTTCCGATCTGAAACAGATCCTCCATCTCCACCCCTCTTCCCAGATAGCGCTTCGCCACACTGTAAATCAGTCCGGTATTTTCCTCGAACAAGGTATCTCTTGCCTGTTTATCCCCCTGGTGCGCGCGCCCGATCAGGGCAAGAGTATGCTCCATTCTCTCCCTTACCTTCTGATTATTTTTTTCATGCGGACCGTTGTTCCCCTGCCCACGCAGGATTCCACAGTGACCTCATCCATAAAAGCCTCCATAAAGGTAAAACCCATGCCGGAGCGGTCCTTCTCCGGCTTCGTCGTAAACAGGGGCTCCATGGCCCTCTTTATGTCGGAAATGCCCACGCCCTCGTCCTTCACATCCACCAGCAGTTCACTGTCCCTTAAACGACACACCAGTTCAATCTTATGTACCTCTCCCTCATACCCGTGAATGATGCAGTTGGTCACAGCCTCGGAGACGGCGGTTTTCAGGTCCGCCACCTCCTCCAGAGTGGGATTCAGCTGCGTGCAGAAGGAGGCCACCGCCACCCGGGCCAGCCCTTCATTTACCGGCCTGCTGTCAAAGACAAGAGTCATCTCATTTGTAAATTCATTGGTATTTTCCATAATATACTCCCTTCTATCCTCCATTTTTTCATTGTTCCGGAACCGGCCGGATCTCCATATACCTGTGCAGTCCGGACAGGTGCAGCAGCTTCTCGATATGACTGTTCACATTGACGGCCCGCACACAGTTTCCCCGCATTCCCAGAGCTCTGTACCTTCCCATGATCAGCCCGATCCCCGAGCTGTCCATAAAGCTGGTGTCCGCGAAATCAAATACGATCGTCCTGATAAACTGCCTGCTCATGATCCTGTCCGATTCCCTGCGGATGGAATCGGAGGCCGGATGGTCCAGCTCCCTGGGAAGGGCGATGGTCAGACAGCTCCCCTCAGCAGTAAACAATGGATTCATAGTTATTCTCCCCTTATTTTTCATTTTTATACAGAATAATCCAAAAAACCTCTCATTCCGTCCCGTTTCGAAAAAAATTACGCGTTTCTGCAAGGAAGGTTCCCATGACGGAAAAAAGGGGATGTGTCATCCGACACATCCCCTGCTGCGAGGTTTCTCTTATGTTTTTCCGCTGACGCCGGCGGTCAGTAACCATAATCGCTGTCACCGTCATCATCAGCATAATCATTACCGCCTCCGGTCCCGTCGTCGTCGCTGTTATCGTAATCGCTGCCGCCGGAACCGTCGTCGCTGTAGCCGTCATCATAACCGCTGCCGCCGGAACCGTCATCGTAACCGCTGTCACCATAACCATAGTCATTATCGCTGTCACTATAACTGTCGTCATAACCGCTGTCGCTGTAACCGTCGTCATAACCGCTGTCACTGTAGCCGTCATCATAACCGCCGTCACTGTAACTGTCATCGTAACCGCCGTCATTGTAACTGTCATCGTAATCGCTGTCGCTGTAACCGTCGTCATAACCGCTGTCGCTGTAGCCGTCATCGTAACTGCTGTCACCGCCGGAATCACCGGAAGCTCCTTCTTCGTCCTCCGACCCCTCCGGCTCCTCGATTCCCGTCACTCCGGTGGTATTGCAGACCGTGGTATACATCCACCGGACGTCATCAGGAAGAAGATAGGCGTGCACCGTCTGGATTACGAGCGCCGCCTCGTCATAATTCTCCTGGTATACGGCGGAATAGGCTTTGAGAAGAGCTTCATAACTGGAGCTGCGAACCTTCTCCAGCTCCAGCTGCTGCACGGTGGCCTCCACCGCGTCCCCCACTTCCCTGGCTTCCCCCTGCGCTCTGCTCAGCTGGGCACCCTGGCTGGACAGGGACTCGCTGTATTTCACGATCTGGTGATTGGCCTCCCGATAAATTCTCTGCTTGATGGCAGGAACCGCCAGAAGCCAGAAGGCGGATACGCCCACCGCAATCCCCATCGTCAGGGTCACGAACACCGAAATCCGTCTTCTCTCCCTGTAGACAGGCGGATTCACCACATAATCCGTGCCCGTCACGTTCTCCTCGACGTTGTCGGTACCCCGGAAGATTCCTCTGTTCTGCCGTTCCAGCTTCGTGGCCACGCCCGTTCTCTCGTCCACTTCCTTTAAAAAGCGCAGGGTGGTGGTGTTGGTCTTATCGATACGGATGGCTCTCCGCAGCGTTCTCCGCACCTTCCCCCACTCCTGCTCCTTGATCTGGATCAGCGCCAGAAGGTGGTATCCCTTGATCAGCTTGGAGTTCTGGGACAGAATTTTGCGGAGCTGAATGGCGGCCATGTCCTCATGCCCCTCCCGGCACAGCTGCAGAGCGTGATTATATTTTTTTATGGTCTCGTTGATGGCCTCCAGTCTGGCGGGATTGGCCTGGAGCTTGTCAATATATTCCGACGCCAGATTTCTGGAGGGCTGGAGGTTCTTGCTGATGACCCACTCGCTGAGAGCGGACACCACCTCCCCTGTCTCGAAGTACACCAGCCCCAGAAGGTTTCTGGCCTGGATATTCCGCTTATTGAAGGCCAGACTCTGCTTCAGACAGGTGATGGCCCCGGAAAGATCCCGGATGCTGGCCTTCTCCAGCCCCTGATTGTAATAATACTTGGACAGGTAATCCACCTTTTTCTGAATCAGTACATTGCTTCCGCAGCTGGGACAGTAGTCCAGATCAATATCTGACAGGACAGCGCCGCAATTCATACAATTCATCGGTCTCTCCTTATCTTGAACGCCTGCCGCTTCTGACCTCCCGCAGCACCTCCTGAAGAACGTCCAGGATATCCGTCAGCTCACGGTCATAAATAGCGCCTTCCGCGTCTGTCACGTCCAGACTGGGTTCAAATTTCTTAAGTTCCTCTTCATAATCGATCATGGCGTTCCTCCCGCGAACTTCTCTCCGGAATCCCGGAGAACACTTTTTATCTCTCCCACCAGGTACAGGGAACCCACACAGAACAGCATGCCGTCCTCACCCTTCATCTCCAGAGCCCGGCGAAAGGCCGCGGGAACGTCCCGGATCCCTTCCGCCTCAGCGCAGCCGTTCTCCCGGAAGATTTCCGCAAGCTCCTCCGCAGGAACCTGCCGATAGCCTCCCACCTGGGTTGCCACCACATGGCGGAACCGGATCCGGCTTACAATCGTGCGGATCATGTCCCGGTAATCCTTGTCCTCCACTGCGGAGAACAAAAGAGTGAGGGGATGCTCCTTCTGGAAATGCTCCGCTGTCTCCACGAACTTTTCCACGCCGTCCTCATTGTGGGCGCCGTCCACGATCACCCCGGGAAGAATGGTCTCCATCCTGCCCTGCCAGCGGGTGCGGGACAGTCCCAGCAGAACGTGCCTGCGCTCCACAGGCAGTACGGACTTCAGAACCTCCATGGTTTTCAGCGCCAGAGCGCTGTTCATCACCTGATAGCGGGCAATAAAGGGAACGGAGAAAATCTCCCTTCCATAATATTCATCCTTACGGAAGGAAAAGCGGATGCCCTCTTTCGTGATGGAGAGAACCTCCATGTCCTCCCTCCTCACCTCTACAGCAGGGCTTCCCAGTCTCTCCGCCTCTCTTCGGATCACACCCGCCGCGGCCGGATCATTTCCGTCGTAGATCACCGGAACCCCCGGCACGATGATTCCCGCCTTCTCCCCGGCGATCTCCTCTATGGTATTTCCCAGATACTGCATATGGTCAAAACTGATGGAGGTGATCACGCAGGCCACGGGGTCCTCGATGGAGGTGGTAGCGTCCAGCCGGCCTCCCAGCCCCGTCTCCAGCGTGACGAAGTCCACCCCCGCCTCCGCGAAGATCACCATTCCCATGAGGAACAGCATTTCAAAGTAGGTGGGATGGTAATTTCCCTCCGCCACCAGCTCATCCGAGAGAGCCTTCACTCGGTGAAAGGCTTTCAGAAACGTATCGTCGCTGATGTTCACCTCATTGATCTGAAAGCGTTCATTGATCTCCACAAGATGGGGGGAGGTAAACAGTCCGCAGGAATAGCCGGCCTCCCGGAGAATGGAGGTAAGGAACGCGCAGGTGCTTCCCTTTCCATTGGTTCCCGCCACATGGATGACGCGGAAATGTTTCTGGGGATCTCCCAGACGCCTTAGGCATTCTCTGGTATGGCTGAGGGTATTTTTTACGGTAAATTTCGGAGTTTCATCAATATAGGCAACTGCCTCTCTGTAGTTCATCATTTTTTCTTTTACAGTACATCCTTCCATAGGTTATCTTAATCGTACCGCCCGGAGTTGTCCAGTCCCAATCGTAATCTTTTATCCGACATTTTCCTCAGGGAGCTCCGGCAGCTTCCACTCGCTGTTCAGCAGTACGGCGTAGCAGGCCCTGTCGTAGCTTTTGCTCAGAGCCTTTCTGGTGGAGCTGTTGCTCCGCTGGGCCACGGCGATCCGGTCAAAGGGATCCAGCTCCGTCCCGGAGATCATCAGCGTCACGGGGCTGACGTAAACCGTGTCGTACCACTCTCCGTTCAGCTGTACCTGGCTGGAAGGAGTAAAATTGCTTCCGCGGATATAGTAGGTAAAATCCGCGAGGGATATCAGCTCCAGGGAATCCAGCGTCACATCGTAAAGGCCCAGGCGCATTTTCGTTCGCCGGAAGGGCATCTCCCCGCCATAGACATACCGCTCGCCGTAGAGGATATCATACTGCAGGGTTTCCAGATCCACCTGATAGTTTTTTGTGTTCTTTCTCGCCTGATGATAGCGGAAAATGCTTCCCTCGTGAATCCCGATGCGGTCCAGCACCTCAGCGGCGATCTGATAGGAGGACAGATTTTCGTCTCTCTTTTTCATGCCGAAATTATCCCAGATCACATACTGAGTCTGGAAAAGATACCGGTTCTCCAGATCCTCCACGGTAAGATCCATGGTAGGAAGGTGATCGCCGTACATCACCAGGATTACATCCTCCTCATAATTGGACAGCTGGGTCACAAGGTCTTTGATAAAATCATCCATCTCCCGGATCTGGTTTACATAATATTCCCACTGGTAATTCTTTTCCTGGGTGGCGGAGCCGGTGACCGTGATCAGGGGATCCTCCAGGATGGGCTCCTCGGGATAGGCTCCGTGTCCCTGAACGGAGATGGTGTAGATATAGTCCTTTTCCTCCGTGGCGTTGAGGCATTTGAAAATCTCCTCCGTGAGAATGCTGTCCTTCACCCAGCCCTGGGGGTTGATCTGGTTCTCTTTGGGCATGTATTCCTCGGAGGTGAAGGTGTCGAAGCCCAGGTTGGGAAACACTGTCTTCCTTCCGTAAAAATTGGCCTCATGATTGTGCACGGCATGGGTCGCGTAGCCCAGATTTTTCAGCACATAGGCAGCGCTCTCGCAGGCGGTCTCCTTGAGAATGCTCTTGTAGGGATATTCTCCCGGCCCGAAATAATGCAGGCTCATTCCCGTGATCGTTTCAAATTCCGTATTGGCGGTTCCGGCGCCCACGGCGGGTACCTTGAAGTAGCCGGAGCTGTAATCCTTCATGAGCTGCCGGAAGGTGGGAATGGGATCCTCGGAAATTTTCAGGTAATTCACCAGCTCCGGGTCAAAAAAGGATTCCAGCTGCAGGAAGATGATGTTGGGATACTCTCCCTCACGGGTCTGGGGAAGGTTGTCCTCCGTGTGCTGGATCCGACGGATCTCTCCGTCCGAGTAGTCCCTGGGGCAGCTGATCCCTGTATTGAATATGGTGGTAGCCAGGCAGTAGGGATAGCCGTAATCCTCATATGCAAAAGCGATGTTGCCGAAATAGTTGGAAAGCACCCGTTTTTCCAGCGCCAGCTGGGTCACCCCTCCGAAGGCCGCTGCGGCGGCCAGGATCAGAGGGATATTATAACGGTACTTTAATGGACCTTTGTATTTCGGACTTTTGATCAGCACAACCAGAAGGAACAGGAGCATCAGGGCAAACAGAATGCAGGCGATCACCACTCCCGCCGGGGGAAGGTATTTGTTCACCAGGCCGAAGGCGTCCGAAAGCAGATGCAGGTCCGGTCCTGTGAAGGGGGTTACCCGGGCGCTGAGGATGATTCCGTTTACCGCTGCCAGCAGCAGCCAGAAATAGGCCACCAGCAGCCGCATAAAGCATCGTTTCCGGAAGAGATACACGATCAGGGAGGTTACAAAAATAAAACCGGCGTTATAGGCAAACACCAGAGGCCGTTCCCGCATAAAGGTCCAGGTCTCCGTGAAAGAATGCCTGCAGATGGTTTCTACCAGGAAATACCCCGCCGCGCTGAACAGAGCGTGGAGAAGAAGGGAAATCCTGTTACAAACCCGGTATAATTTCATTTCATCACTCCTTTAGGCAGTCATGGCTCCGATCTTCACGGCTCCATCTGCCGGATCTGGGAATTTACTTTATCCAGCATTTCCTGATATTTCAGAAGCTTCCCTTTCTCAGCCTCCACTTTGGCCTGGGGCGCTTTGCTGACGAAGTTGGGATTGTTCAGCATGCCCTCGCAGCGGGCGATCTCCTTTTTCAGGCGTTCCTGCTCTTTGCCCAGACGTTCCAGTTCTCTGGCTCTGTCCACCAGATCCTCCAGGGGAAGGTACACAATGCCGCCGGACACTACGATGGAGACAGCGTCGTCGCCGATTCCTTCCTTCGTGGTCTGTACGCGGATGTCCTTCGCGGAGGCCAGGTTTACGAAGGACTGGCAGCTTTCCTGATAGAGGGAGCAGAATTCCTCGTCCCTGCCTACGATATATACGCTTGTCTTACGGCTCTGGGGCACGTTCATGGTCATGCGGGTGTTCCGGATGCCGCGCACGGCCTCCATGCAGAGCTCCATGGCCTTCTCCGCCTCGGGGAAGGAGCGGCTGTCATCGTATACCGGCCAGGAGGAGATCATGATGGATTCCTCTTCCGGGAGCAGCGTACAGTAAATTTCCTCGGTGACAAAGGGCATGAAGGGATGGAGGAGCTTCAGCGCCTGGGTAAGGGCGGTGCGCAGGGTCCACAGGGCTTCTCCTGCGGCTTCCGGGTTTTCCTTGGCGTTCCACAGGCGTACTTTGGCAATTTCGATATACCAGTCGCAGAATTCGTCCCAGAGGAAATCGTAAACCTTCTGCACGGCGATGCCCAGCTCGTATTTTTCCATGTTCTCCGTTACTTCCCGGGTGACGGTGTTGACGCGGGAGAGGATCCATTTGTCCTCCGGGCAGAGGGCCTGAAGATTCTCCGGTTCCTTTATGGTTTTTCCTTCCAGATTCATCATGATGAAGCGGGAGGCGTTCCAGATTTTATTGGCAAAGTTCCGGCTGGACTCTACCTTTTCCCAATAGAAGCGCATGTCGTTTCCGGGGGCGTTTCCTGTGATCAGGGTGAGGCGGAGGGCGTCCGCGCCGTATTTTTCAATGACCTCCAGGGGGTCGATGCCGTTGCCCAGGGATTTGCTCATCTTACGGCCCAGGGAATCTCTCACCAGTCCGTGGATCAGCACGTGGTGGAAGGGCGTTTTTCCTGTCTGCTCCAGAGCGGAGAATACCATTCGGATTACCCAGAAGAAGATGATGTCGTAGCCTGTTACCAGGACGTCCGTGGGATAGAAGTATTCCATCTCAGGGGTTTTCTCCGGCCAGCCCAGAGTGGAGAAGGGCCAGAGGGCGGAGCTGAACCAGGTATCCAGGGTGTCCTCGTCCTGGTGGAGATGGGTGCAGCCGCATTTCGGGCATTTTTCGGGCATTTCACGGGCTACCGCTACTTCTCCGCACTCGTCGCAGTAATATGCGGGGATTCTGTGGCCCCACCACAGCTGACGGGAGATGCACCAGTCGCGGATGTTTTCCAGCCAGTGGAGGTAGGTTTTTCCGAAGCTGGGGGGTACGAATTCCAGTTCTCCGGTGTGGAGGACTTCCATGGCGGCTTTTGCCATCTCGTCCATTTTTACAAACCACTGGGGCTTGATGAGGGGCTCCACAGTGGTGCCGCAGCGGTCGTGGGTTCCTACGCTGTGGGAATGGGGGATGACCTTCACCAGAAGGCCCAGGTCGTCCAGGTCCTTTACGATCTGACGTCTTGCTTCATAGCGGTCCATTCCGGCGTATTTGCCTCCCAGGGAGTTGATGGTGGCGTCGTCGTTCATGATGTTGATCTCCGGCAGGTTGTGGCGTTTGCCCACCTCGAAGTCGTTGGGGTCGTGGGCGGGGGTGATCTTCACGCAGCCGGTTCCGAATTCTTTGTCCACGTATTCGTCGGCGATGACGGGGATCTCACGGTCGGTGAGGGGGAGCTTCAGCATTTTGCCGACGAGGTCTTTGTAGCGGTCGTCGTCAGGGTTTACGGCAACGGCGGTATCACCCAGCATGGTTTCGGGACGGGTGGTGGCGATTTCCACGTAGCGGCCTTCCTCGCCGATGATGGGGTAGTTGATGTGCCAGAAGCTGCCGTTCTGGTCCTCGTGCTCCACCTCCGCGTCGGATATGGAGGTCTGGCATACGGGGCACCAGTTGATGATTCTGGAGCCTTTGTAGATGTAGCCTTTTTCGTAGAGCTTGATGAAGACCTCCTCCACGGCTTTGGAGCATCCTTCGTCCATGGTGAAGCGTTCCCGCTCCCAGTCGGCGGAGGCGCCCAGTTTTTTCAGCTGGTTGATGATTTTTCCGCCGTACTCTTCTTTCCAGGCCCAGGCGTGCTTCAGGAATTCTTCGCGGCCGATCTCGTTTTTGTCGATGCCTTCGCTTTTCAGTTTTTCGATGACCTTCACCTCGGTGGCGATGGCCGCATGGTCGGTGCCGGGCTGCCAGAGGGCTTCGTAGCCCTGCATGCGCCTGAAGCGGATGAGGATGTCCTGCATGGTTTCGTCCAGGGCGTGGCCCATGTGGAGCTGGCCGGTTACGTTGGGCGGGGGCATGACGATGGTGAAGGGTTTTTTATCGGGGTTTACTTTGGCGTGGAAGTAGCCGTTGTCCAGCCATTTCTGGTAGAGGCGTTCTTCGATGCCGCTGGGGTCGTAGGTTTTGGCAAGTTCTTTGCTCATGGGTGGGTAGTCCTCCTTGTGATGGTTAGTTGGGGCGAAGGGGAGCTGAACCAAACGGACAGGGTTCGTATGGTGGAGCTGAATCAAACGGACGGCTCCGCATGGGGCGGAACCGAGTCTGACAGGCTGGTTCTGCACGAGTGTGGGAACCGGGCCGGACGGACAGGGTTCGCATGGGTGTAGAACCGAGTCTGGCAGGCAAGGTTTGCATGGTGGAGCTGGATCAAACGGACGGCTCCGCATGGGGCGGGGCAGCCGGGAGGCGGTTTCAGCCGCTGTTTCCGGAGCCTAAGAAATTCCACGGTTCCTGTCTTTTTGTTAAAACCATGCGCCAAAATAATAAACTCGCGAAGCTCAGACAGTATTATTTTGGCGCATAACACAAAAAGCCACGAACCGGGAATTTCTAAGACTCCTCCAAAGGCGGCCGAAACCGCCTCCCGGCTGCCCCGCCCCATGCGAACCCTGCGCGCTGACGGTGTAAAGGATGTACGAGGTGTGTCCTTCAACATTGGATGTATAAAGGGCACCTTCCGCACAGGATGTGCGAAGCGCATTCTTGCATCAGATGTGTAAAGCACGTCCTTTAGCGTTGGATGTACGAAGGGTGTCCTTCAATATTGGATTTATAAAGTTCCCTGGAGCACAAATCCGTGTGGTTCCTATAAGGGCCGGGTAATCGGATGGATTGCGGCCGAAGGAGAATACTGTCGGGCAAGATAAAAAAACAACGCCCTTCACATCTGATGTGAAGGGCGAATGTAGTCCGCGGTACCACCTTGCTTATGCGGGATGCGGCCCGCATGTCTCTTTTCCGTTAACGCCGGGGGACGGGAATGCTTCATCCGGCAGTATGGCGGGTGCCGGTACGGGATGCGTACAGGCAGGTGCAAAAGCTTCCATATAATATATGGATATATGGTCATACTGTAATCGGGTTCTGGGCATTCCGGCTCCGAAGCCACCTTCGGCAGTCTCTTCCTGGAATGTCTTGCAGCCCGCTTCCGATGGTTCCTGAGTCTGCCGGAATCTGTCCGGCGACTGTCAAAGCCCTGGATTTACGGGACATTCCTCTCTGTGAGGGACAACTGTCTACTCCTCTTCCTCTTCGCCTTTTTCTGTATGCCCTTTACTATAATTGGATTTTTTCTGCTTGTCAAGAAGCATTCCATGGATTTCACAATTTCTATGAGCATTCAGCAGATTTCACAGTTTCTATTAGCTCGCGGCGAGTCTCGCAGTTTCTATTAGCTTTCAGAGAATCTCATAGTTTCTATTAGCTTTCAGTGGATTTCACAGTTTCCTTAAGCTCTCACCGGTTATCACAGTTTCTTCGATACACAGCAGGCAGGACTGTGCTTCCTGTCTGGCAGACCGTTTGGGCGCGGTTTTAGTGGAGACGAAATCCACCGCTTACGGAGACTTAGACGCGAAGGCTCTTCCTGAGCGTCTTAGTCGTAGTTGGCGGTTAGTTCGGCGGAGCGTTGCGCCGTCAACAGACAGGAAGCACAGTTCTGACTGCGTCCGTATGGTCAATACCAGCTGAGGATGCGTTTACACCAGATCTGGCAGCACTGCTTCGCTGCGTCCGTATGGCCAATACCAGCTGAAAATGCGTTTACACCAGATCTGGCAGCACTGCTTCGCTGCGTCCGTATGGCCAATACCAGCTGAAAATGCGTTTACACCAGATCTGGCAGCACTGCTTCGCTGCGTCCGTATGGCCAATACCAGCTGAGGATGCGTTTACACCAGATCTGGCAGCACTGCTCTGCCGCATCCGTATGACTATTACCGCCTGAAGCTACACTTACTGCCAGCTGGCGGCACTGCTTCTCTGCATCCGCACGGCGAATACTCTGTGCGTTTTATACAATTCCGCAGATTATTTCCACAAGAAAAAAATACTGTTTTACTCTGGACTAAAAATAAAGATAGGAGTAAAATACAGTTAATTTTGGGTTTATACAAAAGACCGGGATACGAAGCTTTCACGCAGTCGCGGGGTGTTTTTTCTAAGACGGGGTATATTTCCGCGTCAGCGGAGAGAAAATCCGCCGCATGTACCTGCCCGTGAAAAGCAATGTCCCTGTATTCCCGGTAAAAATCTGTAAGAAAAGGAGGTTGGCCTATGTACCTGTTATACTTTCTGCTGTGGGTGATCTTCAACGGGAATTTTACCCTGGAAATCGCCGTGTTCGGCCTGATCATCGCGGCGGCGATCTTTGCTTTTTCCTGCAAATTCATGGATTACAGCATTGAAAAAGAAAAGCTGCTGCTCCGGAAGGTATTTCTCTTTCTGCGGTACTGCGGAGTGCTGGTGAAGGAGATCGTCAAGGCGAATTTTACGGTCATTCACATGATCCTGTCTGAGCAGGAGGCCGTGGAGCCGGTGCTGGTAAGCTTTCATTCCGATCTGAAAACACCGGAAGCCAGAGCTCTTCTGGCAAATGCCATCACCCTGACCCCCGGCACCATCACCGTGTCCCTGGAAAATTCGGACTATGTGGTGCACTGCCTGGACGAAAGTCTGGCGGAGGGAATGGATTCTTCCATCTTCGTGGATTATCTGTCCAGACTTGAAACGACTCCGGCAAAAAAATAACGGTTCCTGCACGCACAGGAAAAGATATATGACAGTTCCTGCTCGCGCAGGAAAGAATATAAGACGGTTCCTGTCCGCGCAAGGAAAGGACATATGACATCCTGTTCGCACAAGGAAAGGACATATGACGATTCTTGTTCGCGCAGAAAAAGACATATGACAGTTCCTGCTCGCGCAGGAAGGATATATGACGGTTCCTGCACACGCGGAAAAGGCATATGATGATTTCTGTTCGCGCGGGAAAGATATATCACGTTTCCTGCGGCAATCAACGATAAATCAAGGGAGGGAAAATAATGGGCAATGAAATTCCGGGCCTTTCCCAGGCATATTCCATATTTTTTTCAGTCGTTCTGGTTTTTCTGGCTGTAATGGTGATGCTCTGTCTGGTGCGGGCCATTATCGGACCGAAGATCGCGGACCGTATCGTTTCCGTAAACATGATGGGCACCATGGTGATGGTTATAATTGCCATTCTGGCTCTGATGCTCCAGGAGGGATACCTGGCGGACATCTGCCTGATCTACGCCATGCTGAGCTTCCTGGCGGTGATCGTGCTCACCAAGGTGTACATGGGCGTTTATCTGGAAAAAAAGGAGGAGGAAAAGAAACATGGCGGCGATTAAATGGATTCAGTTTCTGGTGGGCGCAGGACTGATCCTGTGCGGCGTGTTCATCTTTATCATCGAAATGATCGGCGTGTTCCGATTTAAATATGTGCTGAACCGGATGCACGCGGCGGCTATGGGAGATACACTGGGGATCGGTTTTTCCCTGGTGGGACTGATCATCATGAGCGGCCTGAACTTCACATCCCTGAAGCTGTTCTGCGTCATCATCTTTCTGTGGTTTTCTTCCCCTGCGTCCTCTCACCTGATCGCCCGTCTGGAGGTGACCACCAACGAGGATAAGGAAAAGAGATACCGCCGGGCATCCTTAAAGGAGCTGGAGGAGGAAACCCGCGCCGCGGAGGATCAGTGAGATCCGATGCTTCTTTCGTAAAATCAAGGAGGCGTAATCCATGAATATATTCACATATCTTTTACTGGGATTTCTGGTGGTCTGCGCGGTAGCCGTGAGTCTCACCAAAAATCTTCTTGTTTCCATTTCCATCTTTATGTCCTACAGTCTGGTCATGTCCGTGATCTGGATCATTCTGGAGTCCCCGGACCTGGCTATCACGGAGGCGGCTGTGGGCGCGGGCGTTACCACCCTGCTCTTCTTTGTCACTTTAAAGAAAATTCATGCCATCATCCGCTCAGAGGGAAAGGAAGGTGACCATACCGATGAGTAAAAAAGTACCTCGCGAACAGTACGAAAAAACTCTCACCTGGCGTCTGAAATCCTGGTTCGCAGGCGAAAAGGACCTTCTCCTGGACGAGGTGGAGATGAAGCCTCAGAAGGAGTTCAAAGAGGATGCGGCAGCCGCCCGGAAGCGGAAGGAAGACCACGAGCGCGTGCGGAGCCTGATCTATGACAGAGACAGGAATGTGGGGATCCGCTTTTTTGAAAGGGCCTACCAGGTCATGAGCGTGCTCTTCTGCCTTTTCCTGGTGGGAACGCTGCTGCTGGCCGTATCCTTCCTGCCCTCCTTCGGAAATCCGGAGAATCCTGTAAATAATGAGGTGGCGGAACGGTATATCGAGGACGGTCTCCAGGAAACCGGCGCAGTAAACATCGTCACGGGCATGATCCTGGACTACAGGGCCTTCGATACCCTGGGCGAGTCCCACGTGCTCTTTATCGCCACCTGCACCGTGCTGATCCTGCTGCGCATCGATAAGAAGAAAAAGACCGGCCAGGAATATCCGGAGGAAAGCGACAATATTTACGAGCCCAAGGACGACCTGATCCTTCAGACCGTGACCAGGATTCTGTTTCCCACCATCGTCATCTTCGGTATCTACGTCATTCTGGGCGGTCATCTGGGGCCCGGCGGCGGTTTCTCCGGCGGAGCCATCATCGGCGCGGGTCTGATCCTGTACCTGAACGCTTTCGGCTTCGAGAAGACGGAAAAGTTCTTTACGGCAAAGACCTACAAATGTCTGAGCGTGTGCGCCCTGGGATGCTACGCTCTGTGCAAGAGCTACTCCTTCTACACGGGAGCCAATCACATCGAGAGCATCATTCCTCTGGGCACGCCGGGAGCGATCCTGAGCAGCGGCCTGATCCTGATCCTGAATATCTGCGTGGGCATCGTGGTTGCGGGTACTATGTACACCTTCTTCGTCATGTTCCGGAAAGGAGGATATTGAAATGGATTTCTCAAATCTTATGCTGAACTATGAGGAAGCGGTGGCGATGATCCTCTTTGGCATCGGCTTTTCCAATCTGCTTCTTCAGAAAAACCTCATCAAAAAAATTATCGGCCTGAACATCATGGATACCGCCATGTACCTGTTCCTGGCCCTGAAGGGATACATCAACGGCAGGAAGGCTCCCATCGTGGTGAACGGCGTGCAGAGCGTGGAGGCCTACATCAATCCCATTCCCAGCGGACTGGTGCTTACCGGCATCGTGGTGTCCGTCTCCGTAACGGCCCTGATGCTCTCCCTCACCATCCGCCTGTATTACAGGTATCACACTCTCGACCTGGATGAGATTTCCACCAGGCTGAAGAAGGAGGGCTTGTAATGGCTTTTGTACAGAATTTTCCTTTTATGTCCATCATTCTGTCCCTGTTCTCCGGACCTCTGTCTACGGTCATGGACAGAAAAAAAGCGAAGATCATCAACACCGCCGTGCTTCTCATTCTCACCGCCATGTCCGCGGCCGTACTGGTCTACGTGATGGGAACGGGAGAGTCCTATGTATACACCATGGGCCATTTCCCGGCACCCTGGGGCAATGAGATCCGGGTGGGCGTCCTGGAAGCGGCCATGGCCCTGTTCTTCTGCGTCATCATGCTGCTCTGCATGCTGGGCGGCGTGCTGGAACGGGAGCTGGAGCTGGAGGAATCCAAGGAGAACCTTTACTATGTCATGGTAAACCTGCTTCTCTGCTCCCTGCTGGCCCTGATCTATACCAACGACCTGTTCACCGCCTACGTTTTCGTGGAGATCAACACCATCTCCGCCTGCGGCCTTATTATGATCAAGCAGAACGGGCGCACCATCGAGGCGGCCACCAGATACATGATCATGAGCCTTCTGGGCTCCGGTCTTCTGCTTCTGGGGATCTGCTTCCTGTACGATCTCACCGGTCATCTTCTCATGAGCAATATCCAGCAGCAGGTCCGCATTCTCCAGGAAACGGGAGCCTATCACGTGCCGCTGCTGGTTTCCCTGGGTCTGATGTCCATCGGACTGGCCATCAAGAGCGCGCTGTTTCCCTTCCATACCTGGCTGCCCGACGCCTACGGCTATTCCACAGTGTCCTCAGCGGCCATTTTGTCCTCACTGGTATCCAAGGGATATATCTTCCTTCTGGTAAAGATCTTTTTCCGGGTCATCGGCTTTGACATCGTAAAAAACAGCAAGGTGGTAAACGTGCTGTTTGTCTTCGGCATCGCCGGGATGATCATGGGATCCGTAAGCGCCATACGGGAAAACAATATCCGGCGGATGATCGCCTACTCCTCCGTAGCGCAGATCGGCTATATTTATATGGGCTTCGGTCTGGGAACCACGGACAGTGTGGTGGCCAGCATTTATCACATCGTCTCCCACGCCGCGACGAAATCACTGCTCTTCGTGGCGGCCTCCGGCATCACCGACGCCTCCGGGGACAGCACGAGCTTCTTCGATCTCACGGGCGCGGGATACCGAAACAAGCTGGCGGGCGCGGCCTTTACCGTGGGCTCCCTGTCCATGGTGGGCATTCCCATGTTCTCCGGCTTTATCTCCAAGCTGCTGTTCGCCCAGTCCGCTCTGGAGAGTGTGAACAAAATGCTCCCCACCCTCATTGCCCTGGCCATCAGCACCATATTAAATGCCGTTTACTTTTTAAAAACAGTGATCCGCATTTATGCCCCGGACAGAAAACTGGCGTCCGAGAAGCATTTCCGGACGATAACCATGGCGGACCAGCCTCAGAAGGCTGCTGCCCTGATTCTCTTTATCATCCTGAACCTGGCTCTTGGTCTCAGCTCTCAGCCGGTCATCCGTCTGATCCGCAGCGGGCTGAGCATGTTCTCGTAATACTCACGGGGCCGGGACGCCGGGACGGAACCGTTTCGGATATCTGTCCGGCGCAGGGCCGTCCGCTGTCCCATAAGCTACAACAATTACTAGGAGGAAAAACATGAGTGGTTGGATTTTACTGCCGGTATTTCTGCCGACCATCGCCGGGATTCTTCTTCTGGTGTCTTCCTTTCGGGAACACCTGGCGAGAACAGACGGAATGCCGGTTTTCATAGAGGATAAAGAAGTTCTGGGAAAGCTTCACCAGTTCACCGCCATTGTCCTGACGGTGTCCGTGGTTCTGGCCCTCCTGGCAGCCCTGAGCGGCGACAGGAGCGTAACGCTGTTCTATCTTATGAAAGACATTCCCATCTATTTCCATATCGATGAGGTGGGGCGCATAAACGCCGTGTTCACCAGCATTGTCTGGCTGGCGGCCTGCTTCTACGCCTTCGTGTATATGGAACATGAAGGGGAGGAAAAGCGCTTTTTCGGTTTTTATCTTTTGGTGTACGGAATGCTTATGGCTCTGGATTTCTCCGGAAATCTGGTGACCCTGTATTTCTTCTACGAGCTGGTGACCCTGACGTCCATGCCCATGGTGCTCCACAACGGCACCCGGGAGGCCATCATGGCGGCTCTGAAATATCTCCTGTACTCCATGCTGGGAGCGTACATGGGACTCTTCGCCATCTTTTTCCTGTACCGTTACTGCGATACCCTGGAATTCGTGCCGGGAGGCTCCCTGAATCCCCAGCTTGTCAGCGGCCATGAGACCATCCTTCTCATCGCCGTCATGTCCGCCCTGATCGGTTTCGGCGTGAAGGCGGGCATGCTTCCCCTGCACGGGTGGCTGCCCGCCGCTCATCCGGTGGCCCCCGCCCCGGCTTCCGCGGTGCTGTCCGGAATCATCGTCAAGGCCGGAGTCCTCTCCGTCATCCGGGTGGTATATTATATGGTAGGAACGGAATTTCTCCGGGGCACCTGGGTTCAGACCGCATGGATGGTCCTGGCTCTCCTCACCGTATTCATGGGATCCCTGATGGCCTACCGGGAGAAGGTCTTCAAAAAGAGGCTGGCCTACTCCACCGTGAGTCAGGTCTCCTACATTTTGTTCGGCCTCTCCGCCATGACACCCGCCGCCATGACGGGCGCTCTTCTCCACACGGTCTTCCATGCGTTTATCAAAACCGTACTCTTCCTCAGCGCGGGAGCTTTTATTTTCCGGCTTGGGAAAACCCGGGTGGAGGAGTATACCGGAGTGGGAAAACAGATGCCGGGAACGCTGTGGTGCTATACCTTCGCCTCCCTGGCCCTGATCGGAATTCCCCCCGCCAGCGGTTTTATCAGCAAATGGTACCTGGCCGCAGGGGCTCTGGACGCTGACATCGGCGTATTCCGGTACCTGGGACCTGCGGTGCTGCTCATCAGCGCCCTTCTGACGGCAGGCTACCTGCTTCCCATCGTGATGAAGGGATTTTTCCCGGGAGAAGGGTTTGAAATCTCCGAAAAGAAAGAGGCGGCTCCGGCCATGCTGGTTCCGCTGGCGGTGATCGCCGCGCTGACAATTCTTCTTGGCGTTCTGCCCGGTCCGCTCATCCATTACATGAGCCGGATCGCGCAGGCTCTGATGTAAAGGGGGGAGAAGAAAATGAATCCGGTTTATATGGCAGTCGCAGTGCTTCTTCCCATGCTGGGAGGAGTGCTGATCCCGGTAATTCCTTTTGGGAACCGCAAACGAATGCTCATCTATATCGAAACTCTCGTGCTGGCAAACTCCATTCTGGTTTTCTCGCTTCTTCTGAACAGACCGGATGGACATGTGATCCTGTTCCGCTTTACCCAGAACCTTACCGTCAGCTTCCGCATCGACGGCATGGGCACGGTATTCGCGGGGATCGTGTCGGTACTGTGGCCTCTGGCGACCCTGTTCTCCTTCGAATACATGGAGCATGAAGGCCACGAACGCTATTTCTTCATGTTTTATACCATCACCTACGGCGTGACTCTGGGAATCGCCATGGCGGAGGATATCCTCACCATGTACTTTTTCTATGAAATGCTCACCCTGGTCACCCTGCCTCTGATCATGCACTCCCTCACCAGGGAGGCCATTCTGGCCAGCCGGACCTACCTCTACTATTCTCTGGGAGGAGCCGCCTTCGCCTTCATCGGCATGATCTTCATCCTGGTCAACGGCAGGACCATGAATTTTACCTGGGGCGGCGTTTTAAGCGCTTCCTCCCTGGGAAACAGCATCACCCTCCTTCCGCTGATCTACGTGCTGTGCTTCTGCGGCTTCAGCGTGAAGGCCGCCATGTTCCCCTTCAGCGCATGGCTTCCCAAGGCCGGCGTGGCCCCCACACCGGTAACAGCCCTGCTCCACGCAGTGGCTGTGGTAAAAGCGGGCGCTTTCGCCGTAATGCGGGTCACCTACTACAGCTTCGGAACGGAGCTGCTCCGGGGCACATGGGCCCAGAACGTGGTGATGGGCCTGACCATCTTCACCATCGTGTACGGCTGCAGCCGGGCAGTGAAGGAAACCCATTTAAAGCGCAGGCTGGCATGGTCCACCGTCAGCAACCTCTCCTACATCCTCTTCGGAGCCGCCATCATGACTCCCGCAGGTCTGGTAGGAGCTCTGGCCCATATGATCTGCCACGCTCTGATCAAAATCTGCAGCTTCCTCTGCGCGGGAGCCGTGATCTGCAAGACAGAGCGCAGCTACATCCATCAGCTGGACGGACTGGGAAGAAAGATGCCGAAGGTATTTCTCTGCTTCACCGTCTCCGGACTGGCCCTCATGGGAGTTCCGGGGCTGAACGGCTTTGTGAGCAAATGGTACCTGGCCGCTGCGGCCACCGACAGCGGAAATCCCATGGCCTGGGCGGGAATCGCCGCTCTGCTGATCTCCGCCATCCTCACGGCCATCTATATGATGACCATTTCCCTCCGGGCATTTTTCCCGGGAAAGGACTTCGATTACAGCACTCTGTCCGATATTAAGGATCCCGGCTGGATGATGCTCCTTCCCCTGGGACTGTTCGTAGTGGGAATGGTAATCCTGGGACTGCACTCGGAACCTTTGATCACCGCGCTGGAATCCATCGCCGCAGGCGTACAGTAGAAAGGAGGAGCTTCTGAAATGGGAAATATCATACTGGGCATTCTTGTATTTTATCCCTTCCTGGGAGGCCTCCTATGCGGAGTCCTGGGCAGAAAAAATGAAAAAGCGAGAGATTACTTTGCGGACTTTGTGACGGTGAGCGAATTCCTCCTCATGCTGTGTGTATTTATCTTCGGAAGCCGCCGGGGAGGAGAAACGGTTTTCCAGCTGGGCATTCCCGGCGTCTGCGGCATGGGCCTCTCCTTCACCATGGACGGTTTCCGTCTGATCTACGGCCTGATCGCCGCCTGGATGTGGATGATGACCACCATCCTCTCCAGAGAGTATTTCACTCATCACAAAAACAGAAACCGGTTTTATATCTTTTTCCTGCTGACGCTGGGCGCCACCATGGGCGTGTTTTTGTCGGCGGAGCTGTACACCACCTTTATTTTCTTTGAGATCATGTCCTTCACCTCCTACGTGTGGGTAGCCCAGGAGGAGAACGCTCCGTCGCTCTCGGCGGCCGCCACGTACCTGGCGGTGGCGGTGATCGGCGGCATGGTCATGCTGATGGGACTTTTTATCCTCTGGAACGAGCTTGGAACCCTGCAGATTTCGGAGCTTCTGGAGGCCGCCAGGGCCTGCCCCGATAAAACCGTACTCTACGGCGCGGGGCTGTGCATCCTCACCGGCTTCGGGGCCAAGGCCGGCGCCTTCCCCCTCCATATCTGGCTGCCCAAGGCTCACCCGGTGGCTCCCGCACCCGCCTCGGCTCTGCTGTCCGGTATCCTTACCAAGACGGGAATCTTCGGCATCCTGGTTATCAGCAGCAACCTGTTTCTCCATGACGGGACGTGGGGCAGATGGGTTCTGGGCATCGGCGTTCTGACCATGTTCGGAGGCGCTCTGCTGGCGGTCTTCTCCATCGACCTGAAGCGCACCCTGGCCTGCTCCTCCATGTCCCAGATCGGATTTATCATGGTGGGAATCGGCATGGCGGGCCTTCTGGGAGAAGAAAACTTCCTGGCCGTGCGGGGAACTCTCCTTCACATGGTCAATCATTCCATGATCAAGCTGGTGCTGTTCATGGCGGCCGGCGTGATCTTTATGAACGCCCACGCTCTGGACCTGAACGAGATCCGGGGCTTTGGCAGAAAAAAGCCGCTGCTGAAGGTCATCTTCCTCATCGGAGCGCTGACCATCGGAGGCATCCCCTTCTTCGGCGGATATATCAGCAAAACCCTTCTCCACGAGAGCATTGTGGAGTACGGCGGCGGATGGGCCATGCGGTGCATAGAATATATCTTCCTCCTCAGCGGCGGACTGACCGTCGCCTACATGACCAAGCTGTATGTGGCCATCTTTGTGGAGGAAAACAATGACAAAAAGGTGCAGCGGAAATACGACATGATGACAAAGTACATGAATCCGGAAAGCGAATTTGCCCTCACGGCAAGCGCTGTCGTCCTGTTTGTCTGGGGTGTGTTCCCCCATCTGATCATGGACAATGTGGCTGCTCTGGGACAGAAATTCATGAACCTGGAGGAGGGCGGCGAGGCGGTGTCCTATTTCAGCCTGAATAACCTTTCAGGCGCGGCCATCTCCATCGTCATCGGCGCTGTGGTGTATCTCTTCCTTATCCGCCGGTTCCTGATGAAGCCGGAAGTACAGAAAAAGCAGGTGCGGGATTCCTATATCAATCCCTGGCCCGTCTGGCTGGATCTGGAAAACCTGATCTACCGCCCGGCCATAGAGCTCACCGTATTTCTGACAGGAATTGTGTGCAGATTCCTGGACAGCGCCGTGGATCTGTGCGTCATCCTCCTTCGGAAAACCATTTACAGGGACAGCCCGCTGCCCTATGAGCTGCCGGAGGGAACCGTATTTACCCATGCAGCGGGAAAACTGCTCAACGCCCTCCAGAACCTGAAAAACAAAACCTGGAGACGGCAGAATCCCACCTCCAGAGATTACGTTCACATCATGGCTCTGAACCGGGAAATCCTCCGGGAAAACAATACGGTTATCCAGAGAAGTCTTTCCTTCGGTCTGCTGCTGTTCTGCATCGGCCTGACTCTGACCATGATTTATATCCTCTGGCTGCACTGACGGGTTTCCGCCTGTCTGCCAAAGCAGCAGCGCCCGTCCGGGGATGGACGCACAATTGATATCATAAACGACAAGTTCTTTTGAAGTTTGCTGCGAGACACTTCTTATGCAAAGAAAAACGGGGACTGCCGCCACCGGTGACAGAACGCGATATTAAAAAATATCGTGCCGTCACGCAGGTTTCCGACAGTCCCTGTTTTTATTTTGTCTCTTTTTATTTTGTCCGTTTTTCTTTAATCTGTTTTTATTTTGTATATTTTTATTTCATCTGTTGTATTTTAGTTTTATCTTCTTATTCCACGCTCTTTAGAGATTCCACCATATCGATCTTTTTCAGCTTGAAATGCATGGCTCCGTTTACCACCACGGAAAAGCCGATGGTGAACAGGGCGCAGTACAGAAAGCTGATGGGCCGGATATTTCTTCCGAACATCACGGTGTCCACCTCCACGGTCACGATGATAAACCTGTGAAGCAGCACGCCGAACCCGGATCCGATGAGAATGCTCATAAATGTGAGAAGCACATTCTCCCGGAGCACGTACTGGGAAACCTCCTGATCGTAAAAGCCCAGCACCTTCAGGGTGGCCAGCTCCCTCTTCCGCTCCGTGATATTGATATTGTTCAGATTGTACAGCACCACGAAGGCCAGCAGCCCGGCGGATATGATGAGAACCACGATTACCATGGACAGCGTGCTGATCATTCTTTCCACCTGGGCGGCGATGCTGGATGTGTAGCTGATGCTGAGCGCCGCCTCATATTCCAGGATCTCCTGACCCACGTCTTCCGCTTCCTCACGATACTCGGGCTTCATGGCGTAAACAATGTCCCGGAACTCCGGTTTTTCTCCGAAGGCTTCCTCATAGACCGCCGGCGTCATGTAAATGTAATGTCCCATATAGTTTTCCGTGATCGCGGCAATTTTTACCGAATACTCCTTCTGATCCAGTTCCATGGGAAGGGTATCCCCCACAGACAGTCCCAGAAGGGTGGCGGTCTTCTCGCTGACCACCGCTCCCGCGTCCGTCAACTGGTACTGCTCCTGCGTCACCCGGTTCTGGAGGGTGACGTCCCTGGAAAAGTTCTCCAGATCCTCAGGCACATACACATAGGCGCTGAGTCTGGATTTCTCTCTGGGAACCGTCAGGTTGGTGAAGTAAACCCGGGTAAAGTGATCCAGCTTTTCATTTTTTTCCAGGAACTGAACCAGTTCCTCCCGATCCTCCTCAGAAGCGTCCTCGTTGTCAATGATCATTCCGTCATAGTGCTGCAGAAGCGTGTACTGCCGCACCACGATATCTCCCACGGAATCCTTGATCCCGTATCCCACCAGCATCAGGGCCATGCTCCCGGAAATACCGAAAATAGTCATAAAAAGCCGTTTCTTATAGCGGAACAGATTCCGCAGAGTAGACTTCCAGGTGAAGCTCAGACGCTTCCAGAGGAAGGTGATCCGTTCTATCAGGACACGTTTTCCCTCCTTGGGAGCGGGCGGCCGCATCAGGGATGCGGGCGTATCCGTCAGCGCCCTGTAGCAGGCGAAAACGGTGGCTCCCAGGGTGCAGACCACTGCTGCCGCAGAGGCCATCAGAGCAAATTTCCACTCATAATCGATCCTCAGAATGGAGGACATGCTGTGGTACATGATCCCGTACGCCTTAATGATGATATAGGGCAGGATCTTCTCGCCGATAAGCACTCCCGCGATGCTTCCCCCCACAGTGGCCAGGAAGGCATAGCTCAGATATTTGGAAGCGATAGCCATCTTACTGTATCCCAGGGCCTTCATGGTTCCGATCTGGGTCCTCTGCTCCTCCACCATTCTGGTCATGGTGGTGAGACTGATCAGCGCGGCCACCAGGAAAAAGATCACCGGAAAGACCCGTCCGATATTCCGGATACGATCCGCGTTGTCCCCATAGTCCGCATATTCGGGAAGATCTGTTCTGTCCGACAGGATCCACTGGGGAACCTCGATATCCGCGATCTCGTCCCGGGCGTCCTGAATTTCTTTTTCTCCGTCCGCGATCTCTTTTTCCGCGTCGGCTTTGGCTTCCTCGTACTCCTTCCAGCCGTCCTCCAGTTCCTTCTCCCCGTCGGCGATCTTCTTCTCGTTCTCCGCGATCTCCTTCTCGCCGTCCTTCAGCTCCTTCTCCCCGTCGGCGATCTTCTTTTCGTTCTCCGCAATCTCCTTTTCTCCGTCCGCGAGTTCTTTTTCTCCATCTGCAATCTTCTTCTCGTTCTCCGCGATCTCCTTCCGGGCGTCAGCGATCTCCTGTTCTGCGTCCGCCAGCTTTTTCTCGTTCTCCGCGATCTCGCGCTCGCCGTCTGCCAGCTCTTTTTCTCCGTCGGCGATCTTCTTCTCGTTCTCCGCAATCTCCTGCTCCCCGGCGATGAGCTCCTGTTCCGCGTCCGCCAGCTTTTTCTCGTTCTCCGCGATCTCCTGCTCTCCGGCGGCTAATTCCTGTTCTCCCTCTGTAAGCTTTCTCTCGTTCTCTGCGATTTCCTGCTCCCCGGCGGCAAGCTCTGCTTCGCCCTCTTCCAGCTTCTTCTCATTTTCCGCGATCTCACGCTCCCCGGCGGCAAGTTCTTCTTCGCCCTCCGCAATCTTCTTCTCGTTCTCCGCAATCTCCTGCTCTCCGGCGGCAAACTCCTTTTCCGCGTCTGCCAGCTTTTTCTCATTCTCCGCGATTTCCTGCTCTCCGGCGGCAAGCTCTGCTTCGCCCTCTTCCAGTTTCTTCTCGTTCTCCGCAATTTCCTGTTCTCCGGCGGCAAGCTCTGCTTCTCCCTCTTCCAGCTTCTTTTCGTTCTCTGCGATTTCCTGCTCCCCGGCAATGAGCGCCTGCTCGCCATCCGCAATTTTCTTCTCGTTCTCCGCGATTTCCTGCTCTCCGGCGGCAAGCTCTGCTTCGCCTTCCGCAATCTTCCTCTCGCTCTCCGCCAGTTCCTTCTCTCCTTCTGCAAGCTTCTGTTCATTTGCCTGGATCTCTTCCTCCGCAGCGGCGAGCTCTTTCTCATTGGCGTCGATCTGAGCCTGACCGGAAATCAGCTCGGCCAGACCGGCTTCCAGCTCCTGCCGGGAAGCCTCCAGAATCTCCTCATTCCTCTTAATCTCTTCTTCCGCGGCGATCATGGCCTGCTCCTGAGCTTCGATTTCTTTCCGCCCGTCGTCGATCGCCTTCTGACCTGCCTCGATCTGCGCCTCTCCCTGTGCAAGAACCTCCTCCTGCTGGGCAATCTGGGCAAAACCTGCTTCAATCTGCGCAAGACTCTTCTCCAGAATCTCCTTCTGAGCCACTGCATCATTCAGAGCAGAGAGCTGCTGCTCCAGCGCCTGCAGCTGGGCTGATGCGGAATCATACTGTTCCGTCACAGCTTCCAGGCCCTGCTTCGCCTCCTCCAAAGACTTCTGAAGAACAGCCAGACCCTGCTGCTCCGCTGTAAGCTCCTGTTCCGCCGCGCTCAGGCTCTGTTCGGCTGCATCCAGTTCCTCCTGCGCACTGTCCAAAGCCTCCTTATAACTTTCCAGTTCTTCCTCGGTGATACTTTCGTCCTGCCTGGATGCCAGTGCTTCATCATACTGAGTCTGGGCGGTATCTGCTGCTTCCTGATATTTTTCCACCTGATCCTGAGCAGTATTCACAGCTTCCTGATACTCTCTGACCTGTGCGCCGGCAGCATCCGCTTCTCCCTGCAGCTGAGCCACCTGCAGCCGGGCGGCGTCTGCCGCTTTCTGCAGCTGAGCAGTCCCCTCTCTGGCGGCTTCCACACCGGCCTGAACCTGAGGAAGCGATTCCTCCGCTTTTTTCACAGACTCCAGAGCGTCCTCGCACTCCGCCTTTTTTTCTGTAAGATCGGCTTTCGAAGCCTCCAGTTCCGTTCTTCCTTCCTCCGCTTCTTTTCTGGACGCGTCCAGAGCCGTCTGATTTTTCTCCAACTCCTCTTTCGCCTCCTGAAGCTTTATCCGTCCCTCCTCCAGTTCTCTCTTTCCCTGAGCCAGCTGAGCTTCTCCGTCCTCCAGCTGTTTCTGACCGCTGTAATACTCCTCCCAGCCGGAATCCAGCTCTGCCCTGGCGGAATTAAGCTGAGCGCGGCCATCCTCCAGCTGCCGGCGGGCGTCCGCGATCTGGACACGGCCGTCTTCCAGTTCCTTTCTCCCGGCTTCCAGCTGGGCCTTTCCGTCGATCAGCTGCTGACGGGATTCCTCCAGCTGCGCTTTTCCGGCCTCCAGTTCTTTTTTTCCGTCCTCAATCTGCTGACGGGATTCCTCCAGCTGCTTCTTTCCGTCTTCCAGCTCTTTCTTCCCGTCGATCAGCTGCTGACGGGATTCCTCCAGCTGCGCCTTCCCGGCCTCCAGCTCCTTTTTTCCGTCCTCAATCTG
>CANQUG010000010.1 GCA_947626985.1 uncultured Lachnospiraceae bacterium | reverse complement strand
GAAACTCCGGGACAGAAAGAGCCCCGGAATTGAAGGCGGATGTAGAAGCAGAGATTACGGAAGAAACAGGGGAAGGAACTGCGGAAGGGAAACCGGGGCAGGACAGCGGATCGGCGCCGGAGGAAGATGCTGCGGAAAATGGCGGAGAAGCGGAGCGGAAAGAAGGGGCTGCGGAAGGAAACTCCGGGACAGAAAGAGCCCCGGAATTGAAGGCGGATGTAGAAGCAGAGATTACGGAAGAAGAAACAGGGGAAGGAGCTGCGAAAGGGAAACCGGAAGCGTCTCCGGACGTGAAAGAAGATCCTGGGGCAGAAGATAGAGAAGCGAAATCGGAAACATCTCCGGATGGAAAGGAAGAAACCGGAGGAGGAGCTGCGGAAGGGAAACCGGAAGCGTCCTCAGATAGGGAAGAAGATACCGCGGAAAATACTCCGGAAGCTGAAGAAAAAGAAGAGAACTCCGGCGAAAGCCGGGAAACGGAGCAGGGGGAAGGGACTTCAGAGGAATCTGGAAAACAGACCTGTGGGACGGAAGAAACAGAGACTTCTTCAGAACAGACCTCCGGGACAGAAGAAACAGAGGCTTCTTCAGAACAGACCTCCGGGACAGAAGAAACAGAAACTTCTTCGGAACAGACTCCTGGGATTGAAGGAACAGAAAACTCTTCAGAACAGTCCCCCGGGACGGCAGAAACAGAAACCTCCCCGGAAAAAGACAGCGCGGGCGGCGAGGAACCGCAGCCCGCGGACCTTGTAAAAGACAACGGCAACGGTCTGGACCACGATCTTTCTGCAGAGGAACGTGAGGAGGAGGAGCGGGAAAAGGCGGATCAGGCCGCCTATGAAGCCCGCCGCCAGATTAGAATGGCCCGCCTCCAGCGCCGTAAAAGAAAGAGAAAAATCCAGAAAGCCGTCTGCACGGTAATGCTGATCCTGCTGGCACTGGTGGCGGCAGGAGCGGGAGGCATCTATCTCGGCTATATTAAGCCGGAGACGGTCCGGTCCGTAGTGGCCGCGGCCGAGAGCACCAGGGACGTTCTGATGGAAAAATTGTCGTCCATCCATTTTGGAAAAAAACTATCGTCGGAAAATAAAGGGCCGGACGTCTATGACGTCCTCATATCAGAGAATACAGGAGAAGTGGATCTGAACAAAGTTTCCCCGGACGACGGAGATACGGCGGAGACCTCCGGACAGGCGGTGAATCCCGAAGGAACCCCGGAGGGCGGGGAGCCCCCGGCATACCAGCCTACCACAGAGGACCTTGCTCTTCTGGAGCAGGCGGAGCGCCTGGCGGCCCAATATTCCTATACCGACGCTATTCTTCTCCTGAAAAACTGCGAACACTTCCAGCAGAATGAGGATATGAGAGCGGCGGTGAGGGAATACCGGAAGCTGAGAAAATCCTGCGTGTCCTGGCCTCTGGAGGAGATCACCCACGTATTTTACCACACCCTGATCAAAGATACGGCCAAAGCCTTTGACGGAGATTTCTCTTCAGGAAATTACAATCAGGTGATGACTACCATAGACGAATTTAATAAGATCACGCAGTCCATGTACGACAGGGGCTACGTGATGGTGAGCCTTTATGATATGGCGCAGGTGAACGGGGACGGTTCCGTGACCAGAGGGAGGATTCTTCTTCCCCCGGGCAAGATTCCCTTCGTTCTTTCCCAGGATGACGTGAGTTATTATCATTATATGGACGGCGACGGCTTTGCCTCCAGGCTCATCGTGGACGAGGAGGGGAAGATCCGCAACGAGTATCTGGAGGACGACGGAAGCGTATCCGTGGGCGATTATGACGTGGTGCCGCTCATTGACCGTTTTGTGGAACAGCATCCCGATTTTTCCTATCACGGGGCAAAAGGGATCGTGGCGCTTACGGGGTATGACGGGATTCTGGGATACCGCACGGACATCAGCTATGAGACCAGGCCCGATGATCTGGATGACGATAAACGGCAGTGGCTGGACGCGCATCCCGATTTCAGTCTGGAGACGGAGAGGGCCGGAGCGAAAAAGGTGGCGGACGCCATGCGCCGGGAGGGCTGGCTGTTCGCAAGCCATACCTGGGGCCATAAAAACGTGGGTGAGGCTTCCCTGGAACGTCTTATGACGGATACGGAGCTGTTTAAGGAGAATGTGGATCCCCTCATCGGCGGGACGGATATTATCGTCTTTGCTTTCGGAACGGATCTCACCACAGATCAGGAATACTCCGGAGAAAAGTTTGAGTATTTTAAAGGTCAGGGCTATAATTACTTCTGCAATGTGGATTCCAGCAGGTATTTTGTCAGAATAGGACCCAATTACCTGCGTATGGGCAGAAGGAATCTGGACGGGTACAGGATGTACTATAATCCGGAACTGCTGGACGATCTGTTTGACGCGTCGGAGGTATTTGATCCGGCCAGACCGACGCCCGTCCCCGAGATGGGGTGAGCGGTGCGCCGAAGAGGAGCTTTCGATTTACCGGCCCGGCCGACGCCGGTTCTCGAGATGAGGTGAACGGTGCGCCGAAGAGGAGCGTCCGATCCAACGGATCGGCCGGCGCACACATCTGAGATAGAATGAGCGGCAATGCTTCGCTGAAATCGATGCAGCGGGCAGAAGGCCCGGAAAAAACAGGGAGAATATGGGTAAACCCAGAAGAAGGGAGAACGAACGGAATGAGAAAAAAAATGATCCTGGCAGCGGCTGTGCTGGGCATGACTCTGACTGTGAGCGCCTGCAGCGGAAGCAGCGCTGCAGGGAGCGCGCAGGAGGAGAACCGGACGGAGGGGGAAGAAACCGCCGGCTCCGGGGAAGCCTCCGGCGAGGAGAAAAAAACGGAGCCCGCAGAGGCGCAGGAGCCCGCAGGGGCCTCCAGGCTGGTGTCTGTGGAGGATACGGGCAAATACCTGACTCTTGGACAGTATAAGGGACTGGAACTGGAACGGACGGTTCAGGAGATCACCGATGAGGATGTGGAGCTGAGAATTCAGACGGAGATGGAGAATCACCGGGAGGAAGTCACCGCCAGCGACGGCGCCGTGGAGATGGGAGATCAGGTAACCATTAATTATGTGGGAACCATAGACGGAGAAACCTTTGACGGAGGCACTGCCAATAATTTTGATCTGGTTGTGGGCGACGGCGGATTTATCGACGGCTTCGAGGACGGCATCGTGGGCATGAAAAAGGGAGAGACCAGGGATCTGCCCCTGACCTTTCCCGAGAATTACGTGAGCACGCTGGCCGGAAAGGACGTAAATTTCCAGATTACCCTTCAGGCCTTCCGGCGCGCCCCGGAATTCTCTGAGGAATGGGTGAAGAAAAATACCGATTATGAGACGGAGGAGGAGTACAGGGCCTCCATCCGGACTCAGCTGGAGGAGGAAGCGAAGGAGACTGCGGAGACCAGTCTCACCAGCAATGCCTGGAATATGGTCTGGACTTCCTCCGAGGTCATAGAGTATCCTCAGAAGGATATTGACAATTTTATTAATCAGTATAAAAAGATCAATGAACTGTACGCCGCTCAGGCGGGTATGAGTCTGGAAGAGCTCATCGAGGCTCAGGGCTACACCCAGGAAAACTTTGACAAGGATTGTCAGCAGTACGCGGAATACGTGGTGAAACAGAATCTGATCGTGCAGGCGATCATGGACGCCGAGGGAATCAGTCTGGATGATCCGGAATGTCTGGAGATTCAGAACAGGATGATGGAGCAGTACGGAGCCACGGATCTGGCGGACCTCATCGATACGTACGGGCAGGAGAGCGTGGATCAGTCCATCGGGCTGATCCGGGTGGAGAATTTCATCATGGAGAATGCGGTGATTACCGATATGGTGGCCAACGGCGACATGGTGGGCGTGGATGAAAACGGCGTCACGGGCGACGAAGCCGATAACGGCACGCCGGAGACGGACGCCGGGAACGGGGCCGCGGAGGCCGGAGACGGAACGGCGGAAGAAAATATAGCGGAGGATGACGGAGAGGAACCCGGCGCGGCAGAGAACGCCGCCGGGGAGACAGCAGCGGAAGACGGCGGGACAGAGACGGAGTGAGAGAGAAGCCATGATCATAAAGAACGGAAAGGTATTCGAAGAGGACGGAACATTTCGTATCAGGGACCTGTATACGGAAAACCATAAAATTGTGGCGGACGAGTCCCAGGTAACGGACAGGACGATCATAGATGCGGAAGGGCTTCTGGTCCTTCCGGGGCTTGTGGATATTCACAGTCACGGAGCGGTGGGACATGATTTTTCCGACGGCGATCCGGAGGGACTGAAGGAGATCCTCCGCTATGAGAAGAGCTGCGGGATCACTTCCTACTGCCCTACCTCCATGACGCTTCCGCGGGAGCGGCTGCTGAAGATTTTTGCGTCGGTGGAGGAAGCCGGGGAATGCGGGGACGGCGCGGTGATCTGCGGAATTAATATGGAAGGTCCCTTCCTGGACGAAAAGAAGCGGGGAGCCCACGAGACCCGGTATATCCGCAGACCCGACGGAGCGTTTTTCCGGGAACTGAACGAGGCCTCGGGAAACCGCGTAAAACTGATTACTGTGGCGCCGGACGCAGAAGGCGCCATGGAGTTTATCGATGAATTTAAGGATGAGGTGTGTATTTCTCTGGGGCATACAGGCGCGGATTATGAGACAGCCGCGGAAGCGCTGAGGCGCGGAGCCTGTCACGTGACGCACCTGTACAACGCCATGATGCCCCTCGGGCACAGGGAACCGGGACTGATCGGCGCGGCTCTGGACGATCCCAAATGTATGGTGGAACTGATCTGCGACGGCATCCATATTCACCCGTCGGTGGTGAGATGGACCTTCGCCGGCTTCGGTCCGGAGAGAGTGATCCTGATCAGCGATTCCATGATGGCGGCGGGGATGGACAACGGCCGGTACCAGCTGGGAGGTCAGGAGGTGACCGTGACCAACGGAAAAGCCGTTCTGAAGGACGGCACCATCGCCGGATCCGCAGTGTGCCTGCTGGAATGCCTGCGCAGGGCGGTGTCCTTCGGGATTCCCCTGAAGGAGGCTCTGTTTGCCGCTTCCAGGAATCCTGCCAGGAGCATCGGCATTTACGGGGAAACGGGCTCTCTCACCGTTGGAAAAGAGGCGGACATTCTGCTGGCGACACCGGATCTGGAAATCCGGAAGGTTCTCTGAATACATGACATTTTCCGGTTGTTTTTCCGGAAAATATGATGTATGATGAATCCAGAAAAAGGCAGGCTGCCGGCCGGCACGGGGGAGAAACGGCGGCACTGGAAAACGATGAGTGCAGGTTTTACGGATAAGGCGGGGAAATAAGAAATGGATAAACGGGTTGTGCGCGAGCGGATGCGCAGGAAACAGCGCCAGCTGCGCAGGCGGAGATATATAAAGCTGGGTACTTACGCGGTCGCTGCGATCGTGGCGGTGATATTTGTGGTGAGGGGGATCATTCTTCCCATAGCCCGCAGTATCGGAGGAAAAAAGACAGGGGAGACCGTGACCGAGGTTCAGGCTCAGGCCTCCATGGCCGATCCGGATTCCGCCATTCGTCAGCCTATAAGAGGACAGGGAGACCTGGGGAAGGTGACGCAGATGACTCCGGGGTGGCACGATGATGAGACGGGACGGTGGTACCGGAACGCGGACGGGACCTTCTATTCCTCCGGATTTCAGGAAATCGACGGAGCGACCTACTGCTTCGATGATCACGGATACATAGAGACCGGCTGGGTGACCCGGGGCGTGCAGGACTATTACTTTAACGAGGATGGTTCCTATAACCCGGACAAGAAGCGCCCCATGCTGGCGCTCACCTACGATGACGGCCCGGGACAGTATACGGATACCCTTCTGGACTGTCTGGAGGAGAATAACGCTCACGCGACCTTCTTTATGGTGGGACAGAATGTGGAGGCATTTCCGGAAATTCCTTCGAGAGTTCTGGAGATCGGCTGTGAGGTGGGAAGCCATTCCTGGGATCATTCCCAGCTGACTACCCTCTCCCTGGACGAGGCAGTATCTCAGTTTACCAGGACGGACGACGCGCTGATCTCCGCCTGCGGGCAGGCTGCCACGGTGGCGAGAGCGCCTTACGGCTCCTGGACCCAGGATATCGTAGACGCGGTGGGGAAGCCTTTCTTCATGTGGTCTCTGGATTCTCTGGACTGGAGCTACATGAATGTGGAGCAGGACTATAACGAGATCATGAACGGCGACCTCAGCGACGGAAGCATCATCCTGATGCATGACATCCACGAGCCGTCCGTGCAGACCTCTCTGAAGATCATTCCGGAGCTGGTGGAAAAAGGGTACAAGCTGGTCACGGTAAGCGAACTGGCCGCGGCCAAGGGCGTGACGCTCCAGAACACCAATTACACCGATTTCTGGAACAGCTCCCTGAGCAAAGGCGAGGTGGCAGGCTACGATCCGGATGCGGTTACCGAGCTCTCCGGAAATTCCTCTTCCTTTGAGGACGGTTCGGATTCCTCCGGGGAGAGCGATGAAGGAAGCTCCGATGAAGGAGACGTCAGCGACGGAGGAGATTCCGGCGGCGAAGACTTCAGCGACGACGGGGAGGACTACTCCGGCGAAGAGGATTTCAGCGATGAAGGCTGAGCAATATTGGTACATACAAGGCGGTTCCCGTTTTCGGGAACTGCTTTTTTAAACTTGGAAAAAGGCGGGAGACTGCAATCTGTCCGGGTTGGCGGTTGAAAGACACTGACAGGTCTGTTATACTGTTAGGAAACGAAACGGACTTCTGACTGGCATACATCAGACGGCCGGAGCAGGCCGGCGGGAAATCTCTCCGCCGGACCGGCGATGGGAGGGCTTTTATGAAAAAACAGAAACTAATCATTGACTGCGCTCCGGGCAGGGATCAGGGAATTGCCCTGGCATACGGAGCGGCGAATAAAGAGAATTTTGAAATCCTGGCTGTCACCACAGTCAGTGAAAACGGAAAACTGAAGGAAGTGACAGACCATGTTCTGGGACTGGAAGCATTTCTGAGACTGGATGCTCCTGTGGCCATGGGGATGGGAGTTCCCCTGGTGAGAGAGCCTGAGGAAGGGGGACTTTACGGAGATCCCGGATTCGGGGAGATGGAACTTTCCGGTAATGCTCCGGCCTCGGTCCCGGGAGAGAAACAGAGCAGAATACCGGAGAAGGAGCACGCGGTTTTATTCCTGCACAGGATCCTCTCAGAGCTTCCGGAGGGAGAAAAGGTCACCATTGCGGCCCTGGCGTCTCTGACCAATCTCGCCATGCTGGCGCGTCTCTTTCCGGAAGACACGAAGAAGATCCGTGAGATCGTTTTTTCCGGCGGAGCAGCCCGCGGCGGAAATATTACGTCCGCGGCGGAATACCACGTTTACGCGGATCCGGAGGCGGCCGGGATTGTGTTCCGCAGCGGGATCCCTATGGTCATGTGCGGACTGGACGCTTCACTGAAATGCACCCTCACGAGAAAGCAGATCCTGAAGCTCTGCCAGTCGGGAAGCCCGGCTGCGAAGCTGTGCGGAGAGCTGGCGGGGATCTCCCTGGAGCATTCATCGGACAAATACCGGGGAGAAACCAGCATTTATGGAGCGGTTCCCCTCATGTATCTTCTCCATCCGGATATCTTTGTCATAGAGAGGACGATACTGGACGCGGACTGTTCCCGCGGACCTTCCAGAGGAACCACGCTCTGCGATTTCCGCTGGTGGGAGCACGAGGAGGAGGAACTGGACGCCTTTATCCTGATGGACGCCGACACGAAAAGGTTCCAGGAGGAGCTGATCACGGCGCTGTATGAACTGGGAGAAACGCTGAGAACGTGAGAGGGAAAGAGCTGTCCGGAGCCGCGCAGGTGGAATGTTTTTAAAGGATGATCGGGGGAAGGACATATGGATTATATCGTCTTTGATCTGGAGTGGAATCAGAGCCCGGACGGCAAGAAGTACTCCAACAGCCGTCTGCCGTTTGAGATTATAGAGATCGGCGCGGTAAAACTGAATGAGGATCTGGAGATCACGGACAGCTTTCACCGTCTGATCCGGCCTCAGGTGTATAACTGGATCCATGAGAGCATTCACGAAGTGATCCATGTGGACTACAAGGACCTGGAGAAGGGAATTCCCTTTCCCGCCGCGGCTCAGGAATTTCTGGACTGGTGCGGCCGGGAAAGCATCTTTTTTACCTGGGGAAATCAGGACCTCACGGAGCTCCAGAGAAATCTGAAGTTCTATGATCAGCTGTATCTGCTCCGGGGACCGGTGCGCTATTATGATGTGCAGAAGCTGTACGCCCTCTTTTTTGACCCGGAGCATCTCCGGAGAGCGCTGGAGCACGCCATCAGCGGCCTGGATATTCCCAGGACCGCGGATTTTCACAGGGCGCTGGCAGACGCCTGCTATACCGCCCGTGTGCTGAAGAAAATGAACCCGGAGGAATTTCTTCCCTATTTTTCCGTCGACGTATACCAGAATCCCCGGACAAAAAGGGAGGAGATCCGCCTTTCCTGCCCGGACTATGACAAATTCATTTCCAGAGAGTTTGCCGACAGGGACAGGGTCATGAAGGACAGGGAAGTGAGCAGCACGAGATGCCCTGTCTGCCATCTTCCCGCCAAAAGAAAGATCCGCTGGTTCATGAACAACTCCAGGATCTACTACAGCGTGTCCTTCTGCAGACAGCACGGATATGTGGAAGGGAAGGTCCGGATCCGCCGGACGGAGGAGGACCGCTACTTTGCGGTGAAGACTCTGCGGATAATTGGGGCAGAAGAAGCGGAGGAAATCCGCAGCAGGCAGGATTCCCTCCGAAAGAAAAGAAGAATGAAAAAAAGTCTAAAGAAGGAGATCTGAAAGGATCTCTCTCTGATACTGCATGGCCCATCCCACGGCGCAGCCATTAAAATAGTACTTCGATTTCAGACGAAGAGGCCCGGCTGCGTTGGGAAGAAGGGCCTGTTTTTTTGTGAGCTTCCGGAGCTTCGTGCCCTTGGGAACCGTGGCGTAAAAGGCTCGCGTGGCGAAAAAGGGATAGGTGTTTCCCCCGCTGTTCAGCACGTATTTTTCACAGGGAAGCATTTTCAGGGGCTCCGGATTTTTATTTACCTTTACGTTGATTTTTTCAAAGTTGTCAAAGCCGTAATCCAGAAGGGCCGCCGTATCCGAGTAGGCGCCGTTGACGGATTTCATCACCACAGCCGCCAGAGTGAGGTTTCCCCTTCTGGCGTAGGTGACCAGGGTGTTGCCGGCGGCGATGGTGTAGCCGGTCTTTCCCCCCAGCACCCCCTCGTAGGCGTGCTCCTTCCCCGCCATCATACCGTGATGATTGAGAAGATAGCGGGTTTCCTTCTGAACATTGGTGGGCGGGATCTCATAATAATCGGTGGTGCAGTAGGAACGGAACATGGGATTGAGCCAGGCGGCTTTTGCGATTTTCGCCATATCGCCGGCGGTAGTGTAGTGAGTTTCATCCGGCAGTCCGTTGGGATTGTTAAAATGGGTTCCGGTGCATCCCAGCTCCCGGGCCCGCGCATTCATCCGTTCCACAAACTTTTTCACGGAGCCGTCGATCTGTTCTCCGATGATGAGAGCCATTTCGTTGGCGGACTCCAGCATGAGAGCCATCATCACCTGTTCCGCCGTAAAAACCTCCCCGGTGTCGCCGTAGATGGTGGAGCTTCCCGGTTCGATGCCGTAGGCGGCGCTCTGGCTCATGACGATATCCTGAGAGAAATCCAGGTTCTCGCAGCCCAGCAGGGCGGTCATGATCTTGGTGATGCTGGCGGGATACTCCTTCTTATCCGCGTTTTTCGAGTAGAGGACGGCTTCCGTGTTCACGTCTATCAGTACGGCGGATTCCCCTTCGATGAGGGGACCCTGCGGCCAGCCTTCGATGGAATTGGTCTCCGGCTCCTGCGCATAAAATTCTGTGTGCGGGTCCGGCGTGGGAGTGGATCCCTCGGAAGCAAACAGGTGCGCCGGCCGGGATACAAGCAGGACGGCACAGAGAAGAACAGCAGTGATTCTTGTAAAACAGGTGCTTTTTTTCAGCATGATTTTTCCTCATTCAGTCTGCGAATTTTGATAGTCTGTACACTTTATCTTGTGCGAATTTTGATAGTCTGTATATTTTTATCCTGTGAATTTTTATTACGGATTCTTATTTTTCTCCTGAATTTTCCTCTTTACGGTTACTATTTCCCGATATGAGTTTTTTACGCATGTCCGGGATCAATTTTTCCATATTTGTCATGGAGCGAAGAAAGGAACCGGCTGCTCCGTACCTCTCTGTGTTTCTCTGAAAAAGGATTTACCGGCTCATTATAGCACAAAACAGGAGGCATAGTTGTTAAATTTTTGTGATTTTGCTGATTTTGGACATGGTTTGAAAAAAAGCTTGACATATGGAAAAAGCAAACCTTATAATAGACAGCACGTACAAATAGGCAAAAACTGTGATGGAGACAGTAATCTGCCTGCGAAAGCTCCAGCGAGCCGGGGATGGTGGGAGACCGGCGCCGATAGCGGCAGAGGAAGATCACTCCGGAGTTTCTGTTCTGAATCCAGTCTTCGCGGATGAAAATCTCTTCCGGGTAAGCCGGATGGGTGAGGACGGCGGGGGAGCCCTGCCGGGATCTGCGGCGCGGTGTAGGAGCAGACGGCTTTCCGCCGTTATCGGGAACATGTATCGGTCCGCGGACGGGCCTGTACAGCGTAACAGGTGGTGCGAATGGAGAAACTGCTTTCGTCCTTTTACAGGGCGGGGGCTTTTTTATTTTAGTTTTGACATTGAAGGAGGGAAATGCTGTGTACCAGAAAGTCGACACGAACCTGAATTTCGTGGAACGTGAAAAAAAGGTTGAGCAGTTCTGGAGAGAAAACCACATTTTCGAAAAGAGTATGGAGAGCCGGAAGGAGGGGGAGACCTACACCTTTTATGACGGGCCGCCCACGGCCAACGGCAAACCGCATATCGGTCACGTACTGACCCGTGTAATTAAGGATATGATTCCCAGGTACCGTACCATGAAGGGATATATGGTTCCCAGAAAAGCGGGATGGGACACCCACGGCCTGCCGGTAGAGCTGGAAGTGGAAAAAATGCTGGGTCTGGACGGCAAGGAGCAGATCGAGGAATACGGTCTGGAGCCGTTCATCAAGCACTGCAAGGAAAGCGTCTGGAAATACAAGGGCATGTGGGAGGATTTCTCCAACACCGTAGGTTTCTGGGCGGATATGGATAACCCCTATGTGACCTATCACGACGATTATATCGAGTCGGAATGGTGGGCGCTGAAAAAGATCTGGGAAAAAGGCCTCCTGTACAAGGGCTACAAGGTAGTTCCCTACTGTCCCCGCTGCGGGACTCCCCTGTCCAGCCATGAGGTGGCTCAGGGATATAAGGATGTGAAGGAGCGCTCCGCGGTGGTCCGCTTTAAGGTGAAGGACGAGGACGCCTGGATCCTTGCCTGGACCACCACGCCCTGGACCCTGCCCTCCAACGTGGCCCTCTGTGTAAACCCCGTGGAAAGCTACGCGAAGGTAAAGGCCGCCGACGGATATGTTTACTATATGGCGGAAGCCCTTCTGGACAAGGTTCTGGGAGGAAAGCTGGGAAAAGACGGCGCTCCCGCTTATGAGATCCTGGAAAGATTTACCGGGAAGGATCTGGAATATAAAGAATATGAGCCGCTGTATGATTTCCAGAAGCCCATCGTGGAGCGTCAGCACAAGCCCGCTCATCATGTGGTATGCGACGGTTACGTAACTCTGACAGACGGTACCGGCGTGGTTCACATCGCTCCCGCATTCGGCGAGGATGACGCCAGAGTAGGCCGGAAATATGACATCGCCTTTCTTCAGCTGGTAAACGAAAAGGGCGAGATGACGGCGGAGACTCCCTGGGCCGGAATGTTCGTGAAGAAGGCGGATATGCCCATTCTTCAGGATCTGGAGGACCGGAAGCTTCTCTTCGACGCGCCGAAATTTGAGCACAGCTATCCTCACTGCTGGAGATGCTCCACTCCTCTGATCTACTATGCGAGAGAGTCCTGGTTCATCAAGATGACCGCGGTGAAGGAGGATCTGATCCGCAATAACAACACCATCAACTGGATCCCCGAGAGCATCGGCAAGGGCCGTTTCGGGGACTGGCTGGAGAACGTGCAGGACTGGGGCATCAGCCGGAACCGTTACTGGGGCACGCCTCTGAACGTGTGGGTGTGCGAAGACTGCGGCCATATGCACTCCATCGGCAGCAGGGAAGAGCTGAGATCCATGTCCGATAACTGCCCGGAGAATATCGAGCTTCATCGTCCCTATATTGACGAAGTGACCATCAAATGCCCGAAATGCGGGAAGGAGATGCGCAGGGTTCCCGAGGTGATCGACTGCTGGTTTGACTCCGGAGCCATGCCCTTCGCCCAGCATCATTACCCGTTTGAAAATAAAGAAGTATTTGAGCAGCAGTTCCCGGCGGACTTCATCTCCGAGGCGGTGGACCAGACCAGAGGCTGGTTCTACTCCCTGCTGGCTATCTCCACTCTGATCTTCAACAAAGCGCCCTATAAGAACGTCATCGTTCTGGGCCATGTGCAGGATGAGAACGGCCAGAAGATGAGCAAGTCCAAGGGAAATGCGGTGGATCCCTTCGAGGCTCTGGAGCAGTACGGCGCGGACGCCATCCGGTGGTATTTCTACATCAACAGCGCCCCCTGGCTGCCCAACCGCTTCCACGGCAAGGCCGTGGTGGAGGGCCAGAGGAAGTTCATGAGCACGCTGTGGAACACCTATGCGTTCTTCGTGCTCTATGCGGAGATCGACCAGTTTGACGCCACGAAGTACACTCTGGACTATGAGAAGCTTCCGGTCATGGACAAATGGCTCCTCAGCAAGCTGAATTCCGTGGTGAAGGCCGTGGACGAAAACCTGAATGCCTACCGCATTCCCGAGAGCGCCAGAGCCCTTCAGGACTTTGTGGACGAGATGAGCAACTGGTACGTGAGAAGAAGCCGTGAGCGCTTCTGGGCCAAAGGCATGGAGCAGGACAAGATCAACGCCTACATGACCCTGTATACCGCCCTTGTGACCATCGCAAAAACCGCGGCTCCCATGATTCCCTTCATGACGGAGGACATCTATCAGAATCTGGTGAGAAGTATTGACAAGGACGCTCCCGAGAGCATCCATCTCTGCGACTTCCCCTCAGTGAAGGAGGAGTGGATCGATAAGGATCTGGAAGCGGACATGGAGGAGCTTCTGGAGATCGTGGTTCTGGGCCGCGCTGCCAGAAATACAGCCAATATCAAGAACCGTCAGCCCATCGGCACCATGTTTGTGAAGGCGAAGAAGGAGATGAATCCCTTCTTTACCAGCATCATCGCCGACGAGCTGAATATCAAGGAAGTAAAATTTGCCGCGGATGTGGAGTCCTTCATCTCCTATACCTTCAAGCCCCAGCTTCGTACTCTGGGACCGAAATACGGAAAGCTTCTGGGCGGAATCCGCAGGGCGCTCAGCGAGATCAACGGAAGTCAGGCCATGCAGGAGCTGAGATCCACAGGCATTCTCTCTCTGGATATCAGCGGAAGCAGGGTGGAGCTCACGGAGGAGGACCTGCTGATCGAGACCGCTCAGACCGAGGGATACGTCACCGAGACCAGCGGAGAAACCTCTGTGGTTCTGGATACCCGTCTCACTCCGGAACTGATCCGTGAGGGCTTTGTCCGGGAGATCATCAGCAAGATCCAGACCATGAGGAAGGAAGCCGGCTTCGAGGTGATGGACCAGATCGCCGTTTACGCGAAGGACAACGAGAAGATCCTGGACATCATGAGGACCAGCGGCGAGGAGATCAAAGGCGAAGTCCTGGCCAGGGAGATCGTCCTGGGCGAAGCCGAAGGCTATGTGAAGGAATGGAATATTAACGGGGAGAAAGTGACTATGGGCGTGGTTCGCCTGTAGCAGGAAGAAAAACGCTTTCCCGGGGCCCCTTCCCGTGAAGGTGAAAAGGGGAGGAAAAACCGCTCCGGGAGAGCCTTTCAGTATAAGGAGGTAATTTATGATCGACAAGCAGTTTAAAAAGGAAGCGTTCAAGGAAAGCGTAAGAGAAAACGTGAAGTTTCTTTACCGCAAATCACTGGAGGAGGCGACGCAGGAGCAGCTCTTTCAGGCGGTAAGCTATACGGTCAAGGATGTGATCATCGACAACTGGTTTGAATCTCAGAAAGCGTTTGAAAAAGCGGATCCGAAGATCGTTTATTATATGTCCATGGAATTTCTGATGGGCCGTGCTCTGGGCAATAACCTGATCAATCTGGGCGCCTACGGAGAAGTGAAGGAAGCTCTGGAGGAGCTGGGACTGGATCTGAACGCCATTGAAGACATGGAGCCGGATCCCGCTCTCGGAAACGGCGGTCTGGGACGTCTGGCGGCCTGCTTCCTGGATTCTCTGGCGACCCTGAACTACTGCGCGTACGGCTGCGGTATCCGCTACCGCTACGGCATGTTCAAGCAGGAGATCCGCAACGGCTTCCAGGTGGAGGTGCCGGATAACTGGCTGAAGGAGGGCTATCCCTTCGAGCTGCGCCGTCCGGAGTACGCCAAGGAGGTTCATTTCGGCGGTTATGTAAGAGTGGAGCATGACCCCTATAAGGGAGAGAATAAATTCATCCATGAGGGATATCAGGCTGTCAGAGCCATTCCCTACGATATGCCCATCGTGGGCTATAACAACAAAATTGTAAACACCCTCCGTATCTGGGACGCGGAGCCCATCGTGGACTTCGGCCTGGACTCCTTCGACAAGGGCGATTACAAGAAGGCCGTGGAGCAGGAAAACCTGGCCCGGAACATCGTGGAGGTTCTTTATCCCAACGATAACCACTACGCCGGCAAGGAGCTCCGCCTGAAACAGCAGTACTTCTTCGTATCTGCCAGCCTTCAGGCCGCCGTGGCGAAGTATAAAAAGACCCACAGCGACATCACGAAGCTGTACGAAAAGGTTACCTTCCAGATGAACGATACCCATCCCACCGTGGCGGTGGCCGAGCTGATGCGTATCCTCATGGATCAGGAAGGTCTGGGCTGGGATCAGGCCTGGGACGTGACCACGAAGAGCGTGGCCTACACCAACCATACCATTATGTCCGAGGCACTGGAAAAATGGCCCATCGAGCTGTTCTCCAGACTGCTTCCCCGTATCTACCAGATCATCGAGGAGATCAACCGCCGGTTCATCATCGAGATCCAGAACAGATATCCGGGCAACTACGACAAAATCCGCAAGATGGCCATCATCTATGACGGACAGGTGAAGATGGCTCATCTGGCCATCGTGGCCGGCTACTCTGTAAACGGCGTGGCGAGACTCCATACCGAGATTCTGAAGAATCAGGAGCTGAGAGACTTCTATGAGATGATGCCGGAGAAGTTCAACAACAAGACCAACGGCATCACCCAGAGACGTTTCCTCCTTCACGGAAACCAGCTGCTGGCCGACTGGGTGACAGACCACATCGGTCCGGACTGGATCACGGATCTGCCCCAGATCAAAAAGCTGGCCCTCTATGCGGACGATGAGCGGGCCCAGCAGGAGTTTATGAACATCAAGTTCCAGAACAAGGTTCGTCTGGCCAAATATATCCTGGAGCACAACGGCGTGGAGGTGGATCCTCACTCCATCTTCGACGTGCAGGTGAAGAGACTTCACGAGTACAAGCGCCAGCTGCTGAACATCCTTCACGTGATCTATCTGTACAATCAGATCAAGATGAATCCTCAGATGGACTTCTATCCCAGGACCTTCATCTTCGGAGCCAAGGCTTCCGCGGCTTACCAGCGGGCGAAGAAGATCATCAAGCTCATCAACTCCGTGGCGGATGTGGTGAACAACGACTGGACCATCGGCGGCAAGCTGAAGGTGGTATTTATCGAGAACTACCGCGTATCCAACGCGGAGATGATCTTTGCGGCGGCGGATGTTTCCGAGCAGATTTCCACAGCCAGCAAGGAGGCTTCCGGTACCGGCAACATGAAGTTCATGCTGAACGGCGCTCCCACACTGGGCACCATGGACGGAGCCAACGTGGAGATCGTGGAGGAGGTAGGCATCGAGAATGCCTTCATCTTCGGCCACAGCTCCGACGAGATCATCAACTTCGAAAAGAACGGCGGATATGATCCTCACGTGATCTACAACACGGACGGCGAGATCCGTCAGGTACTGATGCAGCTCATCAACGGTACCTTCTCCAGCGATACGGAGCTGTTCCGGGATCTGTTCGATTCCCTGCTGAACGGCAGGAACGGAGAGAGAGCGGATCAGTACTTTACCCTGGCTGATTTCCGCTCCTACGCGGACGCTCAGAAACGGGTGGAGGAAGCCTACCGCGACCAGAAACGCTGGGCAAAGATGGCCATGCTGAACGTGGCCTGCTGCGGCAAGTTCACCTCCGACAGAACCATTCAGGAGTATGTGGATGAGATCTGGCATCTGGACAAGGTGTTTGTAGAGTAAAACAAATGACAAATTCAGTGAGATTTGGATTTTGTACAATAAAAAATCGGGGATGCGGCTTTTCGGAGCCGCATCCCCTTTTGCACAGGATTTTTTATGTTTACAGAATATCGTCTCTTCTGATATATCCCGGATGGTCCGGCTGAGCGATGACTTCCTTTGCGTGAATCACCTGGGCCCATTTGTCCACTACCTGATTTTCGATGTGAACGTCTTCCCCGATCACGGCATTGGCCAGAATCACGCTGTTCTTCACAACAGCGCCCTTCTTGATGGAGCATCCGCGGCCGATAACGCAGTTTTCCACGGAGCCCTCGATGAGACAGCCGTTGGAGATCACGGAGTTTCTCACCTCCGCGTCGTCGAAGTACTGGGTGGGGCAGGAATCGTTGGTCCGGGTGTAAATGGGCCATTCCGGATCGAACAGCTCCTGGGCCGCTTTGGAATCAATGAGGTTGATGTTGGCGTCGAAGTAGCTCTTGAAGTCGGTGATGGTAGCGAAGTATCCGTGATGAGCCACCCCGCGGACGTCCAGATTCGCGCATTCGATGTTTACGATCTGGGGCAGAGTGTACATGGAGGAAAGCTTCTTCGCCTTGTGGATGAGATCCAGGAACAGCTCCTTGTTCATGATATAGGTGTCCATGAAGATGTTTCTGTTCTTGGCGCTTCCGCGGTTTTTCTCGATGGAAAGTACGCCCTTCTGCTTGTTCAGGTTCAGGATATCACAGTTCAGGAAGGCTTCTCTGGCATTGTCCACCGCATGGTACAGCAGCGTGATGTCAGCGCCGGAATCAATGTGATTCTGAAGAAGAGTGTCGAAGTTGGCGGTGTAAACCATATAGTTGGGAGCGATCACCACGTATGGAAAATGCATTCTTTCGATCATATCGATGTTTTCCATAAAGGCGGCGATGTCCGTATTGTAGATATCGTTCTCCGTGTTGTTCTCGGAGAAGAGGAGCTGCAGCTTGCCTCTCTTGGAGTTAATGTTGTAATGACGGCCGGTTCCCAGATGCTCCGCCAGGGAACGGGGATTTTTCTTGGCATATACCTGAATGCGGTCGATGTCGCTGTTGCTCATGTTGGAGATGGGGAAGTCGATGACGCGGTATCTTCCCAGGAAGGAAAAGGCTCCGATGGGGCGGTATGCCTGCATTCCTTCCACCTTGATATGAGTTCCTGATGATGTAATGATTCCAAATGCTCTTGCCATGTTATTCTACCCCCTTTACACGTTTTGCAACGAGTTCGATATGCTCGCTGTCTGCGCTTCCCACAACGGCTCCCTTTCCGATCCGGACGCCGTTGGCTACCAGAGCGCGCTGTACCACGGCTCCTTCCTCCACCACGGCGTCGGGCATGAGAACGGTGTCGATGACCTTCGCTCCCTCTCCTACCCGGGCGCCGGTAAACAGTACGGAATTCCGCACTTCACCGTCGATGATGCAGCCCTGGTTGATAAAGGCGCGGGAAATCTTCGCTTTCGGCCCTATGTACTGGGGAAGAGCGGAAACATCTTCGGTGTAGATCTTCCAGGTATGGTCGTTCAGATCCAGTTCGTTATTGTTGCTGAGAAGGTCCATATTCGCTTCCCAGAGGGAATCGATGGTTCCCACATCCTTCCAGTAGCCCTTGAACTCGTAGGCCACGATGGTTTTGCCTTCGTTCAGCAGGGTGGGGATGATGTCCTTGCCGAAGTCATGGTGGGAATTGGGATCCTTCATGTCCGCCAGAAGCAGCCTGCGAAGGGTCTTCCAGGTAAAGATATAAATACCCATGGAGGCCAGGTTGCTCTTGGGGTTCGCCGGCTTCTCCTCGAATTCTATGATCCGGCCCTCATCGTCGGTGTTCATGATACCGAAACGGCTGGCTTCCTTGATGGGAACGCCGATTACGGCGATGGTGGCGTCCGCGTTCTTTTCCTTATGGTACTGAAGCATTTTGGAATAGTTCATCTTGTAGATGTGGTCGCCGGAGAGAACCAGCAGATATTCCGGATTATAATTATCAATAAAATCGATGTTCTGGGAAATGGCGTCCGCGGTTCCTCTGTAAACGTCCAGATTCGCGTCTGCCTTTTCACGGGGCGGAAGAACGAATACGCCGCTGTCCCTCGCGTCAAGACCCCAGCGTCCGCCCGCGGCCACGTAGCTGTTCAGCAGAACGGATTCGTACTGAGTCAGAACGCCCACCACGTCGATGCCGCTGTTGGCGCAGTTGCTCAGGGGAAAGTCAACGATGCGGTATTTTCCTCCATAAGAAACGGCCGGTTTAGCCACCTTGTTGGTCAGGTCATGAAGACGGCTCCCGCGCCCGCCGGCCAAAATCATTGCTAACATGTTGTTTTGTTTCATTGTGAGCCCTCACTTTCCTTTTATTAAACTTTATTATACAATTTTTTGGGACATCTTTCCACAGGTTTGTGTGAAAAAAAAAGAAAATATTGTGAAAATGTTGGCACAATCGGGGAAAATGTGTTATGGTGGGGAATAGAAATCTCAGCGGGGCAGATGGGGAGCTTTGCTGACCGGAAAAATCGAGGGGTTTAACGATTTAATACAGTAGTGAAAAGAAGGGACTATTCGTGAGCAGAAGAGAAGATTATAAACGTCTGATCGTTTTCTGTCTGGCCAGCGTGATCATTCTGGCCCAGGCGGCAGCTTTTGGATACGTGTGGTATGACTTTTACAGAAAGATGATCTTTGCGCCCTTCTGGCGCAAGGGAAACTGGGTGCTGATCATGATCTATGCCCTGATCGATACCCTGTTTTCCACGCTCTACGGCGGCCTGAGGGTGGGGTATCTGAAGAGGATCGATGTGTTTTATTCCATGTTCCTGGCCACCGTCTGCACCAATATTGTGGCGTACTTCCAGATCACCCTGATCAACCGCTGGTATCTGCCGCCCCTGCCCATGCTGGAGATGACGGGCGTCCAGCTGGTGATGATCGTCGTATGGATCTGGGGCTCCCGGTACATCTATTCAAAACTGTACCGGGCCAGGAAGCTGCTGGTGATCTACGGCGACCGGGACCCGGAGGATCTCATCGAAAAAATGAGCTCCCGCCGGGATAAATACAACATCTGCGGAATGGTGCATATTTCCCGGGGAACGGAGGCGATCCACAGAATGATCAGTGAATACGAGGGAGTGATCATCTGGGACCTGCCCGCGGAGGTGAGAAATCCCTATCTGAAATACTGTTTCGCTCACTCCGTCAGATGCTATCTGAGTCCCAAGATCTCCGATGTGATCCTTATGGGAACCGAGCGGATCCACCTGTTCGACACGCCGCTTCTGGTGGCGAAGAACATGGGGCTTACCGTAGATCAGCGGGCGGTGAAGCGCGTCTTCGATATTGTGCTTTCCGCGCTGGGGATCGTCCTGTGTTCCCCGCTGATGCTTCTCATTGCCCTGGCGGTGAAGGCTTATGACGGCGGTCCCGTTCTGTATTATCAGGACAGGCTCACCATAGACGGGAAGACCTTCCGGATTTATAAATTCCGCAGCATGCGGGTGGATTCCGAGAAGCAGGGAGCCCGCCTGGCCACCCGGCACGATTCCCGGATTACTCCCGTGGGAAATGTGCTGCGCAATCTCCATCTGGATGAGCTTCCCCAGCTGTTTAACGTATTCAGGGGGGATATGTCCCTGGTGGGCCCCAGACCGGAGAGGGATTCCATCATGAAGGAGTATGAGCAGGAGATTCCGGAATTTCCCTACAGGCTGAAGGTGAAGGCCGGTCTCACCGGGTACGCGCAGGTGTACGGAAAGTATAACACCACCCCCTATGACAAACTGAAGCTGGATCTGTTTTATATTGAAAATTATTCGCTGCTGCTGGACATCAAGCTGATCTTCATGACCGTAAAGATCTTTTTCCAGAAGGAGGTTTCCGAGGGCGTGGAGGACGATCAGATCAATGCGCTGAAAGACTCCGCAGAACATGAAAATCCGGAAAAAAGGCAGTAGCTGCGGGAAAGAAAAAGGAAAATTATGAGAGACGAAAACGCGGAAGCCATGCTTCCTCTTGTATCGGTGGTCCTGCCCGTTCATAACGGGGCCGCTGTGGTCCGTCAGGCCCTGGATTCCGTTTTTATTCAGGACATTTCTCTGGAACTGATCGCGGTGGACGACGGGTCGGAGGACGGGACCTGGGAGATTCTGGGAGAATATGAGAACCGGGAGAATTTCCGGAGACTGAGAAATGAGAAGAACATGGGAGCGGCAGCCTCCCGCAACCGGGGAGTGAAGGAGGCCGCGGGCCTTTATGTGGCCTTTCTGGATGCGGACGACTGGTGGGAAAAGGGCAAGCTGAGAGCTCAGCTCCGCCTTCTGGAGGAGTCCGGCTGTGTGCTCTGCTCCACAGGACGGACGCTGTGCAGATATGACGGCGCCTCCACAGGAAAATATATCCCTGTAAGGAGGGAGATCACCTACCGGGAACTGCTGAAGCACAACTGCATCAGCTGTTCTTCCGTGGTCATAAAGAGGGAGGCGGCGCTGGAGTTTCCCATGGAGCACGACGAGATCCATGAGGATTATCTCACCTGGCTCCGGGTTCTCCGAAAGTATGACAGAGCGGCGGGACTGGATTATCCCTATCTGAACTACCGGATCAGCCGGGACAGCAAGTCGGGGAACAAGCTCCGGTCCGCGGCGGACACCTACAGGGTTTACCGCTGTATGGGGTACGGCACGGTGAAAAGCTGTCTGTTTTTTATTTCCTACGCACTGCACGGCGTACAGAAATACTGGATGTAAAAGGCCGCGACGGCCGCTTCTCATTCTTCTTCCATATAGGCTTCGTAGGCGTCCAGCACGGTTTCGGGATCGCCTTTCATTTTTATTTCCCCGTCGTCCATCCAGAGGACGGTATTGCACAGCTCCCGCAGGGTGTTCAGGTTGTGGGAGACGATGACCACGGTACGGCTTTCGTCTGAAATGAGTTTCTTCATTTTGCGGAAGCTTTTCTTTTTGAAACGCTGGTCGCCCACGCTGAGGACCTCGTCGATGAGCATGATATCCGTCTCCAGGATGGCCGTGATGGAAAAGGCCAGTTTGGAATACATGCCGCTGGAATAGGTCCGCACAGGCATATCGATGAAGTTTTCCAGCCCTGCGAAATCGATGATCTTCTGCTCTTTTTCCTTGATCTCATTCTCGGAAAATCCCAGAAGCATGCCGGAAAGCATGATGTTTTCCCGCCCGGTCATTTCCTTCTGGAACCCCACTCCGATGGAAAGAAGGGAGATGCTGTGACCGTGGAGATCGATGGTGCCGGAGTCCGGGGAAAAGATCCCCGCCAGGGCGTTCAGCGTGGTGGATTTTCCGCTTCCGTTCTTTCCGATGATGCCCAGGATTTCGCCCTCCCGGACGCGGAAGGAGATGCCTTTGACGGCTACGAAGGTTTCCGCCTTGGTGCGTTTCCACTTGAAGAAAGTCTCTTTGAGATTTAATTTTTTCAGATTCCGGTAGCTGATAACCAGATCTTTTACTTCGATTGCATATTTTTCTTCCATATAAGCTCACCTTATGATTCTGTCAGAGAGTAGGGGAAGCCGGCCGGGGGAGGAATGATTCCTCACGGCGGGGCTTCCCTTTTTTGTCAGATGGACTTTACGTAGCTGTTCTCGTTTTTATAAATTTTCCGGATGCCCAGAATGCTGATGCCCAGTCCGATAAAGAACCAGACGATGAGCAGCTTCCAGTCCGGAGTTCTGCCGTAGATCACGCATTCTCTCAGGTTGTGAAGGAGAAAGGCTGCCGGATTGACCCTGCACACGATGGCGTTGTAGGGCGGATCCAGCTTGTCCATAATATCCCAGAAAATACCCGTCATATAAAACACGAGACGGAGAACGAGAGTCATCACGTTGGACAGATCCTCCACAAATACGCCGTAGTGAAGGAGAAAGCAGCCGATCCCGAAAACCACCAGAGTCAGGGTGATGAGAATGGGGATGGCGAACCAGATGTTGGCCGTAATGGGGATTCTGTAGAAGATCAGCATTCCCACGATAATGGTGGAGGCCACCGCCATTTTAAAGGCGTTTACTCCCATCCTGGACATGAGCAGGATATACTTGGGCAGGTAGACCTTGGAGACGATGGCGCGGTTCTTTTTTACAATGGTCACGCTCTGGATCAGGTTCTTGTTGAAGAAGTTCCACATGGTGTTTCCGGTGAATACGAACACGGGGAAATGGGGCGCCCGGGAGTTGAACACCACCCCGAAAATAAACACGTAGATCAGCATAAAACAGAAGGGATCCAGGATCCACCACAGCCAGCTCAGATAGGAGTTGGCGATCTCGGATTTCAGCTGGGCCCTTGCAGAATAAACGGCGTATTTCCAGTATTTTTTTATGTCGTTTCTGAATTTTCTGTACATTGAAAACATCCCTTTTTTATTCATGAATTTAGAGTGCCGGCGCTTTGCTCCGCCTGCCGGAAGGCCCTGTTTTTTTCCTGGCCTTCTTCCCCGAAAGGAAATTATGGCCGTCGGACCGTTTCTTTGTCGTTTGTTATGATACACTAAGCCTTTGGGAATGGCAATAGTAAACTGGACGAAGTTTTACCCCTGTGATCTTAAATTTTTATTCCAAAAATGATAGAAGTATGTTATCATTTAGTCATAATTTTATTACAAGGTGAAAAAATGATGAGGAAAAAAGTACGGAATCAGGCTCTGCCTTACTCGTATCTGATCGACAATATAAAAGTTTTACTGATTTTTCTGGTGGTATTCAATCATGTGATTGCGTTCCAGCTGAACAGAAGAGATCAGGTGGTCCGGTATATCTGGTATGCCATTACCATCTTTCACATGCCGGCTTTTATTTTTGTGTCCGGATATCTCTCCAAGAAATCCCAGGATGTGCTGAAGAATGTGAAGAATCTTCTGATCCCTTATATTCTGGGGTACAGCCTGACCTGGTACGCCACCGTCTGGGTGGGAGATTCCATGGATTTTGAGATCCTCCGGCCCTCCGGGACGGCCATGTGGTATCTTCTGGCCCTCTTTGTGTACCGCCTCACTGTGGGAGCCATGGGCAAGGTCCGGTTCGCTGTTCCCGCGGGTATCGTCCTGGCTTTGTGGGCGGGTACCCGGCCGGAATTTTCCACTTATCTCTCCGCTTCCCGGATCGTGGTATTTTTCCCGTTTTTTGTGGCCGGTTATCTTTGGGACAGCGGCTATACGGCGAAGATCCGGAGATTTAAGGGCAAGTGGGTGCTGATCCTGTTTTCCGGCCTCCTTCTTTTCGCCATTCCCCATTACATGATCTCCAACGGCATGGCCGTGGATATTTTCCGCGGAAATCATTCCTATGAAGTATGCGGCCTGACCATGGAGACGGGAATCATCATACGGCTTCTGATGTATCTGGTTTCCTTTACTCTGATCTTTACCCTTTTGGCTCTTCTTCCGGACCGGAAGCTGCCGCTGACCTTCATCGGAAGAAACACCATGGGGATTTATTTTTTCCATTATCCCATCATGATCGCCATGGACGGGCTTCAGATCCTGAAGATTCCCCAGCTGATGAACGTGTGGGGACTGCTGGCGCTTTCCTTCGCCTTCGTGCTGATCCTGGGAAGTCCGCCTGTGGATTTCCTTTACACACAGTTTATGAATCTTCTCACCTTCCTGATCTTTAAGCGGGAGAAGCAGGTGAAGGACGAGGGACTGGAGGACGAGTACGACAGCGACGAGGATTTGAGATTCGAGAGGAAAGGCCGGCGGCGTCAGGCCGCGGAGGCGCCGGTTCCCGCCGCGGAGCCGGAGGAGCGGGAGAATATATGAAAAAAGTGATTACATACGGCACCTTCGATCTGTTTCACCAGGGCCACTACAATATCATCAAGCATGCCAGGGAGCTGGGAGATTACCTGATCGTGGGAGTCACCAGCGAGAGCTACGACATCGAGCGGGGGAAGCTGAACGTCCGGGACAGCCTGGCCCAGAGAATGGAGAACGTGAGAAAAACCGGGCTGGCCGACGAGATCATCGTCGAGGAATATCAGGGGCAGAAGCTGAACGATATCATCAAGTACAATGTGGACATTCTTGCCCTGGGTTCCGACTGGCGGGGAAAATTCGATTATCTGAACAAATACTGCGAAGTCCGATATCTCCAGAGGACCAAGAATATTTCCAGCACCATGCTCCGCAGCGCCGGGACCATCTACCGGGTGGGCATCGTCACGGAGGACGGGGAGGACCACGGCATCGTCTGGGAATCCAAGCATGTCAGCGGCATTCACGTGGACAGCGTGTTTTCCCGGGATGAGGAGACGGCCCGCAGCTTCTGCGAAAAATACGAGCTGAATTCGTACTGGAACGATTATGACCGTTTTCTGGAGCAGGCGGACATCGTCTACGTAAAATGCCCCGCTCCCGAGAAGCTGGAGTATGTGGACCGGGCCGTCCGGGAGGGGAAATATGTGATCAGCGATTCCCCCATCAGCGAGGATTCCGGCGTGCTCCGGGAGCTCTTCCACAGGGCGGAGGAGCGCCGGGTGGTTCTGGTGGAGAAGATCATGCCGGTTTATCTGAGAGCCTTTAATCAGCTGGTGTGGCTGATCCACTGCAATCTGATCGGCCGGGTGATAAGCGTGAAATGCTCCATTTCCAGAGACGTGTTCGGCGGAGGAAATTCCTTCGATGAGACGGTGGTCCACGGGGTCTGCGCCGTCATGAAGATCATGGGACAGAGCTGCGGGGACGTTTCCTGCAATGCAGTCTCGGACGACCGGGGAGAGCCCGTTTATAAGGTGATCACCATGAAATATCCCCGGGCTCTGGCTACCATAGAGATCGGCTCCGGGCTGGACGTGGAGAGCGGGCTCACCATTCTGGGGGACGGCGGGCGCATTCATGTTCCCGGGGACTGGTGGAATACGGGGTATTTCGAGGCGAAGCTCCGGGGCAATGAGTTTCTGAAGAGATACAGTTTTAATTTTGAGGGGAACGGTTTCCGTTATCTCCTTCAGGAGCTGATGATCATGATCAGAGATGTAAGAACAGAGTGTACCAGACTCTTTTACGAGGAGTCGGAGGCCCTGGCGGATGTGATGAAGATCATCAACTCTCAGAGCGACGGCTGATGGCCGGGACCGCAGGCCGGATTCCGGAGACAGTTCGATCAGACAGGATCAGCAGAAAAAGAGGACAGAATATGACGTCAAAACAGAAACACCTTCTCCGGCTGCTGCGGGAGATTGATGCCATTTGTAAAAAACATCATCTCCGGTACGTGATGGCCGGCGGAAGTCTCATCGGAGTAGTCCGTCATGAGGGATTCGTGCCCTGGGACGACGATGTGGATATCTATATGCCCAAAAAGGACTGGGACGCCTTCGTGGCCCTCTCCGGCCGGGAGTTTCCGCCCCACCGGGCCGTTCAGTGTGTGGATGTGACCCGGAATTTTACCAATACCTTTCCCAGATACGCGGACACATCCAGCTGTGTGATCCACCGTCACCAGATCGTCAGCGACGATAAGGCGGGGGAGATCATCGACGTGCTCACCCTGGATCCCATACCGGACGACGACAGGGAGTACGAGAAATACAGGACCCATATGATGATCTATTCGGAGCTGGTGGGAATTTCCGTGGTGTACGGCGCCAGGTGGGAGATTCCGGTGACCCTGTACTGGAAGTACCTTCTGTCCATGAAGCTTCTGGGAAGGGAACGGACGCTGAAAAAGCTGGAAAAGATCATGTTTTCCTATAAAGAGGAGGAGTGCAGCCGGTACGCCATGCGCTGGGGCGGCTGTCCGTTCCTCTTTGACAAGGATATGATGTTTCCCGTGAAGTACGGGAAGTTCGAGGATCTGGAGGTGATGATTCCCGCCAGGACCAGCGATTACCTGATCTGGCACTACGGGGACGAATGGTCCTATATTCCGGACCATGAGGAGCGCACCTCCCATATGGCCGTGACCGTGGAGGGTACGGGGTACGAGGAGTTCCGGGAGGAATACATGCCCGGACTGGACGGAAAAAAGCTGTGGCGGGAGGCAGTGCTGCGCAAAAGCTGGCAGCTCCTTCAGGCGAAAAGGGATCACCGCATCGGCGGCCACAGGCTCCGCCTGTACGCCAGATGCGTGGTGATGGACCTGAAGGCCCTTATGAAGAGGAAGCATACGGATCTGAGGGCCCTGAGGGAGGCTCTGGATTTCGGAGAGCTGAGCGATGTCTTCAGCAAATATTATCAGGCTCAGTGCAGCGCCCCCTTTGTGGGACGGGAGGATTTTGTAAATATTTATCGATTTTATCACCCCATTCTCATAGAGCTGGAGGATGAGGTGTTCTATACTGCCGTTCTGACTCTGTTCTATACGGAGAGGGCGGCGAAGGCCTGGCGTCTCCTTCAGGTGAAGAAACAGATTTCGGGTCTGAATGAGGAGATGAAAAGGCTGAGAAAGGATATTCTCAGATTCCGGAAGGCCGTGGGCCTCTATGAGAGCAGAAATCCGGAGGAATCAGAAAAAATCTGCGTCCGGCTTCTGGAGAGGTATCCCGCCCATCCGGGATTTCTGAAGCTGCGCTGCCGTTTCGTGATGGAACGGGCCCGGACGGAGGGAAATACCGCCGAGGCATGGGGATTTTTGAGAGAGGCCGGGAAGCGTTTCCCCGGGGACGGATATTTTCTGAAATATGAGGGAGACCTTCTGTGGATGGAGAAGGAGAAAGACAGAGCCCTTGCCGCCTACGAAAAGGCCAGGACCGCCACCTCCAACGGGATCGTCCAGCTGGAACTGGATAAATTCCTGAGGGAGGAGAAGGGCGCAGCCCTGAGACAGGCGGAAGAGCTTCTGGAAGCCGGGAAGCTGACGGAGGCGGAAGAGCTTCTGAAGCGATGGAGGAGACTCCTTCCCGAAGATCCGGCGGTTCAGGCCGCAGAGCGCTTCCCCCGCATCGCCCGCGCCGGCTCCCAGGAGGAGCTGGATAAGCTGGAGCAGGAAGCTCTGTCGGGATATGAGAAATGTGCTGCGGCGGAGGACGGGGAAGGGAAGGCGCTGTACCTGGAGGCGCTGACGAAGATTCTGGAAAAATCCGGCTGCAGTCCCGCCATGGCCCGCTTCGGCGCGGAGATTCAGACTGCCGGGAGCCGACAGGAGCTGGAAGAGCTGCTGAAAAAAAGCGAGAGCCGAGAGGCTTCCGGGGAAGATGAGGGAGTTCTGAGAAAGCTCCAGGGCGATATTTTCTTCCGGCAGGGCCATACGGACACCGCTTTCGGAAAATACCTGGAAGCCCTCACCTTCGCCCTGCCCCTGCAGGTGAAGGAGAAGCTTCAGAAAACCATTATGAGAGACTGGTACCACGGCGGCAGAAAGCTTTCCGTCTATGCGGGAAAAACGGACGCCTCCCGGTATCTGGATCATTGGCTTGGCAAATACGGAACTCTGGAGGATATCCAGAGGCTGGCCGGGGAATTTGCCTCAGAGTGAAGAACCAGAAGAAAACCTTCCGCCGGGGTCCGCGCCGCCTGCGCAGGCCCCGGCCGGAATGAATCAGACAGGAGAAACCGCATTGAACAAAGAGCAGCAGGAAGTATTTTCGCTTCTGATGGAAATCGATAAAATCTGCAGGGAAAACCGCATTCCCTACTTTCTTTCCCCCCAGCTTACCCTGCGGGCCGTGATGAACAGGCCCTTTTCGCAGAATCCGCTCACAGGCTGCGTGGTGATGAAGACGGGGGATATGGAACGGTTCCGCCGTGCCTTCAAAAAGAAACAGATGTCCGGGAGGGTTCTGGAATCCATGTGCAGCCACAGGTTTTTTCCGGGCTTTTATCTTCGCTATGAAAATCCGGACACGACCTGTTACTGTCTCCATGTGGGCCCAAATTTCCGTTATCCCGGTCTGGGGGTGAATATTCTGCCCCTGAGAGGAGGCCCCGCCTCCGAAAAAAAGGAAAAGATCCTGGATATTCTGGAGACCGGATGGATGGAAACCTGCTACAGCTACGGCATCGAGTGGAAATTCTCATCCATGATATGGGGAATGGGAATGCGTGTCCTGTGTCTCGCCGGCAGAGGCCGGGTGGGAAAAAGCCTGTACAGACTCTTTGCGAGGGCCAGGAAGAATCCCCGGGGAGGCGCTTACCTCCTGAAAAGCAGCCGGACGGAGACAAAATCCTATCCGGCGGACATTTTTGACGGAGTCCGGGATGCGGAGCTGGAGGGTCATTCCTTCCTGATTCCGGAGAATTATAAAAAATATCTCAGAACGGCGTTCGGAGAAAATTACGCACAGATCTCCCCGGGCGTCTACAGAAATAATTTTACGGTGATGACCAGCGCGGAAGTGGGCTGTGGGGAGTTCCTGAAGGAGATCGGCTCCCAGAAGCGTTTTCTGAATGCCAGGAGGAGACAGTTCCTCACCGACACTCCCATGCGCAGGACCAGGGATCATTTCGAGGAGGCCTGGGATCACATCAAGCTGTACGGAACGGGCAGCGAGCTGAGGACGGGCCTGCGGCAGAAGAAGGAGTATATTTTCAGCCTGTATGAGTGCGGAGATTATATGAGACTGGAAGCCGTTTTCCGGCCGTATACCAGATGGATCCGGCGGTGCATGGACAAAGGGGAGTTCTGCGGGCTGGATGATGATATCATGGAGCTTTATCTGAACTATCTGGAGGAGACGGCTCAGGGAGAACTGGCGGGCAGACTGAGGACGGAGCTGGCCCGGGCGTAAGAAACGGGTGACCTGACCGGAAGATTACCGGTAAAGAAAGTGGTGTGCAGATGAAACTGACCGATTACATAGTGTCCTTTCTGGAAAAGAAGGGAATTCACGATTTTTTTGGATACCAGGGGACGATGATCGCCCATCTGGTGGACTCCATAGAGAGAAATCCCAATGTGAGGAATCATTCCTGCTATAACGAGCAGGGGGCTTCCTTCGCGGCCTGCGGATACGCCCAGGCGAAAAACGGCTGCGCCTGCGCCTACGCTACCAGCGGGCCGGGAGCGGTGAATCTTCTCTCCGGTGTGGCCGACGCGTATTTTGATTCTCTGCCTGTGATCTTCATCACAGGCCAGCTGAATACCTATGAGTACTCCGGGATTTCCGGGCTTCGCCAGCAGGGCTTTCAGGAGATCGATATTGTCTCCATGGCCAGGCCGGTGACGAAATACTGCGTGCAGATCCGGGACCCGGAGCAGATTGTGGAGGAGCTGAACCGTGCCTGGCATGCGGCCATGTCCGGACGCCGGGGCCCGGTGCTCATCGATCTGCCCATGAATATCCAGAGAGGCGAGGTGGAGCACCCGGTTTATGACGAGGAGAAGGATGAAAGCGCTTCCTGCAGGGAGACAGATACTGCCGGAAATGCGGGAGGGGCTGTGCCCGGGAAGGAGAATTGCGTAGAAGAAAACGCCGCGGGACGCCGGGCAGCCCGGGCTGTTCTGGAGGCTCTGAAGACCGCCGGGAGGCCTGTGATCCTTCTGGGAAACGGGGTAAACCGGCCGGAGAGCCAGGAGGCTCTTCTTTGTTTTGCCCGGAAACACAGGATTCCCGTGATCACCAGCGTTCTGGCGAAATCTGCGGTGCCCGGGGAGGAACCCCTGAATTTCGGCTGCATCGGCGGGGCCTACGGACATCGTTACGCCAATATGATCGCCAATGCAAAAAGCGACCTGCTTCTGTGCTTCGGGATTTCCCTGTGCACCAGGCAGATCGGAGTGAAGGTTCATGAATTTGCCGGGAACGCCCGGATTCTCCGGATCGATATCGATTCCTTCAACCTTCAGAGGGACATTCACGAGAACGGCGCGGGTGAGGAGAAATACTGCGCGGATGCCTGCGAGGTGATAACGTATCTCGGTGAAGAGGATTCCGACCATATCGGAACCTTCCGGGAGTGGGAGGAAGTCTGCCGGGAGATTAAAGATGCTCTGGAGGCGGTGGACGACGGCACTCCGGAGCGGTGGCCCAACCGGCTGATCGCTCAGCTGGGAGAGTATCTGAAACACACGGGAGCGGTGGCTGTGGACGTGGGCCAGCACATGGTGTGGAGCTATCAGTCTCTGATCTGCGCTCCGGGACAGAAGCTGCTGTTTTCCGGGGGCCACGGCGCCATGGGATACGGCCTCCCCGCGGCTGTGGGCGCTTATTATGCTCTCGGCCGTCCGGTGGCGTGCATCTGCGGGGACGGGGCGCTTCAGATGAATATTCAGGAGCTTCAGTGGGTGAAGAGAGAACGGCTGCCGGTGAAGATCATCGTGATGAATAACGGGGCTCTGGGCATGATCCAGCATCTTCAGAAAGATTACTTCGGCGGTCTGTTCGCGGGGACGGCCCCCTCGGGCGGATTCTCTTCCTGCGAATTCAGCAGGGTGGCGGAGGCCTACGGGATTCCCGCCATGGAGCTGAAAGCGGGGGAGAGCCTAGAGAGAGCGGGCAGGTTCCTTCTGGCGGAGGGACCCGGACTGCTGGAGATCACCATGGAGAGCGGCACCTACGCCTACCCCAAGACCTGTCTGGGGGAACCGATCCATAATCAGCAGCCCTATGCGCCGAAGGAAGTGTATGAGCGTCTTCTGGAGCTGTGAGAAGCTTCGGCGCACCGCTGGCATATCCCGGAGAGTGCTCTGTGCTTTCCGGGCATCATTTTTGCCGGCATTCCGGCCGGTATTCAGGAATAGAGGGGGCTTATTATGGGAAAGGTTTCAGTGATTACAGGCGGTACTTCGGGAATCGGCAGGGCAGTCGCGGAGAAAATTCTTGCCGCTTCCGCGAAGGACGATCAGGTGATCGTAAGCTACGGCAGCAACGAAAAAAGAGCGGAGGAATTTCGGGAGAGTCTTCCCGGGGAGCTCCGGGAACGGGTGACGACGGTGCGCGCGGATATGTCCTCCTATGAGAAGATGCTGAAGCTGGTTCAGTTTATCCGGGAGCAGGCGGGGCATGTGGACTGGCTTGTCAGCAATGCGGGAGTCAGTACCTACGCCAGATATGAGGATTACACCTTCGAGGAGTGGACCAGGATCGTGAATACCAATCTTTCCGTTCCTGTGTTTCTGATCAGGGAGCTGCGGCCCCTGATGCGGGAGGGAGGAAGCATTCTCCTTACCGGTTCCCACGCGGGGAATCAGGCCTATTCCTCCTCTCTGGTTTACGGAGTGACCAAGGCCGCCGTCCACTTTCTGGCGAAATCCCTGGTGAAGGAACTGGAACCTCTTGGGGTGAGGGTGAACGCCATTGCTCCGGGCTTTATCCAGACGGCCTGGCATGAGGGGCGGAGCCGGGAAAGCTATGACCGCATCAACAAGAAGATTGCCCTTCACCGCTTCGGAGAGACGAAGGAGGTGGCGGATCTGGCTTACGCCATCCTTGCCAATGGCTACATGAACGGCAGCGTTGTGGATATCCACGGCGGCTACGATTATTTTTAGAACGTGAAGGGTTGCTGCCCGGATGCTTTTCCCTTCCGGAAAGGATTTTACCGGGAAAGGCTTCTGCGGCAGACGGAAAACAAAGGAGGAGAGTTCAATGAAGAATCTGAAACTGAAAAAGAAGGTCTGGCCGGTGCTGCTGGCGCTGTGCGCCCTGCTTCTGTTCTGCGTGCCTGTATCCGCGGCGAAAACGTATAAAAAGCAGTGGCAGACCGTGAAAGGAAGATGCTGCTATTACGACGCCAATGGAAATAAGGCAACCGGCCTGAAAAAGATCAGCAAAAAGTGGTATTACTTTGACGCCTCCGGCGTGCAGCATACCGGATGGCAGAAGGTTGGAAACTATTATTATTTTTTCACCATCGACAAGGCGAAGAAGGGCAGCATGGTGAAGGGAAAAACAGTCAACGGCGTGTATCTCAACAGCGCCAGCGGAAGAGCGAAGATCACCGGCGACATTAAGGAAAAGCTGGATCTGATGATCGAGGCCAATAAGGCGGTGGAAAGCATCACGGACTGGACCATGAGCAGGACGGCAAGACTGCTGGCCGCCTTCAACTATTCCAAAACCGCCTACGGGGAATCCTCCTGGCGCAGTTTCTCTCCCGTAAAGAACTGGGACCGACTGTATGCGGGGGACATGTTCTACCGGGGCAGGGGCAACTGCTGTTCCTACGCGGCCGTGTTCGCCTATCTGGCCAACGCCGTGGGCTATGAAGCGTACGTTATCTCCTCCGGAGGACATGGCTGGGCGGAGATCAACGGACGGGTATTTGATCCGGAGTGGAGCCTTCACAGCAAGGCGGATACCTACTTCTCCATGTCCTATGACCTCAGCGGCGTGGGCGGCCGTCCCAGCTACAAAAATAACCGCGTCTATGTGATAAAGATCTGACGGCAGTCCGGATAACAAATCAGATAACAAATCAGATAACAAATCGGATAATAAATCAGATAATAAACCGGATCACATTCGGATAACAAATCAGATAATAAACCGGATCACATTCGGATAACGGATAACGGCGCCGACAATATAAAAAAGGGCTTGACTTCCATAAGTCTCCTGTGCTAAACTGAATGGGCGACATGGAAGTTAGGTCTTTTTTTTATGCCCAAAATGTTTACGGATGCATTCGGGCGGGAGGGAAGGGCAGGCGTTTTTCCCTGTTCTTTCTGCCGGAAAGACCATGCAAATGAAAACACTGGAGGTGGAAGTTGTGCGCGTTAGGATAACATTAGCATGTACGGAGTGCAAACAGCGAAACTACAATATGACCAAGGAAAAGAAGAACCACCCGGAGAGGCTGGAGACGAAGAAATATTGTAAGTTCTGCCGCAGGCACACTATGCACAAGGAAACAAGATAATCTCTGAACGGCAGTACAGGGATCGTAGTCACAGGAATCGCGAGGTAGGCTATGCAGGAAAAGTCAGAGGGAAAAAAGAACGCTGGAAAATCCCAGCAGAAAAACTGGTTTGAGGGCGTGAAGTCGGAGTTCCGCAAGATCGTCTGGACGGACCGGGAAACATTGGCAAAGCAGACGGTCGCAGTGGTGGTGATCAGTGTGATCCTCGCTGTGATCATCAGTATCATGGATGCAGGCATTCTGGAAGTCATTAATCTTTTAGTATAACGAGGATAGGGTGCTCATATGTCAGAAGCGAAATGGTACGTTGTTCATACCTATTCCGGGTATGAGAACAAGGTAAAGGCCGATATTGAAAAGACCATTGAGAACAGACGTCTGGAGGATCAGATCCTGGAAGTCCGCGTTCCTCTTCAGGACGTAGTGGAAATGAAGAACGGAGCGGAGCGGGTGGTTCAGAAGAAGATGTTTCCGGGCTATGTGCTTCTTAACATGATCATGAATGACGATACCTGGTATGTGGTCCGCAACACCAGAGGCGTGACGGGCTTCGTTGGTCCCGGTTCCAAGCCGGTGCCTCTCACAGAGCAGGAAATGCTTCCTCTGGGGATCCGGAAGGAAGAGGTCAGGATTGACTTTAAGGAGGGCGATACCGTGATCGTGACTGGCGGAGCCTGGGAAAATACTGTGGGCGTTGTGTCCGCCATTAATGAGCAGAAGCACGTTGTCACCATCAATGTTGAACTCTTCGGCCGCGAGACACCGGTAGAGATCGGCTTTGCAGAAGTGAAAAAGATGTAACAGGCAGAATGATCCTCCGGACAGGCTCCGGAAGACCGCAAATAATATCGTGGGAGGGAAATACCCCCGCCAATACCACATAGGAGGTGCCGAAAATGGCAAAAAAGGTAACAGGATATATTAAATTACAGATTCCGGCTGGCAAGGCAACACCAGCTCCCCCTGTTGGTCCCGCTCTCGGACAGCATGGTGTGAACATTGTTCAGTTTACAAAAGAGTTTAATGCCAGAACAGCGGATCAGGACGGCATGATCATTCCCGTAGTGATCACTGTTTACGCAGACAGAAGTTTCAGCTTCATAACCAAGACTCCGCCGGCAGCAGTTCTTCTGAAGAAGGCGGCCAATATTAAATCCGGCTCCGGCGTACCCAACAAGACCAAGGTCGGCAAGGTGACAAAGGCTCAGGTTCAGGAGATCGCTCAGCTGAAGATGAAGGATCTGAACGCGGCTTCCATCGAGGCAGCCATGAGCATGATCGCAGGCACTGCAAGAAGTATGGGAATTGAGGTTACCGACTGATCCTCAGTGACTGAAAGATACGATGATAAATAAAAAGTGGGAGGGAGATTCCCGCAATTACCACAGGAGGTTATAGAAATGAAACGAGGAAAAAAATACGTGGAGCTTGCCAAGGCAGTTGACCGCGCTACATTATATGATACCCCAGACGCCATCTCTCTTGTTAAGAAGCTGGCGGCTGCAAAATTTGACGAGACCATCGAGGCTCATATCCGTACAGGCTGCGATGGACGTCATGCAGACCAGCAGATCCGCGGCGCAGTCGTTCTGCCCCATGGTACCGGCAAACAGGTCCGCGTTCTTGTATTTGCCAAGGACGCCAAGGCTGACGAGGCTCTGGCGGCAGGCGCGGAGTACGTGGGCGGCCAGGAACTGGTTCCGAAGATCCAGAACGAAGGCTGGCTGGATTTCGATGTAGTTGTTGCAACGCCTGACATGATGGGCGTCGTAGGCCGTCTGGGCCGTACGCTCGGACCGAAAGGTCTTATGCCCAACCCCAAGGCCGGAACTGTAACGATGGATGTTACCAAAGCGGTTCATGATATTAAAGCAGGTAAGATTGAGTACCGTCTTGACAAGACGAATATTATCCATGTTCCCATCGGAAAGGCTTCCTTTACCGAGGAACAGCTGAGCGACAACTTCCAGACGCTGATGGATGCTATTATCAAGGCCAGACCCAGCACCGTGAAGGGCCAGTTCTTAAAGAGCGTTACCATCGCTCCCACCATGGGCCCGGGCGTGAAGATCAACCCCTTGAAATTAGCTTGATAGATCGGGTATATTGCGATGTACCGAATGCGGCAGGTTCCCCGGAACCTGCCGCTGCTGTTGCGAAAGAGGTTGCTTTTTCGTAAAATATGAAGTATAATGTGCCAGAAAACAGGAAACGGATTTTACAGTGAACGGCGGATCCATCTGCCGTCCGCTTAAAATATAGTTTGTATTATGCCAGGGAGATTTCTTCCTGGTCAAATTTGCGTTGAACAGAAAGGAACAAAAATTATGACAAAGATTGACATTATTTCCGGTTTTTTAGGAGCGGGCAAGACCACTCTGATCAAAAAGCTGCTGAAGGAGGCGCTCCAGGGGCAGCAGGTGGTTCTGATCGAAAATGAATTCGGGGAGATCGGAATCGACGGAGGTTTTCTGAAGGAAGCGGGGATCGAGATCCGGGAGATGAATTCCGGATGCATCTGCTGTTCTCTGGTAGGAGATTTCGGCGCGTCCCTCCGGGAAGTCATCCAGAGATATCATCCGGACAGGATCCTCATCGAGCCATCCGGCGTGGGCAAGCTTTCCGATGTGATCAAGGCCGTACAGGATGTCCAGGAGGAGACCGGACTGGTGCTCAACAGCTACACCACCGTTGTGGATGCGAAAAAATGCAAAATGTACATGAGGAATTTCGGAGAGTTCTTCAACAACCAGGTAGAGTATGCAGGGGCCATCATCATGAGCCGTACGGATGTGGCGGATGAAAAGAAGGTTCAGGAAACGCTGGAGCTGCTGCGGGGAATGAATGAGAAGGCGGCGATTATCACCACGCCCATCGCGGAGCTGGAGGGAGCGAAGCTCCTGGATGTGATGGAACATCCGGTGTCTCTGGAGAAGGAGCTGATGGAGGAGGAAGTGTGCCCGGAGTGCGGGCATGTGCATGGACATGATCATCATCACCATGACCATGATGAGGAGCATGAGCATCATCATGATCACGACGAGAAGCACGAGCATCACCATGACCATGATGAGGAGCATGAACATCACCACGATCATGACGAGGAGCACGAGCATCACCATGATCACGATGAGGAGCATGAGCATCATCACGGCCATGACGAAGAGTGCTGCCATGAGCATCATCACGATCACGATGAAGAGCATGAGCACCATCATGACCACGACGAGGAATGCGGATGTGGCCATGATCACGATCATCACCACCACCATGGCCACCACCACGCTGACGAAATCTTCACCAGCTGGGGCCGTGAAACCGTCCGCAAATATACCAGGGAATCCCTGGAGGAAATCCTTCACAAGCTGTCCTCCACCGAGGAGTACGGAACGATCCTCCGGGCCAAGGGAATGCTTCCCACTCCGGACGGTACCTGGGTTCACTTTGACATGGTTCCCGAGGAGACGGAGATCCGGGACGGAGCGCCGGATTACACCGGCCGTCTGTGCGTGATCGGCGCGCAGCTGAAGGAAGACAAACTGGCGGAGCTGTTTGGGTTATAAGCTCTGCGGAAAGGAAGAATTATGGACGAGGAGATCAGAGTCCCGATTTATCTCATCAGCGGTTTTCTGGAGAGCGGCAAGACCTCTTTTTTGAACTTCACTCTTCAGCAGGATTATTTTTATATAGATGGAAAAACTCTTCTTATCCTCTGTGAGGAGGGAGAGGAAGAATATGATATGGAAGCTCTGAAGCTCAGCAATACCGTGGTGGAGATCATCGAGAAGGAGGAGGACCTGACGAAGGAACGGCTCACCGCCATGGACATCATTCACCGGCCGGAGCGCGTGGTCATGGAATACAACGGCATGTGGCTGGTGAGTAAATTTGAACAGATGGAGAAGCCGGAGGGCTGGGGGATCGAGCAGGAGATCACCTGTGTGGACGCCAGCACCTTCCAGGTCTATATGGCCAATATGAAGTCCATTTTTATGGATATGGTCCGAAACACGGACATGGTAGTCTTCAATCGCTGTAAGAGGGAGGATCCCCTTCCCACCTACCGCAGAGGGATCAAGGTGGCCAATCAGCGGGCGGAGGTTATCTTTGAAGACGAAGAGGGGGAGATGGACGTATTCCAGGACGAGATGCCCTTCGACATAGACGCGCCGGTTATTGAGATCCTTCCTGAGGATTACGGCATCTGGTTCGTGGACGCTATGGACAATCCCGACGATTATGTGGATAAAACCGTCCGCTTTAAAGGACGGGTTGTCCGCCCCAGAGGAATGAGCAGCCGATTCTTTGTTCCGGGACGTCTGGCCATGACCTGCTGTGCGGACGATACCACCTTCCTGGGCTATGTGTGCAAAAGCCCGGAGGGCGTCGTATTAAAGCCCGGCCAGTGGGTGGAGGTGACCGCCAGGGTGGCCTTTGAACAGAGAATGGAATATCAGGGAGAAGGCATTGTGCTCTATGCGGACAGCGCCGTTCCCTGCGAGCCCCTCGGAGACGAGATGGTTTACTTCAATTAAGGGAGTACGGGGAAGCCATGAACTTTCGGTTTTGGAAAAACGGGGAAAAAACAGAGGACAGGAGACAGCCCATGTATTTGATCGTCGGACTGGGAAATCCCGGCAAAAAATATGAAAAGACCAGGCACAATATGGGATTCGACACCATCGATTACCTGGTGGAAAAGCATAATATTCCCCAGAGCGGCGTAAAATTTAACGCGATGTACGGCCGGGGAGTCCTGGGCGGGCAGAAGGCCGTTTTTATGAAGCCGCTGTCCTTCATGAATCTGAGCGGCGGACCTGTACAGGATATGGCCCATTATTTTAAGATTGATGTGGAGAAGGAGCTGATCGTCATTTACGACGACATTGACCTGGAACCGGGACAGCTCCGCATCCGCAAACAGGGAAGCGCCGGCGGACACAACGGCCTGAAGGACATTATTCAGAAAGTGGGGACCCAGAACTTCACCCGCATCCGGGTGGGTGTGGGGGCCAAACCCAGAGACTGGGATCTGGTGGATCATGTGCTGGGCCGTTTTACGGACAGCGACAGAAAGATCATAGATGAAAGCATCCGGCGGGCGGGGGACGCTGTGGAGATGATCCTTGCCCGGGGAGTGGATATAGCCATGAACGAATACAATAAAAAGCAGATATGAGGTTTTTATGAAGACTTTTTTGCAGCCTCTGCAGAATCTGGCAGAGATGGAAGAAATTTGCAGAAGCATCATGGCGGATAAGGGTATCCTGCAGATCACTGGTTGTATGGAATCCCAGAAGGCTCATCTGATGTATGGGCTTTCCGGGCTTTTTCCATGCCGTCTGATCCTGGCGGAGGATGAGCGCCGGGCCAGGGAGCTGTACGAGGATTACCGTTTTTATGATGAGAATGTCTGCTATTATCCGGCTAAGGATCTGCTGTTTTATCAGTCGGATATTCACGGAAACCTTCTCCTGCGCCAGAGAATGCAGGTGATACAGGCGCTTCTCACCCGGGAGGAGATCACGGTGGTTACCAGCATAGACGGATGTATGGATTATCTTATGCCGCTGGAGGATATTCGGGAACGTCTTCTTCACTACGAAAATGACAGTGAGATCGATCTGGAGAAGCTGATCACCAGTCTGACAGCCATGGGCTACGAGCGTGTGGGCCAGGTGGAGATGCCCGGTCAGTTTTCCGTGCGGGGAGGAATTATCGATATCTATTCCCTGACGGAGGAAAATCCCTGGCGTCTGGAGCTGTGGGGGGATCAGATCGATTCCATCCGCGCCTTCGATTCCCAGAGTCAGCGCTCGCTGGAAAACCTGAAGGAGATTACCATTTATCCCGCCGCGGAGCAGGTGGGTCCGAAGAATCAGGTTTCTTTCCTTGATTATTTTCCTGAGGAGAGATCTCTGGTTTTCCTGGATGAGCCGAACCGTCTTGCGGAGAGTGCCCGGGAGGTGGAGGAGGAATTTCGCCAGAGCTGCAGGAACAGGGAGGAAAACGGGACGGCGACCCTCTCCATGGACTGGCTGTGCGATTACAGGACGCTCTGGGGAAGGCTGAATAAGCGCAGATGCGCGGCTCTCTGCGCTCTTCCCATGCAGAAGGGAGACTGGAAGCTTACCGGCCGGTTTGACCTGACGGTAAAATCCATCAGCTCCTACAACGGAAGCTTCGAGCTTCTGGTCAGGGATCTGTATCAGTACAAGCGCCAGGGGTACAGGGCGGCTCTTCTCTGCGGTTCCCGCACCAGGGCCGGGAGACTGGCCGGGGATCTTCAGGAGGAGGGACTCGCCGCGTTTTATACGGAGGATCCGGAGCGGGAGATCCAGCCGGGAGAGATCATGGTGGTCTACGGCCATGCCAGGAAGGGCTTTGAGTATCCTCTGCTGAAGTTTGTGGTGATCACGGAAACGGATATCTTTGGCCGGGAGCAGAAAAAAAGGAAGAAAAAGAAAGAATACTCCGGAAGCCGCATTCAGGATTTCTCCGAGCTTTCCGTGGGGGATTATGTGGTTCATGAACGCCATGGGCTGGGCATATACAAAGGCATCGAGAAGGTGGAAGTGGATCATGTGGTGAAGGACTATGTCAAGATCGAGTATCGGGAGGGCAGCAATCTCTATATTCTGGCCACTCAGCTGGATGCCCTTCAGAAGTATTCCGGAAGCGAGAATGCCAGGGCGCCTCAGCTGAACAGGCTGGGCAGCCCGGAATGGAACAAGACCAGGTCCAAAGTGCAGAAGGCGGTGCGGAATATTGCCAGAGAGCTGGTGGAGCTTTACGCCGCCCGGCAGGACAAGGAGGGGTATGTATACGGTCCCGACACGGTGTGGCAGAGGGAATTCGAGGAAATGTTCCCCTACGAGGAGACGGCGGATCAGCTTTCGGCTATCGAGGACGCCAAGCGGGACATGGAGGGACCGAAGATCATGGACCGCCTGATCTGCGGGGACGTGGGCTACGGAAAGACCGAGGTGGCTCTCCGCGCGGCCTTCAAGGCGGTGCAGGAGAGCCGGCAGGTGGTGTATCTGGTTCCCACCACCATTCTTGCGCAGCAGCATTACAATACCTTTATACAGAGAATGAAGGATTTTCCCGTGCGGGTGGATCTGTTATGCAGATTCCGCACCCCTGCCCAGCAGAAAAAGACTGTGGAGGACCTGAAAAAGGGACTGGTGGATATCGTGATCGGTACCCACAGGATACTGTCCAAAGATGTGGTCTATAAAAATCTGGGGCTTCTGATCATAGATGAGGAACAGCGCTTCGGTGTCACTCACAAGGAGAGGATCAAGAAGCTGAAAAGAGATGTGGACGTGCTGACGCTGACCGCCACACCCATTCCCCGCACGCTGCATATGAGTCTTATCGGTATCCGGGATATGAGCGTGCTGGAGGAGCCGCCCATGGACCGTCTTCCCATTCAGACCTACGTGATGGAATATGATGAGGAGACTGTGAGGGAGGCCATCCGGCGGGAGCTGCGGAGGGACGGACAGATTTATTATGTGTATAACCGGGTGAATGATATTGCGGACGTGACCCTGCGGATCGCGAAGCTGGTTCCCGAGGCCAGAGTGGATTTTGCCCATGGCCAGATGACGGAGCGGCAGCTGGAAAAGGTAATGTACAATTTCATCAACGGGGATATTGACGTTCTGGTGACCACCACCATCATTGAGACAGGGCTGGATATCTCCAACGTCAATACCATGATCATCCACGATTCAGATCGTTATGGTCTTTCCCAGCTGTATCAGCTCCGGGGGAGGATCGGCCGTTCCAACCGTACGGCCTACGCTTTTCTCATGTACCGCAGAAATAAGATGCTGAACGAGACGGCGGAGAAGCGTCTCAGCGCCATAAGGGAATTTACGGATCTGGGCAGCGGGTTCAAGATCGCCATGCGGGATCTGGAGCTGAGGGGCGCGGGGAACCTTCTGGGCGCGGAGCAGCACGGGCACATGGATGCTGTGGGATACGATCTGTACTGCAAAATGCTGGGGGAGGCCGTGAAGGAGGCCAGGGGAATCCGCGCCATGGAGGATTTCGAGACTTCCATCGATCTGAATATGGATGCGTATATTCCCGACTCCTATATTGCCAACGAGGTTCAGAAGCTGGATATCTACAAGAGGATCGCGGGGATTCAGTCCCAGCAGGATTACGACGATATGCTGGAGGAGCTCATCGACCGGTTCGGGGAGCTTCCCAGGACGGTAATGAACCTTCTGGCCGTGGCCAGGCTGAAGGCCTTCGCCCATCAGGCCTACGTGACGGAGATCAAACAGATGGGAAAAAATGTGAAGATTACGCTCTTTGAGCGGGCGCAGATCAATCCTGCGGGGATTCCGGCGATTCTGCAGAGATACCGGAGAGGACTGACCTTTAAAGCGGAGCGGGAGCCGAAATTTCTGCTGACGCCCGCCGGAAATATGATGGAGGTGCTGACGGAGTTTGTCCGGCAGCTGGAAAATCTGGTGGAGGATCAGGCGGGATGAGCCCCGGAGCCATGAAAAAAATGTGAAATATGAGGTATTTTGATAATTTTTCTTGCCCTTGAGGCAAAAAAAGATTATACTCTTATTTAATGATTCGGTTGAGGGGGCATTTTGCGCGCTTCATCCGGATAATAGTTGCGTAATGATGGAGGATGAAATGAAAACGGGAATCAGTAAAATAGCAGAAAGAACGGCGGCGGCAGCTCTGGCAGGCGTTTTGGCAGCAGGGATGCTGAGCGGCTGCGGAAACGGAAAATTAGATGGAACGAAGACCGTGGCGACGGTCAACGGTACGGATATCACCCTGGGACTGGTGAGCCTTTACGCGCGTCAGCAGCAGGCCTATACGGAATCCCTGTACGCCAGCATGATGGGCGGCGCGGATTACGCCATCTGGGACACCGTGGCGGATGAGGACAGCGGCGAGACTTACGGAGAACAGGTAGTGAGCGATTCTCTGGAACAGATCGAGCGGATGTATCTGATGAAGGAGAAGGCCGGAGATTACGGCGTGGAGGTCACAGCGGACGAGGAGTCTGCCATCGCGGAGGCGGCGGCCGCTTTCATGGCGGATAATACGGAGGAGGCCATCGCGGACCTGGGCGTCACCGAGGAGGATGTGAAGACGCTTCTGGAGCTCCGCACCTACAGCGAAAAAATTTATGATCCCATCATTGCGGATACGGACAGGGAGGTTTCCGATGAGGAAGCCCAGCAGTCTTCCTTTACCTATGTAAGTATTTCTGCTCTCGGAGAGAATCTGACCGCCGAGGAGATCGAGGGAACGAAGGCCAATGCCCAGGAGATCCTGGACAAGATGAAAGAGGATCCCACTGCGGATATGGACGAGATTGCGAAATCCGTGGACGACACCCTTTCCGCGTACAGCGGACATTTCGCCGCTTATGAGGGCGGAGACGATGACTCCTCTTACCCGGATGAGGTGATCGAAGCGCTTCGGGGTCTGGAGGACGGCCAGGTGGCGGATGAAGTGATCGAGACGGATTCCAGCTATTATATTGTGCGTCTGGACGAGAAGTATAATGAGGAAGAGACAGAGAGTCACAGAGAGTCCATTATTTCTGAGCGCGAGACAGAGCTGTATAACGATACTCTGGATCAGTGGCTGGAGGATGCGGACGTGAAGGTTCAGGATAAGGTTCTGAAAACTCTGAAGGTGACGGATAATCATAAGTTTACTCTGGCAGCTGAGGAAACCGCGGAAGATGAGACGGCGGATGAAGAGTCAGCGGATGAGACTGTAGTTGAGGATGAGGCAGATGAGACCGGAGATGCCGCCGAGGATACCGGGGATGCTGCAGCTGACGAGAGTACGGATGGCACTGATGCTTCCGATGCGGCAGATACATCTGTCGGCGACGACGCGGATCAGAGTGAGGATGCCGGCGCAGAGGAAGGCAATGAGGATACTTCCTCCGAAGGCACAGAGGATACCGGCAGCGATGCGGCGGAGACGGATGAGGAGCCGGAGACTGTGTCTGATGAGGATGCTGCGGCTGGCGCAGAAAAATAATTTGAAAAAAACTTCCGGAGAAAACGGAGAGAGAAGCTGAAAAAATACCGGGCTGTCGGATAATTGCCTGACAGCACAATCTATGGATGAATGATCTGAAATCATTCTTAGATTGTGTCATGTCAGCATTTACCGACAGCCCTTTTTAATTCTCTTTTATTATTTTCTCTGCCAGTACCGCGCATTCGTACACCATGCCGTTGCAGTGTTGTTTTGTAACAGTGAAAGAAAAGATACTATTTTCTGATAGATAATCCGACGGTTGTTTGATATACTATAGAATAAGCTATGAAAAAAAGCAAATTCGCCAGGGAGAATGTGAGACGGGGTGGTCAATAATGAGATCAATGCAATCAAAGATAGAATCTGCATGACAGTTATGCCAAAAAGGATCTATCTGTTTGGCTCCTTTGCAAAAGATACTTATAATGAGGACAGTGACTATGATTTTTACGTTGTGGTGCCGGATGATGCCGGAAACAGGATTGAATTGTCTCAGAAAGCATATAAGTCTCTGCGCGGAATCCGAAAACGTCCCGTAGATATCGTGGTTGGCTATGAAACGTCTTTTGATGAGCGGGCCAAAGAGAATACCCTTGAAAGAATTGTGAAGCAGGAGGGCGTATTGTTATATGAAAAATAAAAATCAGTCCGTCCTGTCATGGGATTTTTCGGAAATATCCCATGCACGCTGCATGGTTGTTTGTAAACAGTTCTTAGTCATTCAGGCGCAGGGAAAGCGCCGGGGGAGTGAGCGAATATGGCGAAGATTTCCATTGGTGCGCAGAGCTTTGAGGAGCTCAGAACAAAAGATCTGTTTTATGTGGACAAAACAGATTTTGTAAAAGAGTGGTGGGAAAATGAAGATGTGGTTACGCTGATCACCCGCCCGCGGCGCTTTGGCAAAACGCTGAATCTCAGCCTGCTGGAGTGTTTCTTTTCCGGAAGGTATGAGGGAAGAAGCGACCTTTTTGAGGGATTATCCATCTGGAAGGATGAGAAATACCGTAAACTTCAGGGAACCTGTCCGGTGATCCGCCTGAGCTTTGCGGATATAAAAGGCGCAGACTTCGAAAACACGAGAGACGGCATGATTTCCACCCTGCAGGACGTGTATCAGAAACACGCGTACCTTCTGGAAGGGGATAAACTGAGCGCAACGGAAAAGCGTGATTTTTACACCCTCGGGCAGTATGTGGAAAAGGACATAAAGAAAGAAATAACGGATGACACGATTGCCCGCGCGCTGAAAAAACTGATGTCCTACATGGTGCGGTACCATGATCAGAAGGTTATTGTATTGCTGGACGAATATGATACGCCGCTGCAGGAGGCATATGTCTATGGATACTGGGAGCAGCTGACCGCTCTTGTCAGAAGCATGTTCAATTCCACATTTAAGACGAATGAATATTTATGCCGCGGACTTCTCACCGGCATTACAAGGGTCAGCAGGGAATCCATATTTTCTGATCTGAATAATCTTGAGGTTGTCACCACAACATCAGAAAAATACCGCGCTGCTTTTGGGTTTACGGAGCAGGAGGTTGCAGAGGCCCTTGATCAGTTTGGGATGGGAGACACCCTGGATAAGGTGCGCTTCTGGTATGACGGTTTCTGTTTCGGAGGCTGCCGGGATATCTACAATCCCTGGTCAATCACGAAATATCTCGATTCCGGGAGGTTCCAGCCCTACTGGGCGAATACAAGCTCCAACGGTCTCATCGGAAAGCTGCTCAGGGAGAGCAGTTCGGATGTGAAGATTGCCATGGAGGATCTGCTTGCAGACCGGTTTATTGAGACGACTGTGGATGAGGAGATCATATTTGACCAGCTGGACGGCAGCACGGAAGCGATCTGGAGCCTGCTTCTGGCCTCCGGATATCTGAAGGTGGAAGCGGTTTCCGAAAGTGATGGGACGGATGAGCCGGTCTATCGCCTTTCTCTTACAAATTTTGAAGTCAAACGAATGTTTCGGAAAATGATCCGGGGATGGTTTAAGAACCCTTCCGTCCGATATAATGAATTTATCCGGGCGATGCTGGCAAATGATCTGGCATATATGAACGATTATATGAGCGAAATGGTTTCCACCGTATTCAGCTATTTTGATACCGGAGATGCATCCAGCCAGCCGGAGCGGTTTTATCACGGATTTGTGCTGGGGCTGATCGTCGATGCGCAACTGGATTATCTGGTTACGTCCAATCGGGAGAGCGGACTGGGAAGGTACGACGTAGTTCTGGAACCGAGAAAAAAGGACGCCAATGCTTATGTTCTGGAATTTAAAGCGAAAAGCGCCAGCTCAAAGGCGGCTTTGTCCGATCTTGCGCGGGAGGCGCTCCGGCAGATCGCTGACAAACAATATGACGCAGCGCTGATCGGCAGAGGGATTCCGAAAGAAAAGATTTATCATTACGGGTTTGCCTTTGACGGGTCTAAAGTGCTGATAGCGGGTGAATCATGCTTTAGATGCTATGGTCAGGGATGATCCGGGTGCGGCGAAAAAGGCTTATCGCGAAATTTACCGGATTGATAAAAAAGTACTGGAGCTGCAGCAGAGAATTTATGGCCGTGAAGGGTGATTCATTCCCCGTCATGGATCATTTTCTCTGCCAGCGCCACGCATTCGTACACCATGCCGTCGCAGTGCGGCTTTTTTTCTTTGCCCTGTTCGTGGTTGATCCTCAGAAGATCTCTGCATTCCAGGCAGTTATGGTGGTTGTCGCGGATGGTTCTGCAGAAGGCGTTGGCCATGGCGGGGTCGTCTTTTCCCGCAAGGCCCAGAACCATCAGTCCTCCGGTTACTGCGCCGCAGACGCTTCCCATTTTCATGCCGGCGCCGAAATTCGCGGCCACCCGGTAGGCCTGCTCCGGGGTTATGCCCACTTCTTCCGCAAAGGGCACGATGACTGCCTGTGCGCAGTTGTAATGAATTTCCGTAATGGCCCGCAGTTCTTTTGCTTTTTCTACGAATTTGCTCATAATTTCCTCTTTCCTGTGCGGCGGTCCCGCACATTATGGTATTTTTCATTATTCAGGACTGAAATCATAAAACATTATAAATCTCATTTCGGCATACTTCAAGTACTGCTGTTTTTTCATGTGAATAGAGACGAGGATGAAAATCGGAATTGAACGAATTACAGGATTTTCATATCTTTTATTTGATGATATAATGATCACAGCGTGAGAAGCTTTCTGCCTGCGTGATGCAGGCGTATCACAGGCGGAAGGCTTTTGCGGTTTCAGATTTATAACGAAAGGATGAACATCCGGAACATCAGGAGGATTAAGCGAGATGAAATATGATTTTACTACTATAATGGATCGTCTGGGGAAGGATGCTATTGCCGTGGATATGGTGCCCGCCTTTCCGGCGAAGGTGAAGGAGGGCTTCAGCGTGATTCCCATGTGGGTTGCGGATATGAATTTTGCCACCTGCCCCACGATTCAGGAGGCTATGATCGAGCGGATCAAACACCCCGCTTTTGGATATTTCGAACCCCGTGAGGAGTATTTTGACCTGATCATTCGGTGGCAGAAGGAGCGCAATCACGTAACGGATCTTCAGAAGGATCATATCGGCTATGAGAACGGCGTGCTGGGATGCGTAAACTCGGCGATTGCCGCGTTCACCTCTCCCGGCGAGGCAGTGCTCCTTCATTCCCCCACCTACATTGGATTTACCGGCTGCATTACCAGTATGGGCCGTCCCATCGTCCATTCGGATCTGGTGCGTGACGAAAAGGGAATCTGGCGCATGGACTACGAGGATATGGACCGGAAGCTTGAAGAGAATAAGATCCACTGCGCGGTTTTCTGCTCGCCTCATAATCCCTGCGGACGGGTGTGGGAGAGAGAAGAAATCGAGAAAGCCATGGAAATTTATAAAAAACATGACTGCGTAGTAATCTCCGATGAAATCTGGTCGGACCTGACTCTGGAAGGATATCAGCACATTCCCACCCAGAGCGTTTCCGAGGACGCCAGAAACCGTACCGTGGCGGTTTACGCTCCCTCCAAGACCTTTAATCTGGCTGGCCTGATCGGATCCTATCACATTATTTACAATAAAATGCTGCGGGACAGAGTAAACAAGGCGTCCGGGCTCACCCATTATAACAGTATGAACGTATTGTCCATGTACGCGCTCATAGGCGCCTACCAGCCGGAGGGCTATGAGTGGGTGGATGAACTGCGTCACGTTCTCACGGAAAATGTGAATTATGCTTACGATTACATTCTCAGCCATTTTAAGGGCGTGAGTCTTGCGAAGCCCCAGGGAACCTACATGCTGTATCTGGACTGTGAAGAATGGTGCAGAGAGCATGGGAAAACTCTGGACGATCTGTACCGGGCCGGTCTGGAAGTGGGCGTGATCTGGCAGGATGGAAGACCCTTCCACCGTCCATACGCCATAAGGATGAATCTCGCCGTGCCGTCGGCTCTGGTGAAGGAAGCGTTCCGCCGTTTGGATGAGTATGTGTTTTAGGATTGCGGGAGCGCAAAGCGCGGAGCAATCCGTGCATCATTTTGCTAGAATATTTAAAAAGCTGTAAAGATTGTTGAAGGATCTGAGAAAGGAGAAGCTGATGGGAGCTGGTTTCACTCATCTGGACGAGAACGGCAATGCCGTGATGGTAGATGTGTCTCATAAAAATCCCACGTTCCGCACGGCTGTGGCTGTGGGGCGGATCCATGTGGCGAAGGAGATCATGGAGGCCGTGAAGGATGGAACTGTGGCGAAGGGCGACGTGACGGGGACGGCCCGTGTGGCCGGAATTATGGCGGTGAAGCGTACCTGGGAGCTGATTCCCCTCTGCCATCCCCTGCCCATACACAAATGCTCCGTTGACTTTTCTCTGGATGAGGAGGAAAGCTGCATTCAGGCTGTCTGTACCGTGAAGACAGAGGGAAAGACCGGCGTGGAGATGGAGGCCCTCACCGGCGTCCAGATCGCCCTTCTCACCATATACGACATGTGCAAGGCCATTGACAGGCATATGGTAATATCAGACGTTCATCTTGTGGAAAAGATTGGGGGAAAGAGCGGACATTTCCGTTTTGAGGAAGCATGATAGATCGTTGTGGAAGAAATATTGATTATCTGCGGATATCGGTCACGGACCGGTGTAATCTCCGTTGCATCTACTGCATGCCCGAGGGCGGGCTCCAGCTGGTGGAGTGCGGCAGGATCCTGCGGGAAGAGGAATTTGTCCGCATTGCCCGGGTGATGGCCGGTCTGGGCATCCGGAAGATCAAGCTTACGGGAGGGGAGCCTCTGGTGCGCGGAGGAATACCCTCCATGGTGAAGCTTCTGAAGGAGATTCCCGGCATAGAAAAGGTGACGCTGACTACCAACGGAATTCTTCTGGGAGAACAGATGGAGGAGCTGGCCCGCGCCGGTCTGGACGGACTGAATATCAGTCTGGATACTCTGGATGAAGACTGTTATTACAAAATCACCCGGAGAAGAAATCTTCAGGGGACTCTGGAGGGAATCCGGGAAGCCCTGAAGTATCCGGAGATCACTCTGAAGGTGAACTGTGTTCCTCTGGGGATTCCGGAGCAGGATCTCTGCGGGGTGGCGGCGCTGGCGGAGAAGGATCTTCTCCATGTGAGATTCATTGAAATGATGCCCATCGGGCTCGGGCAGGAGTTTCACGGGATGAAGGAGGAGGAGGTCATCCGGCTGCTCTCAGAGCAGTTTGGACCATTAACGCCCTATGAAGGGGAACGGCTGGGAAACGGCCCCTGCCATTATTATACAGTAGAAGGCTTTCGGGGAAAAATCGGGTTTATCAGCGCCATAAGCCATAAGTTCTGCAGCGAGTGCAACCGTATTCGGCTGACGTCCCAGGGATATCTGAAGACCTGTCTCCAGTACACGGCCGGGCGGGATCTGCGCAGTGTTCTGCGCTGCGGGGGCACGGATGAGGAGCTTCGGGCGGTGATCCTGGAAGCCATATCCGAGAAACCCGACGGTCATGTTTTTCTGGAAAAAGCGAAGAAGGATCATACGGAACAGCTGTGTATGTCTCAGATAGGAGGTTGATTATATGAAAAGAGCGGCGATTATCACGTCCAGCGATACCGGATACCGGGGAGAGCGGGAGGACTTAAGCGGACCGGCCATCCGGGAGATCCTGGAACGGGAAGGCTATGAGGTGGTTTCCATGGAGATTCTGCCGGATGAAAAAAGTATGCTCTCCCGGAGGATGGCGGAGATTGCCGATGAAAATCTGGCGGAGCTGATTCTCACCACAGGCGGCACCGGCTTTTCACCCAGAGATGTGATGCCGGAGGCCACGGAAGAGATTCTGGAACGCCGCGTTCCGGGCATCCCGGAGGCCATGCGGGCCTACAGCATGACTATCACGAAGCGGGCCATGCTGAGCCGGGCCACGGCAGGAATCCGGAAGGGGACGCTGATCATCAATCTTCCCGGCAGTCCGAAGGCTGTGCGGGAAAGCCTGGAGTATATCATAGACGCGCTGGCCCATGGTATCGAGATTCTTACCGGGGAAGCGAAGGACTGTGCAAGAAAATAGAAGCTCATTTGGGAGAAATATCTTTATATGCAGAGAGGAAGGAATCCCGAAGCAATCCTCATATATGCAGAAACAGGAATTCCGAGGGAATCCGCATATGTGTAAGAAAAAGAGTTTCCAGGGAATTTCCGTGTGTGCGGAAACGGGAGTTTTGAAGAAATCCCTATATGAGCAGAAATGGGAGTTTCGAAGGAATCTTCATATGAGCAGAAGTGGAAGTTCTAAGGGAATCTTGATATAAGCAGAAAAGGAAGTTCCGAAGAAATCCCTATATATGCAGAAACTGAAGTCCTGAAGGAAGCTTCGTATGTACAGAAAAAGTAGTCTGTGCAGGAATATCCGCATGCACGAAGAAGAGAAAATACTGAAGAAATATTTATGTATCATGCGCGGAAGCAGCGCGCCGGAAAGAGGTAATTATGGGAAAAGTACTTGCCGTCTGTATCAGTGAAAAAAAGGGAACACAGAAACAGAACGTTCATGAAGCGGAATTTATAGAGGACTGGGGCATCAAAAACGACGCCCATGCCGGCAAATGGCACCGTCAGGTCAGCCTGCTCTCCGCGGATAAAATCCGGGCCTTCCGGGAGCGGGGCGCGGAGGTGGAGGACGGCGCCTTCGGAGAAAATCTGGTGGTGGAGGGCATCGATTTTGCCCGATTAAGCCTGGGCACCAGATTTTACTGCAATGACGTGGTACTGGAGCTTACCCAGGTGGGCAAGGAATGTCACCACGGCTGCGCCATTTTCCAGAAAATGGGCGACTGCATCATGCCCAGAGAGGGAGTGTTCACCAGAGTCATCAAAGGGGGAACAATCCGGGAGGGGGATGAGCTGACCTATGATCTTTGAGACTCATGCCCACTATGACGACGAGGCCTTTGACAGCGACAGAGAGGCACTTCTCTCCTCCATGGAGTCAGGGGGAATCGGCGCCATTGTGAATGTGTGCGCCTCCGTGGACGGACTGGACCGTACGGCGGCGCTGATGGAAAAATATCCCTTTATATACGGCGCCATAGGGATTCATCCGGATGATGCTCCTCTGGTTACGGATGCGGTGCTGGATAAGATCCGCAGCCTTCTAACCCATGAAAAAGCGGTTGCCGTAGGGGAAATCGGCCTTGATTATTACTGGCATAAGGAAGAGGAGGAGCACCTGCTTCAGCAGAACGTGTTCCGGGCTCAGATGGACATAGCCAGAGAAGAAAAACTGCCCTTTATGATTCACAGCAGAGAAGCCGCCCGGGACACCCTTGCCATTGTAAAAGAGTATGTCCAGGGAGGCATGTACGGCGGAATTCTCCACTGTTTTTCCTACGGAAGGGAGATGGCGGAGGAATACCTGAACATGGGACTGTACCTGGGAATCGGCGGGGTAGTCACCTTCAAGAATGCCAGGAAGCTGAAGGAAGTGGTGGAGTACGCCCCGCTCTCTCAGCTGGTGCTGGAGACGGACAGCCCTTACCTTGCGCCCGAACCTTACCGGGGGAAACGAAATTCTTCCCAGAATCTGCCTTATGTGGCGGAAGCCATCGCCCGGATCAAGGGGATTACACCGGAAGAAGTGATCTCCCGCACCGAGGAGAACGCCAGGAAGCTTCTGGGTTTATGAAACACTGTAAATAAAGAGGAATACTCAGAATGGCGTTTCCATCGGATATTGTGCTCAAATAGCCGGGATGACAGAAGAAGATTTCATAACTTATCTGAGGCAAAATCATATCTTCGTATTCAAGTATGATGATAAGGCAGAATTCATGAAAGAATTGAATAATGCGTAGAGTAATCGTTAATTCTGCTCCGCTGATTATTCTATACAAGATTGGAAAACTGGATAGATTCTGGAAATTCTCTCTCCTGTGATTGGTGAGATGAAGCAATTTGTAGGTCCCTGAGAATCTCAAAACAGAGATTTTCAGGGACTTTTGCGTTCTGGAAGTGATTCACAGCCCAGAAATCTGAAAAATGAATAAATTGATTGCAGGGAAACCATGAAAGAAAACCTGATATTCCCCTCAGGAGGACTGTCCGGCCTGCTGGAAATAATCCGAGGCCGTGACGGATTCCGTATCCTCCACCGGATTTCCGTACTGATCCGTCATGCTTCCGGCAGTATCGAAGAACAGATCCATATAGACGGTTTTTTCCGAAGGCGTCACATTTATGGACATGATTTTTTCAAATTCCTCCTTCAGCTGCTCTACGCTGAATTCCGAACTGTCCTGAATGCTGTGGGCGTTTGCCAGATCGCTGGTGTAATCGGACAGCAGATACGAGCCGTAGCTCTCTGTGCTGTCGCTGTAATGCATAACCAGAGGCTCCAGACGGGGGGACACCACCCGCAGAGTGGTTCCGCTCTCCGAGACGGTTTTTTCCAGGGTAAATTCCGCCATGCCTCCCAGAACCTGGGAGAGAGACTGACGGGAGGTGATAAAATTCCCCAGGGAATAAAACACCGCCATTTCATTGCCGGAATCGTCGGACAGGCGGCCGTAGGGCTGAAGAACGTAGGGATGACTCCCGATCACCACGTCCACTCCGTATTTCAGGAAAAATGCCGCCCATTCCTTTTCATACTCTGTGGGCATGGATTCCAGTTCGCTTCCCCAGTGAGGCAGCACAATGACAAAATCGCTGTTCTCTCTGGCGGTCTGAAGATCCTCCGCCACTGCGGCGGTGCTTAAAGTATCGATCCGGTAGCTCTGCTGTCCTCCTTCCCGAATCATTCCATAGGAATAATTCAGTACGGCGATGGTGATATCATTGACCACGAAGGTCTGAATGCGGCTGTCGCCCGACCTTGTGTCGTGGACGCCCAGAATTTTGACCTCCGGATGATTGTTCTGCCAGAAATTTACCGTCTCCTGAATGTAGTCGTAGCCGTTATCCGTCACATGATTGGTGGAGGCGGCCACGGCGTCGAAGCCGGCGTTCGCCATGGCGGTTCCCACTTCCGCGGGAGTCACCTCGTCGTACATGGCTGTCTCATGGTCCGTGGTCATGGTAGACTCCTGACCGACGAAGGCCAGGTCCGCGCTCTCGATCTTCTGACGTACATTGGCAAACAGATGATCGTAATTCCAGTCTCCGGATTCTGTGATTCCGGAATTGATGACGGAGCCGGAGAAGGAGGTGTTTCCTACGGCGACGATGGAGGCTGTGGTGACCACAGGCTCTCTGGCGGCGGTCTCCTTTTCCTCCTGCGCCTTCTGGGCGGCCTCCCCGGCCTCTATGGCGGGCCTGCGGATCGTGGCGTAATCGATTTCATAAAACAGCAGCACCAGCACGGCCAGTACGATGACCGAACAGAGAAGACTGATTCTGGAAGAGCTTTTTTCTTTGTAATTCAGCGGTATATTGTTATTGTTTTTTCTCATAGATTCCTAATCCCCGATCATTCGGCGGTCTTTTTTCGGACATAAAGCGACATTTTCCGTGAAATGGAATTTCACGTAGATTATAGTATATTTTTTATGTCAAAACAAGCAGAAGATAACAGAGCGGAGCCCGGTCGCGGGGAAGATGAGCGGCAGAAGCGGAACCTGGATAAAACCCGGCGAAAAAGTAAAAAATACTTTGTATATCAAATTATTTTAGTGTATAATAAAAGAAACAGGGCGCTGATGACAAAAAAGCAGAAAAACTGTCGGAAGAAAGGGAGATGGGGGACAAAACGGATGGATCATTACGAAATAATGAACGATGTGCTGGTAAAACTGTTCAATGAGATTCTGGATATAGAGGAAAAAGCCCTTATCACCGGGGAGTACAGTGATATTTCTGTAAATGACATGCACATTTTCAACGCCATAGGCGTAGGAGAAAAGAAGAACATGTCCACGGTGGCCAGGGCTCTTTCTGTTACAGTGGGAACTCTCACCATCGCTGTGAATAATCTGGTGAAAAAAGGATATGTGATTCGCACGCGAAGCGAGGAGGACCGCCGCGTGGTTCTGATCTCTCTGTCGCCTAAGGGCGAAAAAGCCTATTATCATCACCGCGCCTTTCATGATAAGATGATCCTCGCTGTTCTGAAGGACCTGAACGCCGAGGAGACGGAAGTGCTCACCGGAGCGCTGGTAAAGCTCCGGAAATTTTTCCGGAGTTATCTGGAGTGAGCGTCTGTTCCGGTATTGAAGGGATGACGGATGCGATACGGTATTTCCTGAGCCGTGTTCTTTTGAGAAAGCCTGCAGAGCATTCATGCGCTTTGCAGGCTTTCCCTTTTTAATCCCAATCCATATTTATGTATTTTTCCAGAATGGGAAAGGGAACCGGACCGATTTTCAGGATCTTCTCGTGAAATTCCTTTAAATTGAAATCCTCTCCCAGCTTTTCCTCCTGGGAGGTCCGCAGGTCCAGAAAGTTCAGATATCCCCAGCAGTACTTCAGGTAATTGGCCGGGGTCTCCACAATGTACTGATAAATATCCCCGGTCACACTTTCATTCCGGATGCCGAAGGCATTGAGAAACTGGGCGGCTCTTTCCCGATTCCAGCCTCTGTAATGAATACCGATGTCCAGAAGGGCGCAGATGCACAGATTGGTGCTTCGGTTCAGCCAGGAGAGCTTCGTCACATCGGAGGCGGCAGCATCGTCCAGAAAATCCGCCGCGTACTGACAGGCGCAGGATTCTACATAAGTGGCCCATCCCTCCACATATCCGCCGGAACTGAAAAGAGAGCGTATCCGGCCGGGTTTCTGCCTGGCAAAATAGATGGTCTGATACAGATGTCCCGGAAACCCTTCGTGGGCCAGCGTGGTAAAAAGATCCAGACCGGAGGACTGGCCGGAGCGATTGATGTAGATCACATTGGGCGTTCCGGTATCCAGCGGCGGCGTGAGATAGAAGGCGGGGCTTAAGTATTCCTCCATGGAGGGGTGAACGTAGCGGATTTCGTATTCCGGCGTTACCAGAACAGGAAAATCATCCTGAATTTTCTCCTGCAGGGAAGTGAGAATCTCCTCCGGTTTTTGGAGGGGAAAGTCCTCGGAGGAGGCAATCTTTGTGAGAAGAGACGGCTGTTCCCGGAGCATCAGGCTGATCTCCTTGGTATCTTTCATCAGCTGGGCGGACAGGCGCTTTTCAATCTCCGGAACGGAGTCGTAGGTTCCTGCCTGGCTTTTCAGCAGATATTCGTAGTATGTTCTCCCTCCGGGAAAGGCGGCCAGACCCCGGCTGCTTTTCCCGGTGCCCCGGAGGGCTTCCAGACCCCGGATCAGCTCCTGGTAGGCGGGAATGACCTGCTCCGCGATGATTTTTTTATGGGCGGCGTTGAGAGAATCCTGTTCCTTCCGGGAAAAACCGCCGAATTTCTCTATTTTTTCCGCAAAAATATCCAGCATGTAGTTGTCGTCCGGATCTTTGATAAAGTCTCTGCACTGACTGAGGATCCGGTCCAGAGTGGTGTCGCTCATAAACAGCCCAGCGGCGGATTTCTCCTGCTCAAATGTGAGAATGCTCTGGAAATAAGGCTTCACATCCGAGAGAAGCTTCAGGTAATCCGTGATATCCTGTTTTTCATAAAAGGCGTATTCCGCCAGAAGCACGGGCAGCTGGGCCTGAATGCCCAGACTGGGACTTAACACTTCGTCCAGAAGAGGCTGACCGCTCATTTCCTGTCTGGTATGAAAACAGAGGAGCAGAAGATCGAGAGTCAGCTGATTTTCCCTGGATAATCTGCCGTATCGGAAGGATTTCAGCTTTTCCTCATATTCCCTGCACAGGGCGGCGGCAGTTTCACAGTCGCTGCTCAACCGGCCAAGGGAAGGCTCCGGACGGGGAATATGCTGTCTTTCCGGGTGTGCCAGAGAATAGTGAAGAGTGAGAGTGCTGGAGGAGACCTCGCTCTCAAAGACTGTTTTTGTAAAGGCTTCGAACTTTCCATTCTCTGAGAATACATGGTTGGTGAGATAGCCGATACTGATTCCGGCGGTCAGTATCAGACATAAGGCGAGAACTTTCAGAAAGAGCTTTTTGCCCCTGAGATGATTGGAGAACATAGGCGTCCTTTCAGATGGGGAAGGTTTTTACTATTTTATTGGAAAAAACAGGATTCTATGCTATGATGATGAATGTCACGGGAAAATCCGGAGAAGTACAGGCCGCCGTCACTGAAAAACAGGCGGATGGGAGGAAACATCATGCAGGAAATTTATGATCTGATCATTGCAGGCGCCGGTCCCGCAGGAATCTGCGCGGCCATCTATGCGTCCAGAGCCCGGCTGAAGACCTTGTGGCTCGAAAAGAAATTTGCGGCCGGCGGGCAGATTGCGGACACCGGCGAGGTGGATAATTATCCGGGAATGCCGGGAATCGGCGGGATGGAGCTGGGGGAGGCGATGGCTGCCCATGCGGAGAAGCTGGGGCTGCAGCCCCTGCGGGAGACGATCCGCTCCATTGAAAATGAGGGAGATGTGAAAGTCATTCACACGAAAAAAAACACCTACCGGACCAGGACGCTGATTCTGGCCTGCGGCGCCCTTCACAAAAAGCTGGAGGTTCCCGGGGAGGAAGAGCTGGGCGGAATGGGCGTGTCCTACTGCGCCGCCTGTGACGGCGTGTTTTTTAAGGAAAAAACGGTGGTTGTGGCGGGCGGAGGAAATGCCGCCGCGGAGGATGCGGTTTACCTTTCCCGCATCTGCAGAAAGGTATATCTGGTCCACCGCCGTCATGAACTGAGAGCGGACAGGGTGATCCAGGAAAGCCTTTTTGCCTGCGGCAATGTAGAGATGGTGTGGGACAGCACTGTAGAATCCATTGAGGGCACAGAGAAGGTGGAAGGCGTGAGGCTGCGCCATGTTTTGTCCGGGGAGGAACGCTTTTTGCCTGCGGACGGTGTGTTCATTGCGGTGGGAATCACGCCCGGTACGGATTTTCTGAAGGGGTACGTGGATCTGGACGAGGGAGGCTATGTGATCGCCGGCGAGGAGGGGATTACCAGCGTTCCCGGAGTGTTTGCCGCCGGGGATATCCGCACCAAGGCGCTGCGCCAGGTGGTTACCGCCGTGGCGGATGGGGCGAATGCGGTGCATTCCGCGGAACAGTATCTTCAAAAGTTGTCGGATTTTGTCTGAAACAGGAGAAAAAAAGGAGATTTTCAGCAGATTGCACAAATCGGCCCGAAACTTGTGGATTGTACAAAAGGGCGTGCAAAAGTTTTCCACATGGAGGCCTGTCTGCAAACTGTGGGAAATAGACTTATCCCCAAACTTATCCACATTATCCACATGGATAAGTTTGGGGAAACCCTGTTTACATAAAATTCTCCGAAACAAACGTTTTGTCTAAAAATCATAAAATTACAATTTATGACAAAAATGTTACGAAAAAGCTTGACTTTGTTAAAATGAAAAAAGTGAAGAAAATTTTTGAAAAAGACTGACAAATTGACACGGTCATTGCAGATCACTGTGGAGGGTGCTTATGAGACTTAGAAATATACCGGGCGCAAAGGACATGATTGCGGAAAGCAGATATGTGATTCAGGATCCCCAGGCTGCCAGAGGAGACTGGGGGGCTCTGTTTCCTGTGAGGCAGCCGATTCACCTGGAGGTAGGGATGGGCAAGGGACGGTTTTTGATGGATATGGCCAGGATTCATCCTGACGTTAATTACGTGGGAATGGAGATGTACAGCAGCGTTCTTCTGCGGGCTGTCCAGAAGATGGAGGAACTGACCGCAGCGGGAAATGAGCTGCCGAATCTTGTGTTTGTAAGGACGGACGCCAGGCTTCTTCCGGAAATTTTTGCCCCGGAGGAGGCGGAGCGGATCTATCTGAATTTTTCCGACCCCTGGCCCAAGGCCCGATACGCCAAGCGCCGCCTGACATCCCGCCGGTTCCTGGCCTTATATGAGCGGATTCTTGCTCCGGAAGGACATGTGGAGTTCAAGACGGATAACCGGGAGCTCTTTGATTTTTCTCTTGAGGAGATAAAGGAGACCGGGTGGAAGCTTCTGGCCTGTACGTTTGACCTTCATCATGATCCGGCGATGAATGAGGGAAATGTGATGACGGAGTATGAGGAGAGGTTTTCTTCCCGGGGAAATCCGATCTTTAAGCTGGTGTGCGCTCCGGGAAGGAAGAAATAGAGGGGCGGAGGAACATCGGGTGCGGCCGGGCGGAAGTATGCAGCCGCAGAAGGCACGGATCCCCGACGGGAGGTTTGGGAGCATCGGCCGGCAGCGGAAACGGGACATTTTGACCGGCGGCATCATATGATAGAGATATAAGCTTTCGAAAAGACATCAGGAGCGTCCCATGAAGAAAAAAACTCCCCGCTGGGAAATGTTTCTCACGCAGTTCAGTTACGATCACCGGAAATTCGGCAGCCAGATGGGCAAAATCAGAAAATCTGCCGGCGAGCTCAGCCGCCTGCTGGATAATATGGCGCCCGGGAAGAAGGAGAAATGACCCGAGTACTCTGCCCCCTGAGGCCTTAAATGGCCCGGGTACCCTGCTCACCCTGAAACTTTAAATGACTCGGGTACCCTGTACCCTGAAACTTTAAATAACCCGGGTACCCTGCCCCTGAAATTTTCTTTGAAAAAAATAAAAAAATATGAAAATAATTGTTGACAACTCCATGGGTTATCTATTATAATAGCACTTGCGTTGAGGGGAAACAGAGAGAACAGAAAGTTCCCTGAAAACAATACAGGATGCGCCTTTAGCTCAGTTGGTAGAGCACCTGACTCTTAATCAGGGTGTCCAGGGTTCGAGCCCCTGAAGGCGCAGGAAAAGCCGCTCTGCAGAAGCAGGGCGGTGTTTTTTTACCGGTGAGGAAAATTAAGGTTTCTAAATTTATCTCAAAGAGAGTCAAAAGCAGGGCCCCCGGAAGGGCCCTGCAGGTCAGTAATTCTGAAAGAAGATCGGATCCAGACGATAGATATCCGAATGAAGCAGACTGGACTGATGAGCCAGATGCAGATACATCTGCGTGACACTGTAATCGTAGTGCCCCAACAGGAGACGGAGCATTTCAATGTTTCCACCGCCACAGATATAAGAAGTTGCAAAGGTATGCCGAAGAAGATGAGGATAGATACGCGGAACACCGGATTCGGATTTCAGCTTAAACAACAGCTGTTTGATCGTGTTTGTAGTGATCGGCTCTCCTGTGCGGAGGCTGAGGAGCACGCAGGAAGATCGGGAAGCCCCCTTGCGATAAGTATGAATGTAATCCTGCAGCTTTTCGGCAAGCGGCCTGCACAGGAGCACCAGCCGTGTCTTATTCCCTTTCCCATTTGCTACCGTAAGGATATTCTTGTCAAACAGGAGATCGCGGATCCGCAGCTTACTGACTTCCGAGGAACGCAGGCCGGCATCCAGCATCAGATGCACAATGCACCAGTTGCGAAGGCCCTGTTCCCGGGACAGGTCAAAACAACGGTCCAGGGCTTCGGCTTCCGACTGGTAGAGAGGGATCACTTTACGCGGATCAGGACGCGGCAGTTTTACTTTGCGGGTAAAATTATCGCAATACCCGTTATCATAGCAAAAAGAACAAAAGGAGCGGATCGCGCGCGCGTAAGTCCGGACGCTGGTAGCGGAGAGAGTCTCACCGGGAACAGGGAACTCTTGCCCGCGCCGAAGCTTTGGCCGGTCCCGGAGCTGACGGATATATCCGGCAAATAGATCCCGTGTGATCTCCCTGCACAGGATCGAGGGATAAGGTTTTCCCAGTGATTCCTCACAATAGGCAAAAAAACTGATAAGGTTTTCTTTATAGTAAACAATTGTTTCCTGTACGCAGGATGTGCACCGATCATCCAGAAAAAGTTCGTAAGCGTCTTTTAATAAAATATCATCCATATCAGCACCTCCAGATAAAAAGATTGTCAGAAATTCTTTTTTATGTTAAACTGTCTTCGGAGAGAAATTCTCCAGTCTCGACGTTAACGATCTCATATTTATGCGTTTCATTACTGACATAGGTCTCCGCCAGTTCCTGAGAGTTATACTGGCGGACCTTTTTATTTTTATACTGGAACGCTTCATGAATATCGTTGTCATTCAGCTGGCACAGAGCTTCTACGCAGTCTTGTACGATACTGTCCTCATTAATACCACGGGTATAGATCCCATAGACCACGGCTGCATTGATCGCCCGTTTTTTCATCACTTCACTGTTAAGTTTTCTGCAGTACTGCCGGATCAGCCTGACCTGGGACTGCTTTACATTGACATCGACCATCTTGCAGGACCGAAGAAATTGCCAGAATGCACAGTAATCTCTGCGGGATTTATTGCCGTCGCCTGATGACTGCACCAGGCGGAACACATAATGCGTCAGGTAATCCGCGATGATCTTACGGTTGTCAAGATAATCATAGATCCGTTTTGCCTTATCCCTGCAGCTGTTATCACGGAACGGGACCAGCTGGTAGCTTTTTGTATGCTTTCTCATGGTCTGATACTCTACGTTGACGATCAGATGGACCTTAGGCGTCAGGGAATCGGCAAACCTTCGGAGAACATCCTCTTCCATGGTCCTTTCCCCGCTGATCAGTTGTCTGCAGGTCTCACGGTTAGATACGTCCGATCCATACTCCAGATAAAACTGGAGGCGGGCCATATCAAGATATTTCCAGGAGCGTTTCTTGTAACATTCCTCATACACATAAAAATCATACCGGCTGATCAGGCCGTTAAACAGCCACACCTTAAAAAACCAGGGCTTGTAATTCTGCTCTATGACTTCCTTTGACTTCATATAGATCCGGATGAATACTTTATCGGAACGCTTCCCCATCGATATGTAATCGATCTCAAAATCTTCCGATCCGGATTTTTCCGTATGGAAGAGCGCGTCCTTGAAACGGTCCACCCTCATCCTGTAAAAATTCTCCGGGGAGAAGAACTTTTCCGGATTACTGAGATAATTGCTGTGCCAGCAGTAATCAATCCGGTTCTCCTGGAAAAACGCGATATGCAGACCGAAATGATCGCAGATCTTCCGGACATAGACGGAGGACCGCTCAAAGGCCTCATGGACGCCGTACATCCATAACATGTAGCTACGGATCTGCACAACGATCTCGCAGGTGACCGAAGGACCGCCGGAAGAATCATGAGGAACGACTGGAGCGATAAAGATATCAAAGTACTCCGGGCATTCTAGGCAGATCGTAAAGTAATGAGCGAACGTGCAGGGCAGAAGGTTCAGGTTACTGTCACAGCCGGGAAAATACAAAGAAATGCTCCCGCCGAAATGACCGGAAAGCAGTGATCTCTTTTTCTCAAAGAAATCACGCAGCTTCAGGACACTTTTTTCCTTACTGTCGTCCGTGAGATCTTCCTCGAGCTTTGCGCTATAATAAAACGTATCAATGTTATGCAGGAACTTTTTCTCTTTGCAGAAGAACCAGTATTCCCGGTTTTCCTCATTTAGTTCCTTGTAAACTTTCGTCGAATTAAGGTGTTTTTTAACATCCAAACTACCACCTCACTTTCATGCGTTAATACGCGACGTTTTTCCCCAAAAGGCCGTTTGGGGAAATTTTTTTACAGCCCCTCAGCCCAGTATTTACAGGCCTTCCAGCCATTTTTGGCATGTATTTTCAGACCACGTATTACAAGGATGTGGTTAAGCCCGTATCGGGCCGCAACGGACGGCCGGATAGGGGACCCTCACCCTTCTCCGGCCGTCCGTCACGGCCCGATATCGGAAGGGCTGGATACCTTTATTACTTTTCTGCAGTAAAAAAATAAAAGTGTCCGGATCATTTTGCCTCCAGGAGAAGGAAGGTATCGTACAGGGAATAAAATTTCTTCCTGCATCGGAAAAACTCGGAGCCGACCTTTTCCCCCAGGGGATACCAGATCTTCACGGAAACGAACAGCTTCCGGGACAGGAACGCAGTAGAAAGAAAGATTCCTCTCCAGCCAAAGTTGGAGACTTTCCGGTGAATATACTCATATTCGATCAGGCTCCGGATCTGGCGGTCGATCATCCGGTCAAACTGCGCGACAAGGATGATGTCATAGCCGAAATGCCGGTGCATCGTAAAGAAGGAAAGCCAGGAATCCCGGCCGGCCTTCTGCCATTCCCTGGCGTTGAACATCAGCTGGCACTCATCCACGACCCAGAGGATCGAGCCCTCCCTGACCCTGGAGGGACCAAAATATTCCCGAGAGAAATCAATCAGCCGCTGGGGAGTCACCTCCATGTTGGACCAGTAATGGAAGTCCTTTTTCTTTGCCTGGATCCTGGAAAGGTTGATCTCAAAGTTGCAGATCGCGGGCTTCCCTGCCCGGATCCAGTAATAAAGCTTCTCGGCGACATGCAGGCTCTTCCCGGATCCGGGAGTCCCACTGTAAAGATAGACCATAAAACCTCCTTCAAAAGCAGGACCAGGGATCAGCCGATCATCCGGATCCAGCGCATCAAGATAGAATAGAGATAGAACAGAGTAATAGCAGAAAGCCAGGCGGCCGAGATCTGCAGGAAGGTCCCGACAGGGACAAAATAATTCAGGTACCCAAGATAGGGCAGCTGCTCCAGCGCGTCGATGGCGGACTGGAACGGGGAAAGCGGCAGTACGTCCATGAGCAGGTCAAGGAAGTTGTCCAGCAGGGACCGCATAAGATCAAGCATCACATCACCCCCTTATCAGGTTTCTGGTAATAAGAATGAGTCCGATAATGAACATTATGATCTGAAAGGCGCGGAAGATCTTCACGGCACTGTCATAATCCTCCATATTGAGCTCGAACTTTTCATGATAATCAATCATCTTCCGGCCGGTAAAAGGATCGGAAAATTCCAGGTCAATCGGGATTTCAAAGGACGGGGCCACCGGCTCCGCGTTAAGTACATTAAAGAGATGCACCAGGTCAAAAGGGATACAGAATGGAAAGACCTTCGTCAGATCCACCGCATACTTTTTCATATCATCCTCCGGAAGCGGAGTCAGGGCGGGAGTGACAGGAGGAGTAAGCTCAGGAGAAACGGAAGGGGTCACGTTCGGCTCGCCGCCGGGAGCGGGAGTCATCTCCGGAGCGACTGGAGTTTCATTGATATGCGTGTGTTCCTCGATGAAAGTATTATAATTATTAACGACATCCCCCTGATTGATAGTATCCCCCTGGTTCGTGATATAATTGTTGATCTGCTCCTGTGTCGCAGGCTGCCAGTTCTTATTCGGATCGATGTTCGGCTTGAGCGTCTGGTCCTTCTGAAGATTTCCATCCTTGCCAACAAGATCAGGCGAATAAATCGATATATTAGAAGATTGCAGAGAATTTAAATAAGAATAGGCGTCAGATTGATTATCAAAATAAGGAATATCATAAACATAAACGTTCTCATAATGCCGTCCATAACGATCAGTCACATCAAAATCCCATCCTTGGTTTACATAATTAGGACCATCAGAAATCTTTGAATACTTAATTACTTCAGGTTCAGCACCAGGCTGTTTAAAACAATGATAGTAAAAATAAGAATTTGTTGGAGAAATGCGAATAAAAGCTAAATGATGACGAACAGGACTAAAAACTGCATAAGAAAAACGATTATTTAATAACCTGAAACTAGTATGACGATAAAGACCATCTGAATATGCATCTGTATAATAACCTAAAACTAGATCAGGCTGAGAGGATAGAGCAGAAATTAAAACATCAAAAGCAGGAGATGAAGATAAAGAAACAGGCATCCCATATTCCGCATACGGCTGACTCCACTGCGTCAGCGCATCCGTCACCGGCTGGATCCCGCCAACCATGCTGGCCTGAATGGACGCGGATATACCGATAGCCGCAAGCCACTGTTTCAGCTTATCCTTCCATCCTCCTCCGCCGCTTCCGCCGGAGCTGGGGGACATCTTTTCAAAAACCGGGATGATATTATTCTTCGTAAAGTTGCTTTCCCCGTCGTTAGCCATCCGTTCCACTTCATTGAGGACATCGTCCCACTCCCATCCGGACATATCGACACCGTCCACAGGGCGCAGCAGTCCCTTGTCGATGCAGCTCTGCAGGGACATGTCAAAAATGCTGTCATTCACGATACTCGGTTCACAGATCGTAAGGCCCGCGGAAGAATAAAGGTTCCAGACGATCTCACCGATGGACAGGGCAAGGCCCAGAGGGCCCTCCACGGCCGCCGCCGGAACGGACACCACGCGCCCGAAGAAAGAACCCACTGCGATAAAGAAAGCCATAGCCAGGGCAAACAATGTTTGAAAAAGTTTCCTGCGCTTTTTCATGCATACCTCCACAAATGAAAGAGGGGGGCGCGGACGCCCCCACAAAAACACCAGGCCGGAAACGTCAGGCTTTATTGGTGATACGTTTGAAGACCTTGATGCCGAAGACTACCACCATCACAGCCGCGATGATCGGAAGCGCGATGGGGATGACTTTAGAGATGATGCTCGTCATGCTCGTGCCAACTTTGGTAAAAGATGTTGTCAGAGCAGTCTCAATGGCGGTAAGGTTCTCATCTGCCGCGAATACGGGAACCGCGGAAGTGATGAATACGAGCAGTGTGAATGCCGCCAGCTTGAACCTTCCACTGACCCTTTTTAAGATTTCGTACCTCATGAATAAGACCTCCTTTAGATTTTTTTAAATATCTTCACGATGCCAAGTACAGCAAGCCCCACTATCATGAAAATGGCGCCAGTGAGCACGCCGACCGACATCGATCCAACCATGAACCTGCCATAATCTTCTATGGCGATCGCGACAGTTGCTTCAGTTTTTGAGGCAACCGGCATTCCTTCATCTTCTCCATCGGAGAAGCTCTCTTCTTTCTCTGCGTTTTCTGTTCCCACAGGTTCCAGAAGCTGCGGGGACCCATCTTCCAACCCGGGCCCGTCGGCAGGAACGGCCGGGAGAATCTCATAACCATCACTGAATCCCATAAGCCCTCCTTAATGCCTCAGGTACATGGACAGGATCGACATGAGCTTGACGCCGATCAGGATCCCGATACCCACGGTTACCACAAGTATGGCATTGTTGATATTGTTCATCGGACGCCGGAGCATGTACACATCACCGGACATGTCTCCCAGGATGGTGCTCTGATCCTCCTGCAGCTTCCGGAGTGCTTGAAGCTCCTGCAGCACCGGATCCTCCGTAGGAGAAGGCATCGGGGAGAGCTCCGCAACCTCCTGCGGATCCGTCATTTCCGTAACCACATGAGTATCCTGAAGGAGCTCCGAAATGACATCCAGACGTTCCACGATCTCCGCACCCAGCGGATAAAATCCGGGAGCATACCCGCCGCCAGGCTCACCGTAAGATGTAAAGACTTCACTATGATTATCCCCAGGCTGATCAGGAACGGGATCCTGCCCAGGATCCGGAGAAACCTGTCCAGGATCCGGAGAAACCTGTTCATCCGCAGCGATATCATCACCATCAGAAAGCCCCGCATCCCCTTCACTATCAAAAGCATAAAAAACCTCCATGCCATCCATGGGCTTCACCTCTACTCATCAATGGGAAGGGCTACGACTTCGGCTTTGGTAAGGAACTCCAGGTCTGCAACAGTCAGGACCGGCTTACCGTCGCTGCCAACCTTAAACGTCATTTCCGCGTCATAGATACCAGGGACATAAGTGATTTTCTTGCGCATTCCGATATCAAGGGAACATTTTGCGCGCTGTTGTCCTACAGGACCCCCGGTATAATCGATCATGGGCTCCATAAGCTCGCCCTGCTCCCCAAAAAGGAAGTAATTGAGTGTCATGCCCGTGTTCCCGTTATCCATCTTCCAGGTCTGGGCAAAAGTTACCAGGATCTTCATTCTGTTCATAAGAACCTCCTTACCGGCCATGATCCGCGCAAGGACGGAAAAGGCCATATTATATTTACCGGCCGTCCGTGCGGACGACAGATATTCAGAATGTACGCTGTCGGCGCGCCCCACCGCCCCAATGGGACCCGGCGCCGCCGACGACGCTGCCTAAGGGAGCGCCTCCGGCGCGGCACCCGAAGAAAAACCGATTTCGCCGCGCAGAGGCGCTCCCTGGGTGCAGCATCGTCGGCGACAGAAGGCCTGATGACGGAAGGCGCTTCAGAGTGTGACGTTGCCGCACCGGAAGGGCATCCCTGGGTGTAACATTGTCGTGCCGAAAGGAACGGCCGCGCCGACAGCCTGACCGGAGCATCGATCCGATCTCGGATCCGGTGCCCATATCAGGAAAATACAGGTCACCAGGACAAATGGAGGAAAGAGCACTGCCCGGATCCCAAAATGGACCGATACAGGCCCACCTGACCCGAAGGGAAAAGGACAGTGCCCCAAAATGTCAGGCTGACCGGCGGATCCGGTATCGAGCCGGTCAACCTATGATCCGATAAGATGAAACGGTTATTGGGGATCCACGCCTGCAAAGGACATAAGGACAGACTTGAGAGTCTCAATTGCCTTCCGGACGCCTTCTACACCGTATGACGTATGGAATACGATATCGTCCTGAACATTTCCGATCCCGCGTCCCTGCAGGACGTAGTATTTCACAAAACCCTTGAGCACCTGCTCAGTATCGTTAAGATTTCCATGTGCCAGATCAAAGAGCCAGAGTTTTCCTTCTTCAGTCATTGGTTTCCTCCCCTATGATAAAAATAGACAAATAGTGTTTGTAAACACGTTGGTAACATGCTAAAATTTAATGTTATTAAGAAAAGTGTAAAGGTTTCGAGGAT